>NZ_JBEZWN010000052.1:0-54032 GCF_040637495.1 Streptomyces sp. NPDC029044
ACCAGCGGCACGAGGTGGAGGCGGCGCGTTTCGCGTTCCAGCAGGCCTGGCAGAAGGAGACCGTCGGGACCCGGCCGACCGGCACCGGCGGGCTCGGCTTCGGGCTGAAGTGGAACATGGGCTGGATGCACGATTCGCTGGAGTACATCGCGCACGAGCCGGTGCACCGCAAGTACCACCACCACGAGATGACGTTCTCGATGGTGTACGCCTACAGCGAGAACTACGTCCTGCCGATCTCCCACGACGAGGTCGTGCACGGCAAGCAGGCGCTGGTGTCGAAGATGCCCGGCGACTGGTGGCAGCGGCGCGCCACCCACCGGGCCTACCTCGGCTTCATGTGGGGCCACCCCGGCAAGCAACTGCTGTTCATGGGGCAGGAGTTCGCGCAGGGCGCCGAGTGGTCGGTGGAGCACGGCCCGGAGTGGTGGCTGCTCGACGACGGCTACCACTCGGCGGGCGACCACCGGGGCGTGCGCGATCTGGTGCGCGATCTGAACGCGGCGTACCGGGCGACTCCGGCGCTGTGGCAGTGCGACACCCGCCCGGAGGGCTTCCGGTGGGTGGCGGTGGACTCGGCCGACGACAACGTCTTCGCGTTCCTGCGCCACGACGCCGAGGGCAGGCCGCTCCTGGCGGTGTCGAACTTCTCCCCCGTGGTCCGGCAGGACTACGGCCTGTGGGTGCCGGGTGACGTCGTCGCCTGGGAGGAGCGCCTCAACACCGACGACACGCGCTACGGCGGCAGCGGTGTCACCAACCCGGATCCGGTCAAACCGGAGGACGGCCATGTCCGGATCACGCTGCCTCCACTGGCCACGGTGTGGCTGACGCCGTTCGCCGGGTGAAGTCCCGCCGTCCCACCAGGTGTCCTCCCCGCTGAGAGGGGCACTGGGGGTCGTACCACCGGGAGCACCCGGTGGTACGACGCGGCAGGGCACAGAAGGGCGGGCATCAGGTGCGCACCGTGGGAGTGGAGGAGGAACTCCTCCTGGTCGATCCGGAGACCGGGGAACCGCGGGCGCTGTCCGCAGCGGTGCTCGCCCGGGCGGAGAAGAACGGCGCGGATCAGGACGTGTTCGAGAAGGAACTCCACGAGCAGATGCTGGAGTTCGCCACCCATCCGCAATCGTCCATGGAGAGCCTGCGCGCGGAGATCGTCCGCTGCCGCACGGAGGCGGCGCGGCACGCGGAGGAGATCGGCTGCACCGTGGCGGCGCTCGCCACCTCACCGCTGCCGGTCAGCCCCGCCGTCGGCTTCGGCCGGCGCTACCAGTGGATGGCGGAGCAGTACGGCATCGCCACCCGCGAGCAGCTCGTCATGGGCTGCCACGTGCACGTGTCGGTCGAGTCCGACGAGGAGGGCGTCGCGGTCGTCGACCGGTTGCGGCCCTGGCTCCCGGTGCTGCGGGCGATCAGTGCGAACTCGCCGTTCTGGCAGGGCAGGGACACGGGCTACAACAGCTACCGCAGCCGGGTGTGGCTGCGCTGGCCGTCGGCCGGCCCGACCGAGATCTTCGGCTCGGCCGAGCGGTACAACCGGCTCATCGCGGACATGGTGGCCACCGGGGCGCTCCTCGACGACGGGATGATCTACTTCGACGCGCGGCTGTCGCAGCGGTACCCGACCGTGGAGCTGCGCGTCTCGGACGTCTGTCTGCACTCCGGCACGGCCGTGCTGATCGCCACGCTGGTCCGGGGGCTCGTCGAGACCGCCGCACGTGAGTGGCGAGCGGGCCGCGAGCCGCTGGACCACAGTGTCAGCCTGCTGCGGCTGGCCGACTGGCAGGCGGCCCGGTCCGGACTCGCGGGCGAGCTGCTGCACCCCGCGACCATGCGGCGCATGCCCGCCGAAGCCGTCGTCCGCGCCCTGCTGGACCACGTCGGGGAGGCCCTCGACGATTCGGGTGATCTGGCGCGGGCCGAGGCCGCCTGTGACGAACTGCTGCGGGAGGGCAACGGGGCTCAGGTGCAGCGCGCGCTGATGGAGCGCACGGGAAGTCTTCGGGACGTCGTCACGGAGTGCGTCCGCCGTACGCAGGCGTGAGGCGTCCCGGCATGCCCGGACGGTGGGCTCAGAGGATCAGGACGAGGGCGTAGGCCAGGAAGAACGCCGCGATCAGCACGGTGACGACGATGATCACGGTCAGCGGGGCCTTGGCCCAGCCCTTGGTGGGGTTGTGCGTCTCGCGGGGCAGCGTCTCCGGCATGCTGCTCTCCGCGGGTGGGGTCTCGCCCGGCGGAACACCGCCGCCGGGTTCCAGACCTGGGGTGCGTTCGGGTTCGGGATCGGGGCTGATGTGAGTCATGTCGTCCGGGTCCCCCGATCACGCCGAGATCATCAGCGGGTCCAGTTCCGTATTTTCCGACCCCGAAGGGTCCCGACTCGACTACATTCGAGCACCGCCGATGACGGTACCCGTCGGCAATGTCACACCCCGTACACGTCAGGAGCAGTGCATGCGCGACCTCGCCCTCGCTCCCCCGGCCGTGGCGCCTCTGACCGGCGGGCTCGCCGACAGCGTCTTCGAGACGGCGGACCGCGAACCGGCCCGGCCGATGCTCGCCCGCCGGGCCGATCCCGCCTCCGCGGTCTGGGAGGAGGTGACGGCGATCGAACTGCGCGACGAGGTGGTGGACGCCGCCAAGGGGCTGATCGCCTCGGGGATCGCGCCGGGCCATCGCGTGGCGATCATGGCGCGCACCCGGTTCGAATGGACGATCCTGTGCTACGCGCTGTGGGCCGTGGGCGCCGAGGTCGTCCCGGTCTACCCGACGGCCTCACGCGACCAGGTGGAGTGGATCCTGCGGGACGCGGGGTGCGTGGCGGTGGTCGTCGAGGACGAGCAGGGCGTCATGACCGTCGGCTCGGTGTGCGCGTCGCTGCCGCTGCTGCGTCACGTCTGGCAGCTGGACGCGGGCGCCCTGGCGGACCTGACGATGCGCGGCGAGCTGATCCCGCTCGCCACGGTCGACTCGATGCGCCGCATCGTGCTGCCGGACTCCACCGCCGTCATCGCCTACACCTCCGGCACCTCCGGCCACGCCATGGGCTGCGCTCTCAGCCACCGCAACCTCGCCGGCCCCTGCGACACGCTGCTGGCGGGCTGGGGGCACACCGCGGCGCCGCGCGGGGAGCAGGGCTCCGTGCTCGCGTTCCTGCCCTTCTCCCATGTGTACGGGCTGATGATCCAGGGTCTGTGCGTGCGCGGCGGGCTGCTGATGGGGCACCAGGCCGACCTGAGCGGGGAGGCGCTGTCCTCGGCGCTCCAGTCGTTCCGGCCCACGTACCTCTACGCGGTTCCGTCGGTCCTGGAGAAGATCTACAAGAACTTCCTGCGCACCGCTCAGCAGGGCGGTCACGGCGCCCTCTTCGAGCGGGCCGCCGAGACCGCCCGGGACTTCGCCGCGGCCCTGGAGCGCCAGCGGCTGGCCCGCGGCCGCGGGCCCGGCTTCGACCTGCGGCTCCAGCACGCGCTGTACGAGCGCACGGTGTACCGCAGGCTGCGGGCCGCGCTGGGCGGACGGGTGCGGCGGGCGACGTCCGGCGGTTCCCCCCTCAGCCGCGAGCTGTCCCTCTTCTACGAGGGCATCGGCATCTACGTGCACGACGGGTACGGCCTGACGGAGACCGCGGGCGGGGTGACGATGCAGCCGCTCGGGCGGGAGAAGTCCGGGACGGTCGGGCAGGCCCTGCCGGGCATGGAGATCCAGGTGGCCGGGGACGGGGAGATCCTGGTGCGGGGCCCCTCGGTGTTCCAGGGATACGTGGGCGACCAGGCCGCCACCCGGGCGGCGCTGCGCGGCGGGTGGCTCGCCACCGGCGATCTCGGGCAGCTGGACACGGAGGGCTATCTGACGATCACCGGCCGCAAGAAGGACATCATCGTCACCAGCAGCGGCAAGAGTGTCGCCCCGCTGGCACTGGAGCAGCGGCTGCGGATGCACCCGCTCATCCACCAGGCGGTGGTCGTCGGGGACAACCGGCCCTGTGTCGGCGCCCTGATCACGCTGGATCCGGAGTTCCTGGCGCACTGGCGGGCCGGGCTGGCGCTCCAGGGCGAGATGCGGGAGGCCCGGGAGGAGAACGCGCTGCGGGAGGAGGTCGCGCGGGCCGTGGCAGCGGCCAACAGCGTGGTGTCGCCGTCGGAGTCGATCCGGGTGTTCCGGGTTCTGCCGGAGTCGTTCGACGTGACCAACGGGCTGCTCACACCGTCGATGAAGCTGCGCCGGGACGAGATCGTGCGCCACTACGCTTCCGAGATCGAGGCGATGTACCGGTCGCGGAGGCGTCCCGGGCGGCCGAGCGCCCCGGACGAACCGTCGAACTGGGACGATTCCGACAACGTGTTC
Organism: Streptomyces sp. NPDC029044; assembly: GCF_040637495.1. Lineage (NCBI taxonomy): Bacteria > Bacillati > Actinomycetota > Actinomycetes > Kitasatosporales > Streptomycetaceae > Streptomyces > Streptomyces sp. NPDC029044. Next base: position 4,354 of record NZ_JBEZWN010000052.1, read on the forward strand.
CGCTGAGCGTGCGGCCGGACGCGTAGGCCTCGTCCCCTCGGGAACACGCAACAGTGGCGACGCAAGAGAAAGGACGACAGCCCTGACGACAGCCCTAGCTGACGCCCGGGCCGGAAAGGCGATATGTCAACCGAGCCGCGTGGGGACGACGCCCTGACCTCCGAGGAGATCCCGAGCCGCACGAACAGCTTCGTGGGCGAGCCGCATGACGTGACAGGCGCGCGGCTGGCCGCGGAGGAGTTCCTGCGTGATCTGGCACGCTCCTCCCCGCCCTCTGCTCCCGAGTACTGGGACGACATCCTGCTGGTGGTGACGGAACTGGCCGCCAACGCGGTCCAGTACGCCCCGGGTCCGTTCGCGCTGCGCATGCGCAGGACGTTCGACGGGGTGCATGTGGTCCTGCACGACACCAGCACCACTGAGCCCGCCCCTCGCCCCTTCGATCCGCGCAGCGGCGGCGGGGGCATCGGCTGGCATCTGATCCACACGCTGTGCGACCAGGTCAGCGTGGTGGCCGACGACCGGGGCAAGGACGTGCACGTGTTCATGCCCTGGTGAGCCGGGAGCGTCACGGGCGCGCCGCGCCCGTGACCAGCCCGGACGGCTCAGACCGCGGCCGTCTCGCGTGGCGGCAGCCGGTCGTAGTAGTCACCCACGGCCCGCAGGTACTCCCGGTCCCGGGTCTCGCTGTCGGTCTGGAAGCGCGGCGCCGCCTTGGCGTCCCCCCTGCTGCACGCCAGTGTGACCTTCCTCCCCGTGATGTCGATGCCGGTGACGACTCCGGCCGGTACCAGGACGCTGCGGCCGAACACCCAGACGCCGGTGTCGACGACCAGGTGCCGCATGCCGTGTGGGTCGGCCTCCCGGTCCACGTGCCCGATCGTTCCGTCGGTCGCGGCGACGGCGAAACCGGTCAGGTCCTGCCCCTCCGTGTGACCGCTGTCCGGCGCGTACGACCAGATTCTGTCGATGGCCACGCTGCCCCATCCTCCCTGGCGATGTGCGGATCGCATGTTCTCCGGCGGGCGCCCCGCGCCCGCCCCGTCCCACAGCAGCAATTACCCTCCTGTCGCAAGCGCATTCGGCGCACACGCCTGCTACCGCACGCGACTTCCGGCGGCCGGTCCCGACGATGTCCGGCCGAGGGGGCATGGAGGACGGTTTCCGGGGTAATCGCGGGGGCGCGGTGACATCCGAGTCCGCCGGTGAAGGGAGGCGCATGAGGAACGGAAGTCGAGTCCGGAGAACGACCGGGATCCCCTCGCACCGCGGTCATCCCCAGAGGTGACCAGCCCAGGCCGTAGTACTTGTTGGAGGTATCCGTGCCCCTCGCCCAGAACCCGCTGTCCGTGGAAGTCGAACTGCCCCGGGAGGACGTGGCCCTGATCACGGTCGACGGCTACCTGGACGTCGACACCGCGACCGAGTTCCAGGCCCATCTGGCCAACCAACTCCACCACGGCCGACGGCACTTCCTGCTCGACCTGTCGTCCGTCCCCTTCATGGACTCGTCCGGGATGAACATCATCCTGCGGGTGTACCAGGAGACCCGTAAGACCGAGGGCAGCGTGCACGTCATCAGCCCGGCACCGGCCGTGCGGCGCATCCTCGACCTGACCGGCGTCAGCATCACCGTGCCGATATCGGAGAGTGTCGACGAGGCCCTGACCCGTGTCGACGAAGGACAGCAGCAGCCCGCGGACCCGGAGGGGCCGAACGTCTGACGGTCCGGGTGCACCCCAGGGCAGGGCGCCGGCGAAGGCCGGTGGCCCGGGGCCCTCGCTCCGCCCTGCCCGGGCGACGGCTCGCTCTTCGCACACCTCCGACGGCGGCTCCAACCGCCGTATCCCTGAACCGGATCGCTTGCGCCGGAGCAGGTGTCGTGCGAGGTCGGCGCATGGTTAGAGTTGTCGCCCGGCAAGTGTCACATCGCCGTCTCGTTGCCAGAAGCGGGCTCGGCCGACGCAACGCGGATGAGGAGAGAACCAGGTGCCGGAGCACGAAGCGGACGGACAACTCGCCACGCCCAGCCACGAGGTCAGGGACTTCCTGCACCGCCGGCGTGAGCAGATCGCCCAGCGGTGGGCGGACGAGCCTCTGTTCCGCACCGTGTTCACCGTCTCGCGCGACGAGGCGGTGGAAGCGGGCAAGGCCGTCGTGGACGCACTGGCCCAGGTGGCCGACTCGGAGCAGGTGGAGGACCCGGACGCCGCGGGATTCAGCGGCGTGCGCGAGCAGCTGGCCCGGATGGGAGCGGCCCGGTCCCGGGCCGGACTGAGCAACACCCAGGTCTCCGGCGAACTGGCCGCCCTGCGACCGCCCGTGGAGAACCTGCTGGCCGCCGATCTGGAGCAGGCTCCGCCCGAGCACCTGAGGGCCTGTTCGACCGCCCTGACCGTGCTGATGGGCACCCTGCGGCTGGTCGCCATGCAGACCGCGCTGAGCGAGTGGCAGGCGCTCAGCGACCGGCAGCGGATGCAGCTCATGGAGGTGGCCACGCCCGTGATCCGGCTGTGGGACGGCATCGTGGCCGTGCCGCTCATCGGGACGCTCGACAGCGCCCGCAGCCAGATCGTGATGGAGACGCTGCTGAACGCCGTCGTGGAGCAGCACGCGCGGTTCGCGATCCTCGACATCACCGGGGTCCCGACGGTCGACTCGCTGGTGGCGCAGCATCTGATGAAGACGGTCGCCGCGGCGCGGCTCATGGGCGCCGAGTGCATCGTCTCGGGCATCCGCCCCGCCATCGCGCAGACCATCGTGCATCTGGGGCTGGACCTGGACGTGATCACGCGTGCGAACCTGGCCGACGCGCTGGGCTACGCGCTGCACCAGCTCGGTGCGGACATCGTGAACCCGGGTACGGGTCAGCGGTGAACGACGCCCGCTCCCGCCCCGTGACCGGCCACGTGCCGGTCCTCCGGCTCGGCGACGTCCTGCTCGTCACGCTCCAGGGGGACCTGCACGACAGCACGGCGCAGCAGCTCCAGCAGGACCTCGCCGAGACCATCTCCCGTACCGGGGTGCACGGGGTCCTCATCGACATCTCCGGTGTGGAGATCGTCGACTCCTTCCTCGGCCGGGTGCTGGCCGAGATCGCCGCGCAGGCCAAGCTGCTGGCCGCGCGCACGGTGGTGGCCGGTATGCGCCCGGCCGTCGCCATCACCCTGGTCGAGCTGGGACTGACGCTGCCGGGGCTGAGCACCGCGCTCAGCACCGAGGCCGGCATGGAGCTCCTCGCCCAGCGGGCCCCGGTGCGCCTTTCCGGCGGCCCGCGTCAGGAGAGTCCGTGATGCACACCGCCGCGGGCGTGGAGGCCTGCTTGCCCATCCGGTCGGACATGGACCTGGTGTGGGTGCGACAGCACGTACGGCAGGCCGCCGCCCGGCTCGGCTTCGGTCTGGTGGACCAGACCAAGATCATCACCGCGGCCAGCGAGCTGGCCCGCAACACCCTGGTGCACGGTGGTGGCGGACAGATGGAGGCGACGCGCGCCGGCACTGCTGGTGCGCAGGGGCTGCGACTGGTCTTCAGCGACGAGGGGCCGGGCATCGCCGACCTGGACCTGGCGCTGAGCGACGGTTACACCTCCGGCGGCGGTCTGGGGATGGGGCTGAGCGGCGCGCGACGCCTGGTGCACGACTTCGACATCGACACCACGCCGGGGTCGGGCACCACGGTGCGGGTCACCTGCTGGGTGGGCCGGCCGCCGCGTCCGCGCGAGGAGGTCTGATGCCACGGGTGTGGGACGTGCCGGTGCGCGACGCGACCCGGGTGCGCGACGCGCGGGTCGCGGCGGAGGGCGCGGCCGCGCTGGCCGGGCTGGACGAGCGGCGGACCGCTGCGGCCGCGCTGGTCGCGACCGAGCTCGCGACGAATCTGCTGAAGCACGCCGACGGCGGTCAGGTGCTCATCGACATCGTCGCCCCGCCCGTGCTGAGGGAGGACCGGGAGGGGTCCAGGGTGGTGCAGATCGCCGCGATCGACCACGGCCCGGGCATCCACGACGTTTCCGCGGCGCTGCGCGACGGCTTCTCCACGACCCGCTCGCTCGGCGCGGGCCTCGGCACGTGCCTGCGCCTCTCCGACGACTTCGCCCTGCACAGTGTTCCCGGCCGCGGCACGGTCGCGGTGGCCCGCGTCAGCGCGACGCCCCGGGCCGGTGAGGCGTCGGTGCGGCCCGGAGGCAGGGTGGCCGCCGGCGGACGGTGGCCGGGCGGCGAGCCGCCGTTCGGCGCGGTGGCCTGCGGCGGCCTGACGGGCCACGCGGCGGTGCCCGGCACCGCGCCGGACTTCCCGGGGCCCGGCCCGGCGGCGGCCGGCCGTACGCGGGAGACGGAGCCGGGGCTCCACGGAGCAGCGGGCCGCGACGACCTCACCGGCACTCACATGCCGTGCGGCCGGCCCGGGCCGCACGCGGAACCGGCCCACGGCCTCACCGGCACCGGCACCGGCACCGGCACCGGCACAGCGGAGGCGGAAGCGACGTCCTCGTGGGCAGCGGCGCACGCCACGGCAGGCGCCGGCGCTCCCGGCGAACAGGCCGGCCTCCCGGCAGCGCCGGAGCACGACTCGTCCGGCCCCGGGATGCCCGGCCGCCGGGCCGGTGACCAGGCCGCACCGCCCCAGGACCCGGCAGACGGCAGGCGCACGGGCAGAGGCCCGCGGACGCACGAGCCGGACGAACGAGCACCGGTCCGCATCGCCCCTGGGGCCGCCTCGCAGAACCGTTCCTTGCCGGTCGCGGGCGTGCGGGCCGGCGGGGTGAACGTCCCTTATGGCGGAGCCGAGTACTCCGGGGACGCCTGGGGCTGGGTCCGGGCCGGGGACCGGGTGACGCTGATGCTGGCGGACGGGCTGGGTCACGGGCCGGAGGCCGCGCGGGCCTCGTCCGCCGCGGTCACGGCGCTGCACCGCTGGGCCCACCTCTCCCCCGCCGAGTCGCTGCGGCGGCTGCACGACGCGCTGCGGGACACCCGGGGCGCGGCCGTCGCCGTGGCCCAGCTCGACCTGTCGGCCGGGCGGCTGCGGTTCGCCGGCATCGGCAACGTGGGAGCACGGCTGCGCACCGGCGGTGTCTGGCGGGCCCTGCTGTCGCGGCCCGGCATCGTCGGGGTCCACCGGCCCGCGACCCTGCGCGAGGAGCAGGCCGACTGGACGGACGACCCCCTGCTGATCCTGCACACCGACGGCCTGCCCAGCCGCTGGACGCCGCCGTCCGACCCCGGTCTGCACGCGACCGACCCGGCCGTGACGGCCGCCGTGACGATACGTGACGCCAGCAGTCCCGCCCGGCCGGTGCGGGACGACACCGCCGTGGCCGTGCTGACCTCGACACCGCCGGAACACCCATGATGCGCACTTGGCAGATCACCACCGTCACCGACGCGGCCCGCGCCCGCATCTCGCTCGCGCGCCTGGCCGCCGCGTACGGTGTGCCCACCGTCGAACGGACCCGGCTGGCCTCCGCCCTCAGCGCCCACCTGCGTCAGTGCCTCACCAAGGGCGGCACCTGGCGGCTCACCATGGACCTGGCGGGCTCCCCCACCGAGGAGGGGCTGCTGCACGTCGTCGTGACCCCGTCGCCGGAGGCCTGCGCCGCCGGGGAGCCGCTCTGGGAGGTCACGGTCCCCTGCCCCGAGACGGCCGAGGCCGCCGAGGACGGCACCGTCGCCGCCGACCCCGCCGCCCTGTCGGAGGCGCTGCTCGGCGCCGACGAGGACACGGCCGTCGTGCTGGACAAGCTCACCGAGCAGGAGGACCTGGTCCTCTTCCACCGCGAGGAGCTGCACCAGACCAACCAGGGCGTGCTGGCCCTGCACGCCGAACTGGACGCGGCCGGGCGGGCCCAGCGCGAGGCCTTCGCCGCCGAGCGCAGCGCCCGCAACGAGGCGGAGAGCGCCCGGCGCCGGCTGACGTTCCTCGCGGACGCGAGTGCCGTGCTGACGGCGTCGCTGAATCACGAGGAGATCGTGCGCCGGCTGCCGGACCTGCTGGTGCCGGAGTACGCGAGCAGCGTCGACGTCTGGCTCTTCGACCACGAGGAGGACAAGCACCGGTCGGCGCCGCATCCGGCCGCCGCCGTCGTCGCGGCCCGCACGGGGCGGCCCCAGTACGCCGCCGACCACCCGGGCAACCTGCCCGGCGTCGAGGACCAGCCGCCGTCGGCGCTGGATCCCGGGCGGCCGCTGCTGTGTGTGCCGCTGCCGACACGACGGGCCCCGCTGGGGGTCCTGACGCTGTCGCCGCCCGGCGGGCGCTGGGATCCGGACGACGCGGTGATGCTGATCGAGCTCACCCGGCGGGCCAGCATCGCCATCGACAACGCCCGGCGCTTCGAGCACAACCGGGACATCGCCGAGACGCTTCAGCGCGCCCTGCTGACCGACCTGCCCGCCACTGCGGGCCTCAGTCTGGCCGCGCGGTACCTTCCGGCCACGCACGGGCTGAACATCGGCGGCGACTGGTACGACGCGTTCCCCCAGCGGGACGGCGGTCTCATCACCGTCATCGGCGACGTGACCGGACACGGTCTGCACGCGGCGGTCATGATGAGCCAGCTGCGCACCGCGCTACGGGCGTACGCCGTCGACGGCGACAGCCCGGGCCGGCTGCTGACCCGGCTGCACCGCTTCCTGCACCACCTCCAGCCGGACCTGTACGCCACCGCCGTCATCGCCCGGTTCCACCCGGACGAGCCCACCCTGACCTGGGCCGCCGCGGGGCATCCGCCGCCGGTGCTGCGCCTGCCCGACGGCACCGTGCGCACCCTGGACGCCAAGCCCGGCGCGATGCTCGGCATCCCCCTCACCCAGGAGATCGCCGACCACACGGAGCAACTGGAGCCCGGCTCGACCCTCGCGCTGTACACGGACGGGCTGGTGGAGCGGCGTGCGCAAGGCATAGACCCGGGTATCGAGCGGCTGGCCTCGGCGCTCGGCGGATTCCGTTCCGCGGAACTGGACGCGGACCTGGAGGGCTCGGCGGACCGGCTCCTGCATCCGCTGCTGAGCGACTCCGAGCGGGACGACGACGTATGCCTGTTGCTGTGTCATGTCCAAGGTGGCGCAGGGTCCTGACGGCGGGTCCGGCCGGCCGGGTATGCACGCGTTCTTCACTCCCGCCTGGTGCTTTTCGGCCACGGTGCGGGCATGGTGGTGATCGACGCGTTCGTCTGCCTGCCGCGTCCGACTGGCGCGCCCGTGGGACACACGGTGGGATCGAAAGGGTGCGAACCAGCGATCCAGGGGCAGTCGGAAGGCGTTCGAGGCAGACCGCCTGGAGCCGCAGAAAGGGATGAACACCGTGACACGACCCAGGATCCTGGTGGTTGGCGCAGGCTTCGCCGGTGTGGAGTGCGTCCGCCGTCTGGAACGGAAACTCTCCCCGGACGAGGCCGACGTCACGCTGGTGACGCCGTTCGCCTACCAGCTCTACCTGCCGCTGCTCCCCCAGGTCGCCTCCGGCGTGCTGACGCCGCAGTCGATCGCCGTCTCGCTGCGCCGCAGCAAGAAGTACCGCACGCGGATCATTCCGGGCGGCGCCATCGGCGTGGACCTGAAGTCCAAGGTCTGTGTCATCCGCACCATCACCGACGAGATCGTCAACGAGCCGTACGACTACATCGTGCTGGCGCCCGGCAGCATCACGCGCACCTTCGACATTCCGGGGCTGACGGATCACGCGTTCGGGATGAAGACGCTCGCCGAGGCGGCGTACATCCGGGACCACGTCATCTCGCAGCTGGACCTGGCCGACGCGAGCCAGGACCCCGCGGAGCGGGCCTCGCGGCTACAGTTCGTGGTGGTCGGCGGCGGTTACGCGGGCACCGAGACGGCGGCGTGCCTGCAACGGCTGACGCACGCGGCGGTCAAGCGCTACCCGCGGCTGGACCCGGGTCTGATCAAGTGGCACCTGATCGACATCGCGCCGAAGCTGATGCCGGAGCTGGGCGACAAGCTCGGCAGCAGCGCGCAGGAGATCCTGCGCCGGCGGGGCATCGAGATCTCCCTGGGCACCTCCATCGCCAAGGCGGGCCCCGAGGAGGTCACCTTCACCGACGGGCGGGTGATCCCGACCCGCACGCTCATCTGGACCGCCGGGGTCGTCGCCAGTCCGCTCATCGCCACGCTCGGCGCGGAGACGGTCAAGGGGCGGCTCGCGGTCGCCCCGGAGATGAACCTGCCGGGCGACGACGGGGTGTTCGCGCTCGGCGACTCGGCCGCGGTTCCCGACCTGGCCAAGGGGGACGGGGCCATGTGCCCGCCCACCGCGCAGCACGCCCTGCGGCAGGGCAGGCACGTCGCCGACAACGTCATCGCGTCGTTGCGGGGTCAGGTGATGAAGCCGTACGTCCACAAGGACCTCGGGCTCGTCGTCGACCTCGGCGGCACCGACGCGGTGTCCAAGCCGCTGGGCATCGAACTGCGGGGGCTGCCCGCCCAGGCCGTGGCCCGTGGCTACCACTGGTCGGCGCTGCGCACCAACGTGGCCAAGACGCGGGTCATGACGAACTGGCTGCTCAACGCCGTCGCGGGCGACGATTTCGTGCGGACGGGGTTCCAGGCCCGCAAGGCCGCCCGGCTGAAGGACTTCGAGTACACGGACGCCTATCTGTCGCCGGAGCAGGTGCGGGCGCAGGTCGAGGGGGCCGGCCGGCCGGAGTAGGACCGGGCCGGGCGGGAGCGTCCGCCCGTGGCGTGTCATGCTGAGATACGGATCTTGGTGTGAGTCGGGAGAGAGTGCGGCGGTGTGAGGGCAGCGGGACGCGCGGTGCGGGCACGACTGCGGGACCGGATCGCGGCGAACGACCCCGGTCTGCTGCGTCTGACGGCCGGGCTGCGGACGGTCGGCGCGATCGCGCTGACCCTGGCCGTGCTCTCCCTGCTGCGGGCCGATGTGCACGTTCTGGTGGCGGGGGCCATGGCGGCGATGGTCGCCACCTTCGCCATCCGGGAGAAGCAGCTCTCCGCCCAGGCCGTGACGCTGGCGCTGGGGCTGCCGGTGGCCGCGGCCTCGCTGTCCCTGGGCGCGGTCCTCAACACGCGTCTCTTCGTCGGTGACGTCTTCTTCGTCGTCCTGATCTTCTGCGCGGTCTACGGCCGCCGGTTCGGAGACCGGGGCACCGCGCTCGGGCTGATCGGCTTCCAGATCTACTTCCTGTCCCTGTTCGTCGGCGCCACGGCCGCCACGCTGCCCGCGCTGTGCGGTGCCATGGCCGTGGCGTTCTGCTCCAGTGCCCTGATGCGGTTCGCGGTCGTACCCGCGACGCCCGCCGGTGTGCTGTTGCGGCTGCGCCTGGCCTTCCGGGCGCGGCTGGCCCAGCTGGTGGCCGCCCAGGCCGAACTCCTCGACGCTCCCGCGGACGAGATGGACAAGGCGCTGGAGGCCGTCCGCGACGGCACCGCGCGGCTCCACGAGACGGCGATGATGATCCAGGGACGGCTGGAGGAGGGCACCCCGGACGAATCGGCGGCGCGGCTGGTGCAGCGCAGGATCGCCGACGCCGAGATCGCCGCAGAGCGGCTCGGCCTGCTGCTGCTGACCGCCCGGACCGCCGAACGGGCGGACACGCTCACCCTGCACCTGCCGGGCGCGCCCGCCCCGTCGGTGGCCGCGCCGGAGCTGCCGGACGAGGCGGGCGCCACGCTGCGCCGCGATCTGCAGGCGCTGCATGCCCTGGTGCTGCGGGCCGGCAGCGGTGACACGGGCACCGGTCTGGCCCATGTGCGCAACCGGCTGCTCGGCTACCGGGACGAGGAGAACCTTCCGCCCGCCTCGGCCGCCGTCCAGGACGTCTTCCGCGGCATCGGCGAGTCGGCCCGCGCGGTGCTCGGGCTGCGGATCGCCCTGGACGGCCCGCAGGACGAGTCGGACGACAGCCCCGCGACGGCCCGCTCCCGCGAGGAACTGGACGCCGAGGACGCCGCGATCGACGGCGGCGGCGAGGAAGCGGCGCAGGAAGAGCAGACCGGGCTGCGGCGGCCCACCACACGGGCGGCCGTGCAGGTCGCCGTCGGATCCTCACTGGCCATCGTGGGCGGTGAACTGCTGTCCACGCAGCGCTGGTATTGGGCGGTGCTGACGTGCTGGATCGTCTTCCTCAACACCGCGTCCACGGGCGAGATCCTGGTGAAGGGGTACCGGCGGCTGCTGGGCACGGTGTTCGGCGTGGTGGCCGGCATCGTCCTGGCGGGGCTGGTCGGCCGGCACACCTGGACGGCGTTCGCCCTGGTCCTGGTGCTGATCTTCGCCATGTTCTACACGGCGCCGCTGTCGTACACGCTGATGTCGTTCTTCGTCACGGCGATGCTGGGGCTGCTGTACACCCTGCTGCACACCTACAGCCTCGACGTGCTGGTGCTGCGGATCGAGGAGACGGCCCTCGGCGCGGCCTGCGGGGTGGTCGCGGCGGCGCTGGTCCTGCCCGTTCGGACGGACCGCCGTACGGACGAACTGCTCGGCACCGTGCTGGAGCGGCTGGCCGAGGTCACGGAGGCCGCGGTCGGCCAGCTCAGCGGCGGACCGGCGGACGAACTGCTGGACAAGGCGCGCGACCTCGACCAGGCGCTGGCCGATCTGCGGGCCGCGACCCAGCCGCTGATCCATCCGGTCACCCCGCTGCGGACCCGCCGCCACACGGCCCGGTACGTGGTGGCGCTGCTGGAGACGTGCGCGTACCACGCACGGACGCTGGCCGCGACCGCCGAGCTGCTGCCCACGCACCCCTCGATCGCGGCGGACCCGCGACTGCGCGGGGCCGCCGGGCGCACGGTGCGCAACATCGGGGTCATCGCGGCCCGGGTCGCCGACGAGCACGCGGGCGTGCAGGTCGAGACCGGGCCGAGCATCGCCTCCCTGCTGGGATCCGACGCCGGCACACCGCGCTACGGCCGCATCACCGACCGCGTGCTGCGGCATCTGGAGCGGCTGGACGAGGCCGTGGTGGGCCTCGCCCGGCCGCTGGGCGTGCCGGTGGCGGCGCCCAAGGCGTGACGCCCCGACGGGCTTACGGCCGCCGTCAGAAGTCGGTGGGCAGTCCGCTCACCTCGGCGATGCCCCGCAGTTCCTCGGTCTGCTTGTGCCGGTCCCGGATGTAGTCGGCTATCTCGCCGAGCCGGATCGGGTCGGATGCGGTGGTGGCGTCCGTGACGATCCGGACCGGGCCGGTGTCGTCGACGTGGAGTTCGACCACCTCGTTGTCCAGGCGGCCGGTGACGGCGGTGGCGATGACGAGGGCCACCTCGTCACGGACCTCCTGGGGCAGTTCGTCGTCGGGCCCGGAGTCGAGCGCGAAGTCGAGGCTGGACAGGCGTTCCTCTTCGATCGCCTCGAGGACCGGTTCCACCGCGCGCATCAGAAGGCGGTAGTCCTCCGTGTCCATCCGGATGCGCAGGAGGTCCAGGTACACGTCCACGGGCCGGCCGTCGCCATGCGGAATCTCGGAATCGCTCATTGGCTTCGTGTTCCCCACGAGACGCGGCTCAGACGCGTCGCCACCGGGCCATGGCGAACGAGAACACTCCGAAGAGCACCAGCCCGGCCGCGACGCACACCAGCAGCCAGGGCCCGAGCGGGGTGTCGGCGAAGGTGCGCAGGGTGTCGTCGAGTCCCTTGGCCTTGTCGGGTTCGTAGTCGATGGCGGCGCGGACGGCGAAGATGCCCGCCACCGCGAACACCAGCCCGCGGGCGGCGCCGCCGCCGACGCCGGTGACGTCCACGAGCTGCCGCGTCCGCCGGCTCATCTGCCCGAGCCGGAGCTTGTCGTGGTACTTGCGCAGCACCGCGCGTACGGCGATCCAGCCGCCGGCGCCGACGATCACCAGGCCGGCCGCGCCGACCAGCCACTGGCCGCCGGGTATCTCCAGGGCCCTGGCCGTGGCGTCGCGAGACTGCTGGTCGCTGGATCCGCTGCTCTGGTGGCGGCTGATCGCGAACGTCAGCACCGAGTAGGCGACGAAGACGTAGAAGGCGAAGCGGACCGTCGCCATCAGCCGCTTGCGGGCGCTGCGGCCGTCCTTGCCGACCGACCCGAAGAGCGCCTCGGACAGCCGCCACAGGGCCATGCCGACCAGCCCGATGCCCAGCGCCCACAGCAGCACCGCGCCGAACGGCTTCTGCGCCAGTTCCTGAAGCGCTCCCCCGCGGTCGGCCTGCCGGCCGGTGTCGCCGAAGGCGATCTGCAGGGCCAGCGCTCCGACGAGCAGATAGATCACGCCCCGGGCGGCGAAACCCGCCCGTGCCGCCCCCTCGGTCACCGAACCCCGCGCCATCCGCCGGGCCCGGAACCGACCGCTCTGTGCCATCGCACTCGTGTTCATGTCGACCTCCCGGCAGTGCGGATGCCCCGGGTCGGCGTTCACACACCCTGCACAACGCCCGGACCAGCGGATTCCGGTTCCGCGCCGGGTGCTGCCGGCACAGCCGTACGGTGACGCCCCTCCCACAGCGGGCTCAGGAGCGCCGGAACCTCGAACCGCGGCCGGCGCGGCCGAGGGCGTGCAGGTGCTCCAGGGCGTCCAGGACCACCGTGCGGTCGTGCCAGGCGAGCCAGCGCCCGGCCTCGCCGCCCACGGTGTCGAGGGCCTTGGTCTGGGCCGCCGTCAGTCCGTCCAGGGGCCGGTCCATGTGGGCCGAGACCATGCCGACGCACAGCCCGGACTCGGTCGTCAGCGGGACGCTGTGGCAGGCCCTGCTGCCCGCCGCGAGGATGGCCTGCCGGGCGGGTTCGGTGAACACCGGAGCGCTCTCCACGTCGTGCACGGTGACCTGGGAGACGTCCCGGGCGGCCTGCGCGCAGGACGTGCCGTCCTCGCCGACGTGGGCGAAGAAGTCGACGAAGTCGGCCGTGAGCCCGGTGTGCTTCACGATGCGCAGGCCTCCCCGGACCGGATCGGTGAGCTGCACGTTGCCCATGTCGGTGCCGGTCACCGTCAAGGTGGCCCTCAGCACGGCCTTCAGGACGGCTCCGCGGCTGCCGGAGCCGGACCGGTGCGCCTCGGTGAAGGTCAGCTCGGGCTCCGGCCCGCGGACGCGCTGCGGGAACCACAGGGCGTCCGGACCGCCGGGGCGCGGTGCGGTCACCAGGACTCCGGCCAGGGTGTGCAGCTTGACGTTGTAGCGCTGGGACGCGCGCTGCATCAGCGCGAAGGCGCTCTCCCCGTCCGGCAGCGCGTACCGCTCCTGAAGGATGCCCTGCGCCTGCGAGATCAGCGGGCGCACCCGGGCCCGGGCGCGCAGGTCGCGCAGCTCGGCGCGCAGGCGCTCCAGCTCGCCGTCGTCGGCGGCTGCCGCCCGCCCCGCTGTGGACATGGAACTCCTAGGGTGTCGTCGTCGTGACGCGCAGGGGCCCGGCCGCGGCTTGTGCCGTCGGCCGGGCCCCGTCGCGCCTCGTCTCCCCCGGCGTCAGGGGCGCGCGGGGATCAGGCGGGCTCCGTGGCCGGCATGCGCCGTCCGGCCATCGGCGCGACGGGTTCGCGTGCCGGTGCGGGTGCGGCCGCGAGCCACTGGTGAGCGGCTTCCAGGGCACGCTTGACGTCCCGGGTGCCGGTGGACACGCACAGCGTGTATGCCAGGTCCCGTGCCCTGGGGTTCAGCTCCACCGGTCCGCGGGCGGACTCGGCGGCCGCCAGTGCCTCGTACTCCTCGACGAGTCGGCGCAGCACGGCGGGGTTGGGCCTCAGCATGGTCATTGCTCCTCGTGGGGTCGGATGGTCAGGCCGTCGCGGAGGTGCCGCCGCTCCCCCGGTTGCCCGTCCGCTGCCCCAGGACCTCGTCGCGCACGCGGGCGCAGCTGCGGTTGATGAGGCGGGAGACGTGCATCTGGGAGATGCCGAGGTGGTCGGCGATACGGCTCTGGGTCATGTCCTCGAAGAAGCGCATGTAGAGGATGGCCCGTTCGCGTTCCGGCAGCCGGCGCAGGCCTTCCTTGGCGGACTCGCGGTCCACGACGACGTCGTAGGACGAGTCCGACGCACCGAGGGTGTCGGCGAGGCTGTAGCCGTCGTCGTCGGCCGACAGCTCGGCGTCCAGCGACAGGGTGCTGAAGCTGTCCAGGGCTTCGAGCCCGGCGTTGACCTCTTCCTCGCTGAGGCCGGTGTGGGTGGCGAGGTCCGCCACCGAGGGCTCGGGGCTGCCCGGGTTCTGGGTGAGTTCACGGCGTGCCACCCGCACCTTGTTGCGCAGCTCCTGCACACGGCGGGGGACCCGCAGGGCCCACATGCGGTCCCGGAAGTGCCGCTTGACCTCGCCGGTGATGGTGGGGACGGCGTAACTCTCGAAGGCACCCCGGCTCGGGTCGAACCGGTCGACGGCCTTGACCAGGCCCAGGGCGGCGACCTGCCGGAGATCTTCGATCGACTCCCCGCGGTCGCGGAAGCGGCCGGCGATGCGGTGGGCCATGGGCAGCCACAGGGTGACCAGTTCGTCGCGGACGGCCTCCCGCTCGGGGCCTTCCTCCAGCTCCGCCATCCGGGCGAAGAGAGCGGCGGTGTCGGGGGCGTCGTCGTGACGCCGCCGGGAAGCGGGGGCCGTCGTTTCGGGCGTGCCGGGACGATGGGTGGGCGTTTCGATGAGCATGCGGATTCGCTCCTGAACGGTGGTTTCAGGGACTGACCGCGGGAAGGACGCTGCCCGGATCGCCTGGAGGGCCTCCGGGGCAGTCATACCGCTCCCGCTGGCGCGCCTCCGGTCCGAAGCACGAAACTGCGTCTGCCCTGACCCCGGTGGAACAAACTCCGCTTTGCAGTGCAATCTGTCGAGTGCCGGCTCACGGGCGTTCAGGACAGGGGGACGACAGCAGTGATGCACTTGCCCCCGGCGGGCAGGTCCGACACCCGTACGTCGCGGGCGAGCCGGCAGACGATGGGCCAGCCGTGGCCGCCGTGCCGCAGCCGGCCGTGCGGATCGGTGCGGGGCGCGGTCACGGGCAGCGCGTCACTGCGGTCACTCACCGAGACCCGTACACCCGGGCCGTCGACGTCCACCTGGAAGTCGGTGACGCCCCCGCCGTGCAGGATCGCGTTGGTGGTGAGTTCGGAGGCGACGAGCAGGGCGTCGGACAGGGCGTCCGTGTCGCACGGGGTGTGGGTGGCGCGGCAGCGCTCGGCCACGGCCCGCTCCACCGCCCGGCGCGCCTCGGCGGGTTTGCACGGCCGGGCCCGGTGGGCGCCGGGCGGCTCGAACACGGAATCGATCATGTGCTCCTCGCACATTCTGCAGCTCCCTGACAGCACGGACGGAAAACGGGTCCGGACCGCGTTCCGGGGCCGCCCGCACGGGCCTGCCCAGGGGTCCGCCGACCCACTGCTTGCCTAGACCTGCCGCGACATCCGGGGCGCGCACCGCGCGAGCGCCGCGGTCTTACTCTTCGGCTCACCTCTCCCCGCACCTGCAAACCTCCGGTCCGCCCGGAAGACCCGAAAACACCCCGGACGGCCGGGACTCGATGTCATCTCCGTGCTCTGGACGGGTAGGCGGGGTGCATGACCGATGTGGTGGATTCCGACGAGCTGTTGCGGCGCATCCAGCGTGCGAGGGAGTGCGCGGTGCAGGAGGAGCGGACGTGGCGGACCAGGAGCGAGGAGCTGGACGCGACGGATCCGCAGGGGGCCCGCGACGCGACCGTGCGGCGGATGTCGTACGAGGCGGTGCTGCGGGTGCTGGACGAGATCGTGGCCCCGGGCACACACGCCCCGAAGGGGTGAGCGGGCGCGGAGCGGTGCCGGTGCGGGCACGGCCGGATTGCGAGGGCACACGCCGGGAACCCGGTGCGCATGACAGCCGACCACACGCGAGCACCGGTTCTGGAAGCCCTGGAGGAGTACCGCCGCACGGGGCACCTGTCGTTCACGCCGCCCGGGCACAAGCAGGCCCGCGGAGCGGACCCGGCGGTCCGGAGGATCCTCGGTGACGCGGTGTTCCACGGCGACGTGCTGGCCTCGGGCGGCCTGGACGACCGGCTCACCAGGGGCCGGGTGCTGCAACGCGCCCAGGAGCTGATGGCCGACGCGGTGCACGCCGAGCACACGTTCTTCAGCACCTGTGGGAGCTCGCTGTCGGTGAAGGCCGCGATGCTGTCGGTCGCGGGCCCGCACGAGAAGCTCCTGGTCGGGCGCGACGCCCACAAGTCGGTGGTGGCGGGGCTGATCATCTCCGGTATCGAGCCCGTCTGGGTCGAGCCCCGGTGGGACGCCGAACGCAACCTCGCCCATCCCCCGTCCGCCGAGGAGTTCGACCAGGCCTTCGACGCGCATCCGGACGCCCGCGGCGCCCTGGTCACGAGTCCCACGCCGTACGGCGGCTGCGCGGACCTGCGGGCGATCGCCGATGTCTGTCACCGGCGCTCGCGCCCGCTGATCGTCGACGAGGCGTGGGGCGCCCATCTGCCGTTCCATCCGGACCTTCCGTCCTGGGCGATGGACGCGGGGGCGGACATTTGTGTGACGAGCATCCACAAGATGGGCAGCGGTCTGGAGCAGGGCTCGGTCTTCCACCTCCAGGGCGACCTGGTGCCGCCGGAGCTGCTGGGGATGCGCGCGGACCTGCTGGGCACCACCAGCCCCTCGGTCCTGATCTTCGCGGGCCTCGACGGCTGGCGGCGGCAGATGGCGTTGCGCGGCAAGGAGTTGATGGGCGGTGCGTTGGAGCTCGCCGCCGAGGTCCGGGCCGCCATCGAGGAGATCGACGGGCTGCATGTCAACGACCGCAACGACTTCTGCGGCCCGGGACTGGCCGACGACCTCGACCCGCTGCCCGGCGTCATCGACCTCACCGGCCTCGGGATCACCGGTTTCCAGGCGGCGGACTGGCTGCGCGAGCACCGGCACATCGACGCGCACCTCGTGGACCACCGCCGCATCGGCGCGCAGATCACCCACGGCGACGACCGGGAGACCACCGGGGAGCTGCTGGAGGCGCTGCGCGACCTCGCCCGGGCGGCCGGCGACCTGCCCAGGGCGCCGAGGGTGGAGGTGCCGTCGCCGACGGCGCTGCGGATGGAGCAGGCGGTGCTGCCCCGCGACGCGTTCTTCGGTCCGGCCGAAGGCGTGCCGGTGTCCGAGGCGGCCGGGCGGGTCGCGGCCGAGATGATCACGCCGTATCCGCCCGGCATCCCCGCGGTCCTCCCGGGCGAGCGCCTGACCGAGCCGGTCCTGGCGTACTTGCGGACGGGCCTGGACGCGGGCATGCACCTGCCGGACCCCGAGGACCCGGAGTTGGCGACGGTCCGCGTGCTCGCTCGGTGACTCCCGGGCGTGAAACAGGTCACGCCACCCGGTCCTGGGGGCGCATACACCGCCCAGATGGTTTACCGTTCATTCATACGTGGTGACGGAGTCGACCCCTCGTCCTCCGTGCGCCACCGCTTACGGCCCTGGCTGGTCTCCCCCGTCCAGCCAGGGCTTTTTCATGCCCGGCGCATCGGCCTGAAGAAGTCGCGTACGCCGAGGTGCTCAGGGCCCCGGCAGCGGCTGAAATGGGCTTAGGGGCCCGTGCACCCCAGCGACAGCACCGCAGTCGACCACCCGGCGAGGAGCTCCGCATGACCAAAGCGATCAAACTCCTGACCGCCCTGCCTCCGCCCCAGCGGCAGCGTCTCATGACCCTCGCCCGGGAGGTGTCCTTCCCCGAGGACGCCCGCATCTTCGAGGCGGACGGCAGGGCCGACCGCTTCTGGGTCATCCGCTCGGGCGCCGTCTCGCTGGACCAGCAGGTGAACTCCCTCCAGCGGGTGACCGTGGCCAGCCTCGGCGCGGGCGACCTGCTCGGCTGGTCCTGGCTGTTCCCGCCGTACACCTGGGACTTCGGCGCGGTGGCGTTCAGCCCGGTGCGGGCCTACGAGTTCGACGCCCAGGCCGTGCTGGGGCTGTGCGAGGAGGACCCGGAACTGGGGATGATGCTGGTGCGCAATGTCGCCGAGGTGCTCGCGCACCGGCTGGAGATGACCCGGGGCAAGCTCATGGAGCAGTACACGCTGCACCGGCGTGGAGCCCTGTGAGACGTCAGACGCGGTAGCGCCGCAGCGCCGGAACGGCGGCGGCCAGCACCAGCATCACGGCGACGACCAGCAGTCCGCCGCCCGCGACGGCGACGCGGGGGCCGAAGGCGGAGCCCGCGGTGCCGTGCAGCACGTCGGCCAGGCGCGGGCCGCCCGCCACGACGACGGTGAAGACGCCCTGCATGCGCCCGCGCATCTCGTCGGTCGCGGCGGACAGCAGGATCGCCCCGCGGAAGACCATGGAGACCATGTCGGCCACCCCGGCGAGGGCGAGGAACGCCACCGCGATCCACAGGTTGCGGCTCAGACCGAAGCCGGTGATGGCCACTCCCCAGGCGACGACCGCGCCGATGACCATCCAGCCGTGCCGCCGGGCCCGGGAGAAGGTGCCGGAGAACAGCCCGCCCAGCACGGCGCCGACGGGGATCGCCGCGAACAGCAGGCCGAGCGCCAGACCTTCGCCGTAGGGGGCGTAGGTCTGGGAGGCGAGCTGCGGGAACAGGGCGCGGGGCATGCCGAGCACCATGGCGATGATGTCGGCGAGGAACGACAGCAGCAGCACGGTGTGCCCGGAGATGTAGCGGAAGCCGGCGGCGATCTCCTTCACGCCCGCGCGCCGCACCGCCGCGCCGGCCAGGGGCGGCAGCGACGGCAGCCGGTACACGGCCCACACCGTCACGCACAGGGCCAGGGCGTCGATGAGGTACAGCTCGGGCAGCCCGATGACGGGGATGAGGGCACCGGCGAGCAGCGGACCCGCCACCTGCCCGGTCTGCATGACGGTCGAGCCGAGGGCGCCCGCCGCGGGCAACTCGTCCTCGGGGACGAGCCGGGCTATGGAGGCGTTGCGGGCCGGCGCGTTGAGGCCCCAGAAGGCCTGCTGGACCGCCAGCAGCAGCATGAGGGCTCCCACCGACTCCAGGCCCACGAAGGCCTGGAGCCAGAACAGCAGCGAGGTGACGGCGATGCCGCTGTTGGTGATCAGCAGCAGTCTGCGCCGGTCCATGGTGTCGGCGATCGCCCCGCCCCACAGCGCGAACACGATCAGGGGCACGAGACCGGCCAGGCTCGCGGCGCCGACCCATGCGGAGGAGCCGGTGATGTCGTAGATCTGCTTGGGGACGGCGACGGCGGTGAGCTGACTGCCGACGGCCGTGACGATGGTCGAGCCCCACAGCCGCCGGTAGGCGGGCCGGCGCAGGGGGCGGGTGTCCATGGCCCAGCGCCGCCGGGACGTCCGGGGTTCGGGCTCCCGCTCTTCGGTCGTGCTCTCGCTCGCGTCCACGCGCCGCTTCCTCGATGCTCGCTACATCTTTCGGGCGGGCATCACTATCGCACCCGTCACCGCCGGGCCGGCGGCGGGTCTCAGCTTCCGGCGATCAGCACGGCACCGAGCACGATCATGGTGGCGGCGACCAGGCCGTCCAGCACGCGCCAGGCGGCCGGCTTGGCGAGGAACCGGCCGAGCATCCGGGCGCCGAAACCGAGGGCGGTGAACCAGCACAGGCTGGCCAGCACCGCGCCGAGGCCGAACGTCCAGCGCAGGGAACCGTGGTCGGCGGCGACGGAGCCCAGCAGGAACACGGTGTCCAGGTAGACGTGGGGATTCAGCCAGGTCATCGCCAGGCAGGTGAGCACGGCCCGGCGCACCGAGCCGGCCGCCTCCCCGTCCGTCCGCAGCCCCTCGCCGCCGGGCCGGAACACCCGGCGGGCGGCCAGGGCCCCGTAGACCAGCAGGAACGCGCCGCCTGTCCAGCCGACCGCCGTCAACACGCCCGGCCACCGCACCACCACCGCGCCGACCCCACCGACCCCGAGGGCGATCAGCGCCGCGTCCGACAGGGCGCAGATGGCGACCACGGCGAGGACGGCCTGTCGGCGCACGCCCTGGCGCAGGACGAAGGCGTTCTGGGCTCCGATGGCGACGATCAGGGACAGGCCGGTGCCGAAACCGGCGGCGCCGGCGGTGAAGGTGCTGGTCATGGCGTCGACGCTACGGACGCACCCGCCCTGGGTCCAGCTAAAGATTCTTACGTATCATTAGCAACCGTGATGATGACGGATCTGCCGCTTGATCAGGTGCGGACCCTGCTCGCCGTCGTGGACGAGGGCACGTTCGACGCGGCGGCGGCCGCGCTGCATGTGACGCCGTCGGCGATCAGCCAGCGGGTGAAGGCGCTGGAGCAGCGCACGGGACGTGTCCTGTTGCTGCGCACGAAGCCGGTGCGGCCGACCGAGTCGGGTGAGGTGCTGGTGCGGCTGGCCCGCCAGGTGGCGCGACTGGAGCACGACGCGTACGCGGAGCTCGGACTGAGCGGCGACGGGGAGCCCACCCGGGTGTCCGTGGCGGTGAACGCGGACTCGCTGGCCACCTGGTTCCTGCCCGTCCTCTCGCGGGTTCCCAAGGAGCTGCGGCTCTGCTTCGAGCTGCGCCGCGAGGACGAGGACCACACCGCCGCCCTGCTGCGGGAGGGCACGGTGATGGCGGCGGTGACCTCGTCACCGGATCCCGTGCCGGGCTGCTCGGTCCGGCCGCTCGGACGGATGCGCTACCTCCCCGCGGCCACGCCGGACTTCGCCGGGCGCCACCTCGGCGGCACTCTGGCGGAGGCGCTGACCCAGGCCCCCGTGGTGGTCTTCGACCGGCGCGACGACTTCCAGGACGGCTTCGTCCGGCGGCTCACCCGGGGGCGCAACGGCGCGAGCGCGCTGCGGCACTACGTGCCGACCTCGGAGGGCTTCGTCGAGGCCGTGGCCGCGGGGCTGGGCTGGGGCCTGGTTCCGGAGCCCCAGGCGGATCCGCTGCTGGGCGAGGGCCGGCTCGTGGAGATCGCCCCGGGCCGCACGGTCGACGTGCCGCTGTACTGGCAGCAGTGGAAGCTCGACTCGCCCGCCCTGGCGCAGGTAGCGGAGACGGTGACGGCGACGGCGGCGCAGGCGCTGCGGCCTTGACGCCTCAGTTCCCGAGGGTCTCCAGGCAGGCCGCCGCGCTGTCCAGCAGCATCTCCAGGGCCGCCGGATAGGCACTGGTGAGCATGCGGGTGGCGAGCAGGGGCGCCGCCTCGGCGATGCGGGGATGGGTGGTGGCGGGAAGGCGGGCGTACGTCGAGCGCCACATGTCCTCGTCGGCGTGCAGCGAGTCGCTGGGCAGGGCCAGGGAGGCGGCGTCCAGGGCGGCGAAGGCCAGGGTCTGGTCGATGAAGGCGTGGTAGATGCGCACGGTGTCGGGCAACGGGAAGCCGGCCGTGCGCAGGACGTCCAGGACGGCCTCGTCGGCGGCCAGCTCGTGGGCCCGGCCCGTGACCCGGTTCGTGGTCAGCAGGGCCGCTTGCGGATGGGCGAGGTACGCGGCGTGGATGCGCAGCCCGAAGGACCGCAGGTCCGCCCGCCACTCCCCCGTGCGCCGCCAGCCCGCCAGGGCCTGGCCGATGAGCGCGTCGCCGATGGCGAGGGTCAGGTCGTCCATGCCCCGGAAGTAGCGGTAGAGCGTGCTCGGGTCGGCGTCCAGGGCGAGACCCAGCCGGCGCGCGGTCAGTCCCGCGCTGCCGTGTTCGCGCAGCATGCGCAGCGCGGTCTCGACGATCAGTTCCTCGGACAGCACGGTGCCGCTCCTGGTGGGCCTGCGCCGGCGGCGTTTGTCCTCGGGTACCACGGGCTTGGGCACGGCGGGCTCCCTCCCCGGGGACCGGCCCCGGTCCTTATGCCAACGCCATTGACCTTATGACAGAGGGCGGCGTTTCATCTCCCCCAGGGCGCGTCGCGTTCTTCGCACATAGGGAGTTTTCTGTCATGCGTGTACTGCTCGTGGGTGCCGGTGGTGTGGGCGGGGCGATCACCCGGATCGCGGCCCGGAGGCCGTTCTTCGAGGCCATGGTGGTGGCCGACTACGATCCGGCGCGGGCGGAGGCGGCCGTAGCGGCGCTGGACGGCGATCCGCGGTTCACCGCCGAGCAGGTGGACGCGGGCGACGAGGCGGCGGTGACCCGCCTGCTGGCCTGGCACCGCTGCGACGTCCTCCTCAACGCCACCGACCCCCGCTTCGTGATGCCGTTGTTCCGGGCGGCCCGCGCCGCGGGCGCCACCTATGTCGACATGGCCATGTCGCTGTCCCGCCCGCACGCCGAGCGGCCGTACGAGGAGTGCGGGGTCAAGCTCGGCGACGAGCAGTTCGCGCAGGCCGCCGACTGGGAGAAGGAGGGGCTGCTGGCCCTCGTCGGCATGGGTGTGGAGCCGGGCCTGTCGGACGTGTTCGCGCGGCACGCCGCCGACGAACTCTTCGACGAGATCGAGGAGATCGGCATCCGCGACGGCGCGAACCTGACCGTCGACGGCTACGACTTCGCGCCCTCGTTCAGCATCTGGACCACCATCGAGGAGTGCCTCAACCCGCCGGTCGTCTTCGAGACGGGCAAGGGCTGGTTCACCACCGAGCCCTTCAGTGAGCCCGAGGTCTTCGACTTTCCCGAGGGCATCGGTCCGGTCGAGTGCGTGAACGTGGAGCACGAGGAGGTGCTGCTCGTCCCGCGCTGGGTCGACGCCCGCCGGGTGACCTTCAAGTACGGCCTGGGCCGGGAGTTCGTCGAGACGCTGAAGACGCTGCACCTGCTGGGCCTGGACCGCACCGACCCGGTGACCGTGCCCGGGACGGACGGGCCGGTGCAGGTCTCGCCCCGGGACGTGGTCGCCGCGTGTCTGCCCGACCCGGCGACGCTGGGCGAGCGGATGCACGGCAAGACGTGCGCGGGCACCTGGGTGCGGGGTGTGAAGGACGGTGAGCCGCGCGAGGTGTACCTCTACCACGTGGTCGACAACCAGTGGTCCATGACGGAGTACGGCTCCCAGGCCGTGGTGTGGCAGACGGCGGTCAACCCCGTGGTCGCGCTCGAACTCCTGGCGACCGGCGCCTGGTCCGGTGCGGGGGTCCTCGGCCCGGAGGCCTTCCCGGCGCGGCCCTTCCTGGACCTGCTGACGGACTACGGCTCCCCCTGGGGCATGCGGGAGCAGTGAACCACTGTCCGGGAACGCCCTGTTTCAGGGTGCATCGACAGGTCACCCGAAAAGGAGTAAGCAGACGAGAGAGCACGTTTCTACTGCGATGCAGGTGACTTCGATGGACAACTGGCGAGACCACGCTGCCTGTCGGCACGAGGACCCCGAGCTCTTCTTCCCGATCGGCACCTCCGGCCCGGCTCTGCTGCAGACCGAGCAGGCCAAGGCGGTGTGCCGACGGCGCTGCCCCGTGCAGGAGCAGTGTCTGCAATGGGCCCTGGACACGGGGCAGTCCATCGGCGTGTGGGGCGGGACGAGCGAGAACGAACGGCGTGCGCTGAAGCGCCGCACGGCCGCCCGCCGCCGCTCCGGCTGACACCGGCCGCCACCCCTGGGGACTCAGCTGCGCCGCAGCGGGCCCCAGGGGTTTTGCTGCCGCGCCACCTCCGCCTTCGCCTCGTCGATGACCCGCCGGTCGATCCGGCACAGCGGGCGGACGTCGGTGACCAGCGGCTCGTTGTCCGGGCCGCGGGCGGCCTCCTTGCCGGCGAGCACCCAGGGGTGGACGCCCGGCCCCTTGTCGTGCGGCAGATGGGCGTAGTCGTGCAGGCGGCGGGCGACCCGCACGCGGACCGGCCGGTCCTGCCACCACTCCTCGACGCCGAGCGGACCGGCGGACGGCCCGCTCGGCTCCGGGCGGTGCGGACACCCGGCCGGGGTTAAGCTCGCGGCACTTCCGGACCGCCGAGAAGAGGAGCCGACCATGGGCGTGCGCGTGCGTCGTGTCTACGATCCCGCCGAGCCGGAGGACGGGGTGCGGGTCCTGGTCGACCGGCTGTGGCCGCGCGGCCTGGCGAAGGACGCGGCACGGGTGGACGAGTGGCCCAAGGCGATCACGCCGTCGACGGAGCTGCGGCGCTGGTACCACGCGGGCGAGGGCTCGTACGAGGAGTTCGCCGAGCGCTACGAGGAAGAGCTCGCCGCCGACGAGGCCGCCGAGGCCCTCGACGGGGTGCGTGCGCTGCTCCGCAAGGGGGACGTGACGCTGCTGACCGCTTCGAAGACGCCACAGGAGAGCCACGCGACGGTACTGGCCCGCCTCCTCCGTGCGTGAGGCGGGCCGTCCGGCGCGGTCAGGCGGTCTGCTGGGCCGCAGCGCGCCCCGCCGCCCGCCCCGAGAAGAGGCAGCCGCCGAGGAAGGTGCCCTCCAGGGCGTTGTAGCCGTGGACACCGCCGCCGCCGAAACCGGCTACCTCACCGGCCGCGTACAGCCCCTCGACCGGCTTGCCGTCGCCCCCGAGGGCGCGCGAGTCGAGGTCGGTCTGGATGCCGCCGAGGGTCTTGCGGGTGAGGATGTGCAGCTTGACGCCGATCAGCGGCCCGGCCGCCGGGTCGAGGATACGGTGCGGGGTGGCGACCCGGCCGAGGCGGTCGCCGATGTAGCGGCGGGCGTTGCGGATGCCCTGCACCTGGGCGTCCTTGGCGTAGGGGTTGGCGATCTGTAGGTCGCGGGCCTCGATCTGGCGCTTGATGCCGGCCGCGTCGAGGAGCGGCTTGTCGGTGAGTTCGTTCATCTTCGCGACGAGCTGCTCGACGGTGGGGGCGGTCACGAAGTCGGCGCCCTTGCGCAGGAAGGCGTCGACCGGTCCGGGCGCGCCCTTGCCGAGGATGCGTTCCTTGAGGAATCCGGCGCGGTCCTTGGCGGTGATGTCGGGGTTCTGCTCGGAGCCCGACAGGGCGAACTCCTTCTCGATGATCTTCTGCGAGAGGATGAACCAGGAGTGGTCGTAGCCGGCGATGTCCTCGGTGGTGCGCAGGTGCCTCAGGGTGCCCAGGGTGTCGTAGCCGGGCAGGAAGGGCCCGGGAAGGCGGCGGCCGAGGGCGTCGAACCACATCGAGGACGGTCCGGGCAGGATGCGGATGCCGTGGCCGGGCCAGATCGGGTCCCAGTTCTGCAGGCCCTCCGTGTAGTGCCACATGCGGTCGCGGTTGACCAGCCGGACGCCCGCCTCGGCGCTGATGTCGAGCATCCGCCCGTCCACGTAGGCGGGGACGCCGGTGACCATCTCACGCGGCGGGGTGCCGAGGCGTTCGGGCCAGTAGCGGCGCACGATGTCGTGGTTGGCGCCGATGCCGCCGCTGGTGACGATGACGGCCTGGGCGGTGAGTTCGAACTCGCCGATCGCCTCCCGGCTGGAGGCGACACCCCGGGGTGAGGGGTCCTCGGCCAGGACCGTGCCGCGTACGCCCCGGGCGGTGCCGCCCTCGACGACGAGCGCGTCGACGCGGTGACGGTGGTGGAAGGTGAGCAGGCCGTCGCGGGCGGCCTGCTTGGCGTACCGCACGAACGGTTCGACGACGCCCGTGCCCGTGCCCCAGGCGACGTGGAAGCGGGGCACGGAGTTGCCGTGCCCGTGTGCCGTGAGGTCGCCGCGCTCGGCCCAGCCGACGGTGGGCAGGAACGTGATGCCGTGCCCGTCGAGCCAGGACCGCTTCTCCCCCGCGGCGAACTCGACGTAGGCGCGGGCCCAGCGCACGGCCCAGGAGTCCTCGTCCTCCAGCCGGTCGAAGCCGGCGCTGCCGCGCCAGTCGTTCCAGGCGAGGTCGAAGGAGTCCTTGATGCCCAGGCGCCGCTGTTCGGGCGAGCCGACGAGGAACAGCCCGCCGAAGGACCAGAAGGCCTGGCCGCCGAGGTTGGCCGCGTTCTCCTGGTCGACAAGGGCGACGCGCCGGCCCCTGCTGGTCAGCTCGTGTGCCGCGACCAGACCGGCGAGACCCGCTCCGACGACGATGACATCGGCATCCATGGCGACCGTTCCCTTCTTCAGTTCTTCGAGTGGGCGAGGGTGCCGCTGCCGTCCGTCAGCAGGGCCGTGAGCAGTTGCTTCAGCCAGCCGCGGGCGTGCTCCACGTCCCGGTCCAGCAGCAGTTGCGTGGTGACGCCGTCGTACGCGGCGACCACGGCACGGGCGGCGCCGTCGGTGTCGCCCAGTACGGCGGGCAGCGCGGTGTGCCCGCGGGCCCGGCCGAGCCGGTCGGCGATGGCCTGCCGCAGCCGCGCGCGGTGTTCGAGCAGGCCTCGTGCGACCTCCGGGTCGCGGGCGGCGTGCACGAGGAAGTCCGTCTTCACCAGGAGCCAGTCGCGGTCGAGGAGCAGCACGTCGGTGACCCGGTCCACGGCGGCGGGCACGTCGAGGTCGGGCCCGTCGAGGGCGAGGGCCCCGGCCACCTGCTCGGCGATCAGGTCGGCGCGCTGGCGGTAGAGGGCGAAGAACAGCTCGTCGAGGCTGGAGAAGTTGGAGTAGAAGGCGCCTCTGCTGTAGCCGGCGGCCTCGCAGACCTCCTCGATCGAGACGTGCCCGAAGCCCTTGGCCGCGAACACGGTGAAGGCCGCCTCCAGGAGGTTGGCGCGGGTGCGGACCCGGCGTCTGGTGACGCGTCCGGTGCTTCCCTCGACAGCCATGCCCAGCCCTCCTTTCGATACATGACTGTATTGGATGCACCGATGTATCGAAAGACCGAGGTCATATGGAACACATTTTCGATTCAGGAGTACGCTGGGTCCATGCACCTCCAGGGCTCCCTCTTCGACCAGGCCGACGAGCTGCGCCTCGGCCGCCTGGACCGGATCAGCCGTACCGACCTGGGCTTCGGTGCCTGGCTGGACGTACTGCCCGGGTGGCTCCACGGGTCGGACGCGCTGTTCGAACAGCTGGCGGCCGAGGTGCCGTGGCGGGCGGAGCGGCGCACGATGTACGACCACGTGGTCGACGTCCCCCGCCTGCTCGCCTTCTACGGCGTGGACGACCGGCTGCCGCACCCGGTGCTGGCCGAGGCGCGGGAGGCGCTGAGCGCCCACTACGGCGAGGAGCTGGGCGAGCCGTTCACCACGGCCGGGCTGTGCTACTACCGCGACGGCCGCGACAGTGTGGCCTGGCACGGCGACCGGATCGGGCGCGGTGCGCGCGAGGACACGATGGTCGCGATCCTGTCGGTCGGAGCGCCCCGGGACCTGCTGCTGCGTCCCGTCGGGGGCGGCCGGGACACCGTCCGCCGTCCGCTGGGCCATGGCGACCTCGTCGTGATGGGCGGTTCCTGCCAGCGCACCTGGGAGCACGCGATCCCCAAGAGCACGCGCGCGACGGGGCCGCGCATCAGCATCCAGTTCCGCCCGCACGGCGTGCGGTGAGGGCGTACCGGACGGCCGGCCGCGCGGCTGCCCGCGCAGAGGGGTACCGGACGGCCGGCCCGGCGGCCGCCCGCGCAGAGGGCGTGCCGAACGACCCGCCGCACGGCCCCCGTTGATGCGGACCCGGCGATTCCGTCCACCGCGGGGTCTGCTTTCCTTCTCCCATCGGGCCGGTACCGGGACCACACGAGGCGGGCGATCATGCGGGCGGACGTACACCACGTCGCGGACGGCACCTATCTGGTGCACGGCTCCCATACGAACTGGGTGATCCTCACGGAGGGGGACGCCGTCACGCTGGTCGACACCGGCTACCCCGGGGACCGGGAACAGCTCCTGGCCTCCCTCGCCGAGGTGGGCAGTTCCCCTGAGGCCGTCGCGGCCGTGCTGATCACGCACGCCCACAACGACCACCTGGGCAACGCCGAGTACCTGCGCGCCGCCCACGGCACGCCCGTCCACCTGCACGAGGCCGAAGTGCCGCACGCGCGCCGGGAGTTCCTCCACCAGGTGTCCATCGGCACGGTACTGAAGAACGGCTGGCGCCCGGGGGTGCTGCCGTGGGCGGTGCACGCCCTGCGCTCGGGCGGCACGGACCACGTCCCCGTCATGGCTCCGCAGGCGTTCCCGGCGGCGGGCGCCCTGGACCTGCCCGGGCGGCCGGTGCCGGTGCACACACCCGGCCACACCGACGGGCACTGCGCCTACCACCTGCCCGGCACCGGCGTGCTGATCTCCGGGGACGCCCTGGTCAGCGGGCACCCCACCACGCGGGCTGAGGGGCCGCAGCTGCTGCCGGACATGTTCCACCACGAGCGGCCGCGTGCCCTGGCCTCCCTGGACGTCCTGGCGGAGCTGGAGGGCGAACTGCTGCTCCCCGGGCACGGGCCGGTCCACCGCGGCCCGGTGCGGGACGCCGCTCTCCGGGCCCGGGAACGCGCCCTCTAATCTGATGTGACGATCGGCGGCGAGACAAGGACACCCGGCCCATGGCACTGCAGATCAGCGCGACCAACCCGGAGCACCCCGCGCTCCTGCTGGAACTGCCGTGGGACGTGCCCCTGGAGGAGTGGCCGGAGGAGTACCTGGTGCCGCTGCCGCGCGGCATCTCCCGCCACGTGGTGCGCTACTCGCGGGCGGGCGACGAGGTGATCGCCGTCAAGGAGCTGGCCGAGCGCCCGGCGCTGCGCGAGTACGACATGCTGCGCGACCTGGACCGGCTCGGCATCCCCTCGGTGGACCCGCTGGCCGTGGTCACGGGCCGCACCGACGCGAGCGGCGCCCCGCTGGAGAGCGTGCTGGTCACCCGGCACCTGGGCGGTTCGATGCCGTACCGCTCGATGTTCGAGACGACCATGCGCCCGGCCACCATGCACCGGCTGATGGACGCGCTCGCCGTGCTCCTGGTGCGGCTGCACCTGGCCGGGTTCGCCTGGGGCGACTGCTCCTTGTCGAACACCCTCTTCCGGCGCGACGCGGGCGCCTACGCCGCCTACCTGGTCGACGCCGAGACCGGTGACCTGCATCCGCAGCTCAGCCAGGGGCAGCGCGAGTACGACCTCGACCTCGCCCGCGTGAACATCAGCGGGGAGCTGCTGGACCTGGAGGCGTCGGGGGCGCTGCACCCGTCAGTGGACCCGATCGAGTTCGGCATGGAGATCTGCGCCCGCTACCGCGGCCTGTGGGACGAACTGACCCGGGCCTCCGTCTACCCGGCCGGGAAGTACCACTACATAGAGCGCCGGATCCGCCGCCTGAACGACCTCGGGTTCGACGTCGCGGAGATGCAGATCGAGCACGCCTCGAACGGCGACACGGTCAGCTTCGTGCCCAAGGTCGTCGACGCGGGCCACCACCAGCGGCAGCTGCTGCGCCTGACCGGTCTCGACACGGAGGAGAACCAGGCCCGGCGGCTGCTGAACGACCTGGAGAGCTGGATGGCGACCCAGGACGACTACGCGCCGGGCGATCCTCCCCCAAGTTCTCGGCTTCGCTCGAACAGGGGGGACCCCCATGGAGCCCGCCCTGAAGTCCTGGCGCACCGCTGGGTGCGGGAGGTGTTCCGGCCGACCGTGCGGGCCGTGCCCCTCGAACTGCGCGGCGCGATGGACCCGGCGGAGATCTACCACCAGCTCCTCGAACACCGCTGGTACCTCTCCGAGCGGGCCCAGCACGACATCGGGCTCGACGCGGTGGTCGAGGACTACATTCGCAACATCCTGCCCAAGGCCCGCAAGACGCTGCAACCGACGGCGGAGTGAGCGGCCGGTGCCCTCACCCGTGGGGCACCACCGCCACCGGGCAGTCCGCGTGGTGCAGCATCCCGTGGGCCACCGAGCCGATGCGGGCCCCGACGGCCGTGCGATGGGCCCGGCGGCCGACGACCATCAGCTGGGCCGTCCCGGCCACCGACAGCAGCACCTGGCTGGCGCTGCCCATCTCGACGTGTTCCTCGACCGGCACGTCGGGGAAGCGTTCCCGCCAGGGCCGGACCGCGGCGGCCAGGCTCTTCTTCTCGTACGGCTCCAGCCCGCCGGCCTCGTCGAGGAGCTTCAGCGAGCCCGGGCTGTAGGCGAAGACGGGAGGCAGGTTCCAGGCCCGGACGACCCGGACGGTCGCCCCGCGAGCGGCGGCCGTCTCGAAGGCGAAGCGCAACGCCTCCGCACTGTCCTCCGGGTCGCCCTGCTGGCCGACGACGATCTCGCGCCCGGCGGCCTCGGACGAGGGCTGGTCACCGGCCCGGACGAGCACCACGGGCCGGGTGGCCGCGGCGATCACCTGCTGGCCGACCGAGCCGAGCAGGAATCCGACGATGCGACCGTGCCCGCGTGAGCCGAGCACCAGCGTCTCGGCGTCGGCCGCGGCGGCGACCAGGGTGTCGGCCACCGCGCCCTCGATGACGTCGGTGGTCACCGCGAGGTCCGGATGCCGTGCGGTGACCGTCCCGACGGCCTCGCTCACGGCGCTGTGCACCCATTCGCCCTGGCTGTCGGCGTCGCCCTCGATCCCCGCTTCCAGCGCCTGCTGCGGCTGGAACCGCCAGGCGTGCACCACACGCAGCGGCCGCTCGCGGCGTACCGCCTCCCGTGCCGCCCAGGCCAGGGCCGCGAGGCTCTCCTGCGATCCGTCGACCCCTGCGGTGATCGGGCGTGTCATCCCGCTGCCTCCCTAGTCACGACCACTACCTGCTGCCGCCCAGTCTTCACCACGCCCGCCGGAAGCGGATCTCCGTATCGAAGCGCTGCGCAGCGATCGAACATACGATGGGCGGAGGTCGGCGCGGTGCTCCGGGCGCCGCGCCGTGAGTCGACCGCCCGGCGTGGGGGACGTATGGCACAGGCCGCCGATTCGGCGCGGACCGTCATCATGACCGTGGACGACGACCCGGGTGTCTCCCGGGCCGTTGCCCGGGACCTGAGGCGGCGGTACGGCGCGTCGTACCGGATCGTGCGGGCGGAGTCCGGCGAGTCCGCGCTGGAGGCGCTGCGGGAACTGAAGCTGCGCGGCGACCTCGTTGCGGTGATCCTGGCCGACTACCGGATGCCGCAGATGAACGGCATCGAGTTCCTCGAACAGGCCCTGGACGTCCACCCGGGCGCGCGGCGCGTGCTGCTGACCGCCTACGCGGACACGAACGCCGCGATCGACGCGATCAACGTCGTCGACCTCGACCACTACCTGCTGAAGCCGTGGGACCCGCCCGAGGAGAAGCTGTACCCGGTCCTCGACGATCTGCTCCAGGCATGGCGGTCCAGCGACTTCCGGCCCGTGCCCAGCACCAAGGTCGTGGGGCACCGGTGGTCGTCACGCTCCTCGGACGTACGGGAGTTCCTGGCCCGCAACCAGGTGCCGTACCGCTGGTACTCCGCCGACGAGCCGGAGGGGCGGCGGCTGCTGGCGGCGGCCGGCGAGGACGGGATGCGGCTGCCGGTGGTCATCACACCCGACGGGACACCGCTGGTGGAGCCGGAGGCCGTCGACCTCGCCGCCCGGGTCGGTCTGGCGACGACCCCGACGGCCGACTTCTACGACCTCGTCGTCATCGGTGGCGGCCCGGCCGGGCTCGGCGCGGCGGTCTACGGCGCCTCCGAGGGGCTGCGGACGGTGCTGGTGGAGCGGTCGGCGACCGGCGGGCAGGCCGGGCAGAGCTCCCGCATCGAGAACTACCTGGGCTTCCCCGACGGCGTGTCGGGGGCCCAGCTCACCGACCGGGCGCGGCGGCAGGCGGCCAAGTTCGGCGCCGAGATCCTCACCGCGCGCGAGGTGACGGCCCTGGAGGTCAACGGCGCCGCCCGGATCGTGCGGTTCTCCGACGGCTCGGCGGTCGCCGCGCACAGCGTGATCCTGGCGACCGGCGTGTCCTACCGGCAGCTGGCGGCGCCCGGCTGCGAGGACCTGACCGGCTGCGGGGTCTACTACGGGTCGGCCCTGACGGAGGCCCCCGCCTGCCAGGGCCAGGACGTGTACATCGTGGGCGGCGCCAACTCGGCCGGGCAGGCGGCCATGTACCTGTCCCGGGGTGCCAAGTCGGTGACGCTGCTGGTGCGCGGCGAGTCGCTGGCGGCGTCGATGTCGCACTACCTGATCCAGCAGATCGAGGAGTCGCCCAACATCCAGGTCCGTGCCCGCACGGTCGTCGAGGAGGCGCACGGCGACGGCCGGCTGGAGCGGCTGACGCTGCGGGACGTGGAGAGCGGACAGACCGAACAGGTCGACGCCCAGTGGGTGTTCGTGTTCATCGGCGCGGCCCCGCTGACCGGCTGGCTGGACGGGACGGTGCTGCGGGACGAGCGCGGGTTCATCCTCGCCGGGCCCGATCTGAGCGCCGACGGCCGCCCGCCCGAGGGCTGGGAGCTGGACCGTCCGCCGTACCACCTGGAGACCAACGTGCCCGGCGTGTTCGTGGCGGGCGACGCCCGCTCCGAGTCCGCGAAGCGGGTCGCGTCCGCCGTCGGAGAGGGAGCCATGGCCGTGATGCTCGTCCACCGGTACCTGGAGCAGTCGTGAGCGGGCGGTCGGCACCCTGCAACCCGCAGGAGATCGGGGCGCTGTTCCTGTTCGAGAAGCTCACGCCCGAGCAGCTCGGCCGGCTGTGCGCCGAGGGCCGCGTGGAGCGGTTCGAGCCCGGGCCCGTGTACACCGAGGGCGAGCCCGCCACCTGCTTCTACGTGATGCTCGAAGGCACGGTGGTGCTCTACCGCCGGGTCGGCGGGGACGACGTGGAGGTGACCCGGACCTCCCAGCGCGGGGTGTACGCGGGATCGATGCAGGCGTACCTGGGCGACCGGGTGCGGCAGGTCTACAACAACTCCATGCGCGTCACGGAGCCGACGCGGTTCTTCGTGCTGCCCGCCGACACGTTCGCGGGGATCATGCAGGAGTGGTTCCCGATGGCGGTGCATCTGCTGGAGGGGCTGTTCTTCGGTTCGAAGAGCACACAGCGGGCGATCGGCCAGCGGGAACGGCTGCTGGCGCTGGGCTCGTTGTCCGCGGGGCTCACCCACGAGCTGAACAACCCCGCCGCGGCGGCCGTGCGGGCGACGGCGACCCTGCGGGAACGGGTCGGCAAGATGCGCCACAAGCTGGCGGTCATCGCGCAGGGTTCCTACTCCCCCGAGGTCATGGCCAACCTGATCGACATCCAGGAGCGCACGGCCGAACGGGTCGCGAAGGCACCGGGCTTGAGTCCGCTGGAGGCCTCCGACCGGGAGGACGCCGTGTCCGACTGGCTGGACGACCAGGGCATCCCGGAGGGCTGGCGGATCGCGCCCACCTTCGTCCAGGCCGGTCTCGACGTGGACTGGCTGGACCAGGTCAAGGCGGCGGTGGACGAGGACATCCTGCCGAGCGCGATCGGGTGGCTCAACTACACCGTCGAGACCGAGCTGCTGATGGACGAGATCAACGACTCGACCGCCCGCATCTCGCACCTCGTGGACGCGGCGAAGCAGTACTCGCAGCTCGACCGGGCGCCCTTCCGCCACGCCGACGTGCACGAACTCCTCGACTCCACCCTGCTGATGCTGTCGGGCAAGATCGGCAAGCGGATCGAGGTCGTCAAGGACTACGACCGTACGCTGCCGGAGATCCCCGCGTATCCGGCGGAGCTCAACCAGGTGTGGACGAACCTCATCGACAACGCGGTCGCGGCGATGAACAGTGCGGGCGGGGAGGGGACGTTGACGGTGCGGACGGCCGCGGACCACGACCGGCTGCTGGTGGAGTTCCGCGACACCGGCGTCGGGATCCCGGCGGAGGACCGGGGGCGCATCTTCGACCCCTTCTTCACCACCAAGCCCGTGGGTGAGGGGACCGGGCTCGGGCTCGACATCTCCTGGCGGATCGTGGTCAACAAGCACCACGGGAACATCCAGGTGGAGTCGGAGCCGGGCGACACGCGTTTCCAGGTACTGCTTCCGCTGACGGCGGTCGAGGAGGAGTCGGCATGAGTGCGGAGAACGGAATCGACCCGGGTGCCGCGCCGAGCGGCAGTGGCTGCGCGGAGTGCGACGCGGCGGGCGGGTGGTGGTTCCATCTGCGGCGGTGTGCGCAGTGCGGGCACGTGGGGTGCTGTGACAGTTCGCCGGCGAAGCACGCGACGGGGCACTTCCGGGAGACCGGGCATCGGTTCGTGCAGAGCTTCGAGCCGGGCGAGGACTGGTACTGGAACTACGAGACGAACGAGTTGTACGAGGGCGGGCCGGAGCTGGCCGAGCCGGTGAGTCACCCGGCCGACCAGCCTGCGCCGGGTCCGGCGGGACGGGTGCCGGCGGACTGGGCGAAGGTGTTGCGCGCCTAGGATTTCGGCGCTCGCTGTCCGGTGGCGGTCGCGGGCCGTCTCCGGTTGGTCGCGCCCACGCGGCGGAGCCGCACCATGTCAGAGCCCCGCGCCCCTGAACAAGAAGGTTGGTCCTGTGCAGCAGGCTTCATCGGCCACGCCCGTCGTCGGGCGGGACGCCGAACTCACGCGGCTCTCCGGTGTCCTGGAGCGGGCGCGCGGCGGTGAGGCGAGGGCCGTGCTGATCGCCGGGGACGCCGGCGTCGGCAAGACCCGCGTGCTCGACGAGGCCGGCGGGCTGGCCGCCGCGACGGGCATGACCGTCGTCACCGGGCACTGCGTGGATCTCGGTGACGTCGGGCTGCCGTATCTGCCGTTCACGGAGATCCTGGGGGCGCTGGCCGCCGACGAGCGGTTCTCGGCTGCTCTGGCCACGTATCCCGTGGTCGAGCGGCTGCTGGGGGCCGGATCCGATGCCGTGCGGGACGTGGACGGGCGGTTGCGGCTGTTCGAGGGGATGGCGGGCCTGCTGGCCGATGTGGCGGAGGTCGCGCCGCTGCTGCTCGTGCTGGAGGATCTGCACTGGGCCGACCAGTCCTCGCGGGATCTGCTGCGGTTCCTGCTCGGCCGGGGCGTGCTCCGGCACCGGCTGGCGGTGTTCGCCTCGTACCGGACCGACGACCTGCACCGCAGGCATCCGCTGCGGCCCCTGCTGGCGGAGCTGATACGGCTGCCCGTCGTCGAGCGGCTGGAGTTGCGGCCGCTGGCCGACCCCGACGTGGACCGGCTGGTGCGCGCCCTGGAGCCCAGGCCGCTGCCGGAGGCGACGGTGCGCCGGATCGTGGAGCGGGCCGAGGGCAACGCGTTCTACGCGGAGGAGTTGCTGGCCGCCACCGACACAGAGTCCGGTGGGGTGCCCAGCGGCCTCGCCGATGTGCTGCTGATCCGTTTCGAGCAGCTCTCCGAGACAGCGCAGCAGGTGCTGCGGACCGCCGCCGTGGCCGGGCGCCGGGTGGATCACGATCTGCTGCGGGAGGCGGCCGGACTGCCGGAGACGGAGCTGGAGTCGGCGCTGCGGGCCGCGGTGGGGCGGCAGCTGCTCGTCGCCGGGGACGACGACACGTACTCCTTCCGGCACGCCCTCGCCCGCGAAGCCGTCTACGCCGATCTGCTGCCCGGGGAGCGGGCGAGGCTGCACGGCGCGTTCGCGCGGTTGCTCGCCGGGCGCGGGCACCGGGCCGAGAGTGCCGCCGAGCGCGCCCACCACTACCGGGAGAGCCACGACCTGGCCGAGGCGCTGGCCGCTTCGCTGGAGGCCGCCGATCACGCCCAGCAGGTCGGCGCGCCGGCCGA
This sequence comes from Streptomyces sp. NPDC029044, assembly GCF_040637495.1. Lineage (NCBI taxonomy): Bacteria > Bacillati > Actinomycetota > Actinomycetes > Kitasatosporales > Streptomycetaceae > Streptomyces > Streptomyces sp. NPDC029044. Next base: position 39,658 of record NZ_JBEZWN010000052.1, read on the forward strand.
GGAGCAGCGGCATCTCGAAACGGCCCTGGATCTGTGGCCGGCTGTCGGCGCCGAGGCCCGTCCGTCGGGCGTGGGTGTCGACCGGGTGACGCTGACCCTGCGGGCCTCCGCGGCGGCCGCGCACGCCGGGGAGCTGCACCGGGCGGTCGCCCTCACCCGGTCCGCGCTGGCGGAGCTGGGCCAGGACACCGACTCCGAACTCGCCGCCCGGGTCCGCTACACGCTCGCCGGTGACCTGCTGCGGGTGGACAGCCTGACGGCGGCGTTCGCCTACAGCAGCGAGGCCCTGGCGATGATCCCGGAGGACCCTCCGTCACACACGTGGGTGTGGGCGGCGGCCACCCATGTCCTGGCCGCACGGCACGTCGGGGAGAACGAGACCGCGCTGAAGGTCGCCCGCCGGGCCCTGGGCGTGGCGGAGCGGCTGCGGGTGACCGACGCCCAGGCGGACCTGCTGATCTCGCTGGCCGTCTTCGACGGCGAGGGGCGGCGCGGCCTGGAGGGCCGTCAGCGGCTGCACAAGGCCAGGGAACTGGCCCGGAGTTCGGGCAACGCGCCCGTGGAGCTGCGTGCTCTGTTCAACCTGGCCATGGGCTGCTACGAGTCCGGTGCCCTGTCGGAGTGCGTGCCCTTCCTGACGGAGGGCCTGGACCGGGCGCGGCAGGCCGGGCTGCTGTCGTCGCCGTATCCGCTGGAGATGCGCTACCTGCGGCTGTTGGTGCTCAGCGTGCTGGGCCGCTGGGACGAATGTGTGCGCGCGGCGGCGGTCGACGCCGAGGTGCTGCCGGCCGCAGGCGGGTACACGATGGGCCCCGCCTTGTTCGTGGCCCTCGCGCGGGGAGACGTCGCGGCGGCCGACCGGGCGCGTGCCCTGCTCAAGGGACCGTTCGACTGGATGGCCGCCTTGGTGGCGGGCATCGTGCTCACCGAGGCCGCGGCGCTGCGGAGTGACCCCGAGGAAGCGGTGCGGTGGGCGCGGTCCACGGTCACGGCGCTCACCGATCAGACGGGCGCCCGTCCCGATGTGGCGGTCCGGCTCGCCGCCCTGGCGCTGGCGGCGGTGGCCGACGCGGCCGCCGGGCTGCGGCTGACCGGGGACGAGGCCGGGGCGCACCGCTGGACGGGTACCGCGTCGGAACTGGTGGAACTGGCGCGGGCCACTGCGGCCCGGGGCGAACACGGCGCCGCCCAGGGTCCCGAGGGGCAGGCCTGGCTGGCGCGGGCCGAGGCGGAGTGGGTCCGGGCCCGGTCGGGACCGGACGTGGCGGCGTGGGCGGCGGCGGTGACCGCGTTCGGCTACGGCGACGTCTACGAGCGGGCGCGGTGCCGGCTGCGGTACGCCGAAGCCCTGGTGGCGGCCGGGCAGCGCGAGGAGGCCGCCGTCGAGGCCCGGGCGGTCCGGGAGACCGCGGACCTCCTGGACGCAGCGCCCCTGCGGGACCGGGTGGACACCCTGATCCGTCGCGGCCGGCTCTCGGACAGGCCCGGCGGCGACGGCGGGGCGGCCGTACTCACGGCGCGCGAGCAGGACGTGCTGCGGCTGCTCGCGCTGGGCCGCAGCAACCGTCAGATCGGTGAGGAGCTGTTCATCAGCGGTAAGACCGCGAGCGTCCACGTCTCCAACATCCTCGCCAAGCTGGGCGCGTCGAGCCGCGGCGAGGCCGTGGCGATCGCCTACCGCGAGGGCCTGATCACCCCGGAGCCGTCGGCGTCCGGCTGACCGGCGGGAGCAGGAGTCTGGTTCGGCGGCCGTCGTGGGTCGTCCGACGCCGCCGGCCCGCCGCACGCTCCGTCGGCCATGGCCGCCACCACGGTGCGGGCCGGTGCGGTGCGGCGGACCGGCGGCGTCGGACGTGGGCAGTGTGCGGGCCTCGCGCTGTGGCGGGCGGTGTCAGCGGGTTCCGCAGTCGAGGCTCCCGGGATCGACGGCGTCGGCCATCGCCCGCATCCCGTTGTCGTTGGGGTGCAGGTGGTCGCCGCCGTCGAAGGCGGGCAGCAGCCGTTCCGGATCGGAGGGGTCGAGCAGGACGTGGTCGAAGTCGGTGACCGCGTCGAACTCGCCGCCGTCGCGGATGAAGGCGTTGACCTGCCGTCGCACCGCTTCCCCGGCGGGGTCCCACTCCTGCCAGCCCTTGTAGGGGGCGATCGTGGCGCCGACGACGCACTTCCCGGCCGCGTGCGCCCGGTCGATCAGCTTGCGGTAGCCGGCGATCAGCCCGGCGCCCGCGGCAGCGGGCTCGGCCTTGATGTCGTTGACGCCCTGGAAGAGGAACACGGTGCGGACGCCCGGGAGGGAGAGCGCGTCCCGCTCCATGCGGTTCAGCGCGCTCTGCCCGGGGCCGTCGAGGAGGACCTTGTTCCCGGCGATGCCCGCGTTGGCCACGCCTTCGACCGTGGTGCCGGATGCGGCCAGGCGGCGGGCCAGGTAGTCGGGCCAGCGGCGGTTGCGGTCGGTCGTGGACTGCCAGCCGTCGGTGATGGAGTCGCCGAGGGCGGCCACGGCGCCGGTCCCCTTGCGGGGCCGTACGGTGACGGCGTCGAGGTAGAACCAGGAGCCGGTCCGCCGCTTCCAGTTCGCCGCGCCCTCCTCGGCGGCGTGGTCACCGCGCGTGGTGTACGACGTCTGCATCGCCAGCCAGTGCCCGGTGAGCGCGCCGCCCGCCCGGGGCACGTGCAGGCTGACGGCGAGCGTGCGCCCGGCGGGGACGTGGCCGGGCAGCGGGTCGCTGTAGACGATGCCCCCGGCGGGGACGGTGACGGAGCGGGCGCCGCCGAAGGTCAGGCGCCTGTTGCTGCCGGGGACGAGTGCGGCGCCGCGGCGTTGCAGCCCCGCGTGGACGTTGCCGAACGTGACCGGCCGGTCGCCGAAGGCGTTGGACAGCCGCACCCTGAGGTCGCTGCCCCCGACGCTGGTGCGCACCATCAGCCGGTAGCCGCGGTCGGCCGCCGCCTCGCCGACGTGACCCGCTGAGGAGGCCCAGGTGACCACGGAGCGCCCGGCCGCCGTGGGGGCGCCGGGCGGCGGGCTCGGCTGGTCCCCGGGAGGTACCGTGCCGGTTCCGCAGCCCAGCGCGACGCAGGTGGAGAGGGCGGACAGGGCGGCACGGCAGCGGGGGCGTGCGGTGCGGGGCATCGTCGGCGCTCCTTCGGCCGGTCGGTCGGATGCGGGCGGTGTCGCGGGACCAGGTACCCGGCGTGCGAGGTTCCTGCTGGTCGTCCCGGCGTACGACACGGTAGTGGTGCGGCCGCCGGCCCTGTGCGGGGTGGCCCCGGCGGGCGTGCCGCGCCGCCGCGCCGGCCGGCTACGCAGCCGCCGCGCACGACGCGCTCGGCGTCGGCCCGGGCGACCGCGGTGGAGAGGCGACTACGGGAAGGCCGGTACGGGGAGGCCGGTACGGGGAGGCCGGTGCAGGGAGGCCAGTACCGGGAGGCCGATACCAGGAGGCCCGTGCAGGGAGGCCGGTGCAGGAAGGCCGGTGCGGGAACCCCCGTGCTCCGACGGCCGTTGTCCGGGCAACCGGTCCCGTGCGGGGAGGGCAGGGCGGCACGATGAACGAGTTGGTTCCCGGGGGAAATCTGACCCTCCCCGGCGGTGCGGTGAACGTCCGGGTGCCCGGGCCGTTCGACCTGTCCGCGCTCGTGACGGACGACGGCGGAAAGGTCCGCGGCGACGGCGACTTCGTCTTCTACAACCAGCCGTCGGCGCCGGGAGCCGTCCTGCGGGGCGACACGCTCACCGTGGACCCGCAGGGGCTGCGCCCCGGCGCGACCCGGGTCACCGTCGTCGTCAGCCCCTCGGACCCCGCGACCGCGCTCGGCGTCCTGCCCTCCCCGACGCTCCACGTCGCCGACGCGCACGGCAGCCCGCTCACCCGCTTCACCCCGCCGTCCCCTGGGCAGGAGGCGGTCCTGCTGCTCGCGGAGCTCTACCGGCGCGGCGGCCGCTGGAAGCTGCGCGCCCTGGGCCAGGGGTACGCCGACGGACTGGCGGGCCTGGCTCGGGACTTCGGCGTCGACGTCGTGGACGACCCCGCCCCCGGCGCCTCCTCCTGCGCTCCCGGCGCCTCCCCCGCCCCCGATCCCGGCGGCTTCCTTCCCTTGGTCAACGCCGCGCGGACCGCGTCCGGTTCATCACCCCTCCACCTGGACGCCCGCCTGGTGTCGGCGGCTCGGGAGCACGCCGCCGCCATGGCCGCCGCCGGGCGTCTCGGCGTCGAGACACGCGACGGCGTCTCCGTCTACCAGCGCGTCGTCGGCTCCGGGTTCACGTACCTCACCCTCGGCGAGCATCTGGTGTCCGGACCGCGTACGGCCGCCGAGTTCGTCGCGTACTGCGTGCGCACGGACGGGGCCCGGCGCACCCTGCACGACCCGGCGTTCACCCACGCCGGACTCGCCCACGTGCACGACGGCCCGTCCGGTGACACCTTCTGGACGGCGCTGTGGGCGAGGCCGTTCACGCCGGACGGACTGGCCGGCACGGCCGCGGCCGTCGTCGACCTCACCAACCGGGAGCGAGCCCGGGCCGGGCTCCCGCCCCTGGCCGCCGATCCGTTGCTCACCACGGCGGCCCAGGCGCACAGCGCGGACATGGTGGCCCGCGCCTTCTACGCCCACACCGCCCCCGACGGTTCCCGGCCCTGGGACCGGGCCGCCGCGGCCGGTTCGACCCGGCGCACCATCGGCGAGAACATCGCCTGCGGCCAGCGTTCCCCGGCCGACGTCGTGGAGGGCTGGATGAACAGCCCCGGGCACCGGGCCAACATCCTCGGACCGGGCTTCACCCACATCGGCATCGGCTTCGCCGGCGGCGGCCGGGCCGGCACGTACTGGACGCAGCTCTTCGGCGGTTGACGCCTGCGACCGCACTGCACGACCCCGCCTCCCGCGCGATCTTGGCGGAGGGAGACGCTCCGGGCGAGGATGCCCGTATGAAGGGTGACCTCTTTTCCAGTGAGCACATGGTGCAGCCGGCCGTGGCGCCGGGCATGACGATCGAGAACTCCAAGTGCATCCGGTACACGGTGAACGGCGAGATGCTCGCCCGGCAGGGCGCGATGATCTCCTACCGCGGCAACCTCCAGTTCGAGCGCAAGGGCCAGGGCGTGGGCGGCATGCTCAAGCGCGCGGTCACCGGTGAGGGGCTGCCGCTGATGGCGGTGCGCGGGCAGGGCGAGGCCTGGTTCGCGCACGAGGCGCAGAACTGCTTCATCGTCGACGTCGAGCCGGGCGACGAGTTCACGGTCAACGGCCGCAACGTCCTGTGTTTCGACGCCACGTTGTCGTACCGCATCGCGACCGTGAAGGGCGCCGGCATGACCGGCGGCGGCCTGTTCAACAGCGTCTTCACGGGGCACGGCAGGCTGGGCCTGGTGTGCGAGGGCAATCCGCTGGTCATCCCCGTCTCGCCGCAGTACCCGGTGTACGTCGACACGGACGCGATCGTCGGCTGGACCGCGGGTCTTCAGACCTCGTTGCACCGTTCCCAGTCCATCGGCTCCATGCTGCGCGGCGGCTCCGGCGAGGCGGTTCAACTGCTGCTCCAGGGCGAGGGGTACGTCGTCGTCCGGCCGAGCGAGGCGACACCGCAGAAGGCCGGCCAGCACTGAGCGCCCGTCAGGTGATCTGCGCCTCAGAGGCAACCCGGTCCGTGCCGCCGACGTCTTGATCGGCAACAGGTGATGCCCTGGCCCTTGCGGCCAGGGCAGGTCTCCCCCCTTCTATACACGTCATGTATACGCACCGCGTATACATGAGGCGTATACGGACCGAAAGGCTTCGATGTACGGCAAGGCATTCGCCCCGGAGTACCAGGGCGCGCTCACCACTCTGTCCGTCAACTCCTCACTGACCGACGTCCTGGCCGCCGGTACCGAGCAGTTGAGAGCGGCCGAGCGCGCCGGTCAGCCCGGCGAGGTGGCGCGTTCCGGGCTCGCGGTGGCCGAGGCGCACCGCCGGCTGGGCCGGGTCGAGGACGCGGACCGTGCGTGGAAGGCGAGCTACCGCGCGGCCCGGCAGGCCGGGGACGTCGGGGCGATGGCCTGGGCCCTGTGGAGCGGGGGCACGCTGGCCCGGCAGCGCGGCGCGCTCCCGCTGGCCCGCAGGCTGCTTCAGCTCGCCGCCGACCTGGGCGAACAGGGCGGGGACATCGTCGTCCGCGGCTACTCGCTGGCCGGCCTGGCCGAGACCGGCCGCATCCAGGGCGACTACGAGGCCGTCGGCCGGCTGCACGAGCAGTTGCTCGCCGAGGCCCGGCGGCGCGGGGAGGCCCGGCACACGGTGTGGGCACTGGAGGGCATCGCACAGATGCACCGCAACACCGGGCGCTACGACACGGCGTACGCGCTGTTCGAGGAGGCCGCCGAGATCGCCGCCCGGGCCGACGACCGGCGCGGCCACGCCTGGGCGTTGCGCGGGCTGGCCGATGTGGTGTCGGTGCGCGACGGCGACACCGAGCGGGCCCTGGAGCTGCTGAGCGAGGCGGAGACGACGTGCCGCGCGATGCGGCTGTCCAGCGCGCTGGCCTACAACCACAAGATGCGCGGCAACGTCCTGTACCGGGCGGGGCGTTACGCGCAGGCACGCGAGCTGTACGAGCAGGCGCTCGAAGAGTTCCGCGAGATGAGCGAGCCGCGCGGGGAGGCGCTGTCGCGGCTGGGACTCGCCAAGTCCCTGGCCCGCCTGGGCCGCGACCGCGACGAGACGGCGGCCGAACTGGCCGACCTCGCCGGTCTGCTGGAGCGCATCGGCCTCCAGCACGCCCGCCGGATGGTGGCCCGGGCCCACGAAGAACTCGGTATACCCGCGGCCGGGCGGGCGACGGAGGCAGCACGGTGACGGCTCTGCCGACGACCCTGAGGGCGGCGACGGCAACCGGCTCCGGCCGCAGTGCCCCGGCCGCCCGGACGGCACGCCCTGGCGAGCCGCGTGATCTCGCGATCGGCGCCGACGACATCCCCCAGGTCCTCCACAGGTGCCGCGCCCTGGTCCGGCCGGCCCTGGAAGAAGCCGTCGGACGGCTGCACCCGTGGGTCGGCGAGATGGCCGCGTACTCCTTCGGCTGGTGCGAGGTCGGCGGCGCGCCGGCCGTCACCTCCGGCGGCAAGGGCGTACGGCAGGCGCTCGCGGTGCTGGGCGCCGAGGCTGCCGGCGCTCCGGGGCGGGCCGGGGTGGCGGCGGCCGTCGCGGTGGAGCTGGTGCACACCTTCTCCCTGCTGCACGACGACATCATGGACGGCGACGCCGACCGGCGGGGCCGCCCGACCGTGTGGAAGGCCTACGGCACAGGGCCCGCGGTGCTCGCTGGCGACGCCCTGTTCGCCCTGGCCGTCGAGACCCTCGCCGCGCAGCCACGAGGCGCCGGGGCCGTTCGGACGCTGTCCGTGGCACTGGGTGACCTGGTGCGCGGACAGGCGGACGACCTGCTCTTCGCCGACCGCCCGTGGACAGGGCCGGAACGGGTGCGGCCGGACGAGTACCGGGCGATGGCCGAGCGCAAGACGGGCGCGCTGCTGGGCTGTGCGGCAGCACTGGGTGCCGTGCTCGGGGGTGCCGGTCCCGGGACGGCCGCCGCGCTCGACCGGGCGGGCCGGCATCTCGGCGTCGCGTTCCAGATCGTCGACGACGTGCTGGGAATCTGGGGCGATCCCCGCGTCACCGGCAAGCCGGTCCACGGTGATCTGCGCGAGCGGAAGAAGACGTTCCCGGTGCTGGTGGCACTCGGCTCCCCGCTGGGCGACCGCATCGCCGCACTCCTGGAGACGGAGGACACGCCGGAGACGGCCGCGACGCTGATCGAGGAGGCGGGCGGCCGTTCGGCGGCGATGGCGGAGGCCCGGAGGCACGTCACAGCCGTCGAGACGGCGCTCGCCGGGGCGTCCTTGGCCACGGGGGCCGCCGGCGACCTGCGATCGCTGCTCGCCTACCTGGTTCGACGCGAGGCCTGAACCGACGCGAACGGCCCCGCGACGGCGGGCAAGGACGCTCCCGGACGGAAGGCCGTTCAGGGCTCCGTCGCTTCGGTCCGCGCCGGCGATCCGGGCCGCTGTCGGGGAATCCTTCGCGGAATTCATCGGAGGGCTCGGAGTTCAGACGTTGTACACGTCCGCATTTACCGCCGGTTACCACCAGGCCGGGCCGGAATTTCCTAATGCACGGCCTGCCGCGGGCTAATTCCTCGCGCCCGCGGCGGCCCGGGCGGCCGTGGTGAACCGCACCCGAGCCCGCGAAAGACCGTTTTCCCTCGCACACTTGAGCCCATCTCTTGAACAAAAGACAAGAATGAACACGGAGTTGCGATCGGATTGAACGCGGACGGGCTCACTCCCCGTACCTCTGGAAAAGGTGAGAGCCAGGTTTCCAGCGAGGGATGGCCATGGGCAGGGCGCACGTCTCCACACACCAGTTGGTCGCCGGCCGGTACCGGCTGCTCGAGATCATCCAGCGGGAGACCAACCGCATCTGCTGGTACGCCGAGGACACCGGGACCGGCGAGATCTCCCGCCCGTGCCTCGTGACCCAGATCGGGCTCCCGGAGGACCCGCGCGGAGCCGAGCGCCGGGCCGCCGCCCGCCTGCTGCGCACGACCGAGAACATGGCGCTGCTGTGCCCCGGCCGCATCGCCACGGTGGTCGACGCCGTGGAGGAGGCCGGCGCGCTGTGGACCGTCAACGAGTGGATCGACGGCACCCCTCTCGGCGAACTCCTCTCGGAGCAGGGCACCTTCAACTACGTGCGGGCGGCGCGGATCGGCCTGGAGCTGCTCGACGTGCTGGACGCCGCGCACGCCCAGGGCATCACACACGGCGAGCTCAGCCCGGGCCAGGTGTTCGTGCGCGAGGATCACTCGGTCGTCGTCACCGGCTTCGGTCTGGCCGGCGCGACCCTCGCACCGCGTCTGACGGCACCGGCGTACGCATCCCCGGAGCAGGCCCGTGACCAGCGCATCGGTCCCGCGGCCGATCTGTGGGCGCTGGGCGCGATCCTGTACACGATGGTCGAGGGGCGCCCGCCGTTCCGGGACCGGGGACGCCCGGAGAACACCCTGAAGGGCGTGGACCGGTTGCCGCTGCGCACGCCGGTGCGCGCCGGGCCGCTCACCCAGGGCGTGCAGGGGCTGCTCCGCAAGGACTCACGGGAGCGGCTGACCCGCCCGGTCGTGCGCGAGGCGCTGACCCGTGCGCTCAGCGAGGATCCCGAGGCGGCCCTGGCCGCCACGCCGGTCCCCCGGTTGCGCGGAGCCTATGCCGCGATGCGGCCGGGGAGCCCGGCGTGGAGCAGACGGACCATGGTGGCGGGGACGGCCCTGGCCGTCGTCACCGTCGCCGTCGCCGTGCTCGCCGCGACCCAGGGGCTGCCCGGCACGGACGGTGGCAGCGACGCGGCCGAATCACCGGCCCGGCCGCCGGCCTCCGCCGCCACACCGGGCGAGAGCACCGGTGGCGACAGCCCCGGCCCGTCGGCGCCGCCCAGCCCGCCCGAGTCCCCCTCCCCCACCCCCACGCCGTCCTCCACGTCCCCCACTCCCACGCCGTCCGCCCCGGCCACGGCCCTGCCGCCCGGCTTCCAGCGCTACCGGGCGGCGGAGGGCTTCTCCATCGCGCTGCCCGAGGGCTGGAAGCGTCTGGACACCGACCGCGACGGCGCTGCGTACCGGGTCGTCTTCGGCGCGAAGGGGGACGACCGCACGCTGGCCGTCACCTACAGCGAGCAGGCGGGTCCGGACCCCGTGGCCGTGTGGCGGGACGACGTCGAGCCGAACCTCAAGCAGGCCGACGACTACGACCGGATCGGAGCGATCCGCGCGACGACGTACCAGGGCCGCCGGGCCGCCGACATGGAGTGGACCGCTGACGTCGACGGCGCCCGGGTGCACACCCTCGGCCGTGGTGTCCTGCTGGGCGGCGGCCGGAGTTTCTCGCTGCGCTGGACCACCCCGGACGCCGACTGGGAGGACGCCGCCAACCAGGAGGTGCTGCGCACGTTCTTCCAGACCTTCCGGCCCGGCTCAGACTGAGGGGCGCGGGGCGCACAGGGTGCTGAGACGTCCGCCGTGCAGCGGCCGGGTGCGCCAGGACGCGGTGAGCGTCCCGTCGGCGAGGGAGCAGGTCAGTGCCAGGCGGTGCGGGGTCTCCAGGAACACCACGTCCACGGCCAGCGTGCCGGCATCGGTCCAGCCGCCGCTCACCGCGGTCGGCACGGGTTCCTCGGCGACCGTCCAGCCCTCCCCCGCGAGACGCAGGGCGAGCCGGTCCGGGTGGTCCGGCCGGTCGCCTTCCCCGGTGAGGGTGAGCGTCCAGCCGTCCGCGTCCCGGTCGAGCCCGGCCGACCGGACCGGCCCGGCCCCCGCGGAGGGCCCCGCGGAGGGCGTGAACGCGGCGGCTGTCCACTCCCGCTCCCGTTCCGGGGGTACGGGCCGGCCCGGGGCGGGCGGCAGCGCGAGCCGGGCGAGGCGCTCGCGCAGCTGCGCGTCGGCGTCCGCGCGGCCGGTCAGCGGCCCGGGCCCGAAGGCGGGCAGCAGATGCTCCCAGACGAGGTTCAGGTACTCCTGCATCCGCTCGGTCGCCGCGGTGGAGGCGACGACCACGTCGTGCTCCGGCAGCACCAGGCAGAACTGGCCGTACGCGCCGTCGCCCCGGTAGCCGTGCCGGGACGTCCAGAACTGATAGCCGTACCCCCGGTCCCAGTCCTGCCGTTCCACGTCACCCATGGCCCCCGCGGTCGGTATGTGGGGCTGCGAGGCCCGGGCCGCCCACCCTTGAGGCAACAGCCGCCTGCCCTCCCACAGCCCGTCGCACAGATACAGCCGGCCGAGCCGGGCGACGGCGTCGGTGGTGGCGTGCAGGCCGCTGAAGCCGAGCTCGCGGCCGGCACGGTCACGGCGCCAGGCCACCTCGCCGATGCCCAGCGGATCCAGCAGCCGGGGCCGCAGGTAGTCACTGAGCGACTGCCCGGTCACCCGCTGGACGATCGCGGCGAGCGTGTAGGTGGCGGGCTGGTTGTAGGCGAAGACCGTGCCCGGGTCGTCGTCGGGCGGCAGCTGGAGGAACCCTCGGACGGGTTCGGCGGGGTCCCGCCCGAAGGCTTCGTGGACGGTGTCCCGCCGGTGGCCGCTCGCCATGGACGCCACATGCCGTACCAGCATGGCCCGGCTGCGCGGATCGGTGATGCCGGCCTCGAACTCCGGGAAGTACGAGATCACCGGCGCGTCGAAGTCGAGCAGCCCCTCGGCCTCGGCCAGCGCGGCCGCGGTCCCGGTGAAGCTCTTGCTGAGCGAGTACATCAGGTGGAGGCGTTCGGCGGTGTACGGCGCCCACCAGCCGGAGGCCACCAGGTGCCCGTGCCGCATGATCATCAGGCTGTGCGGCTCGATCCCGGGGGCGGCTTCGAGGGCGTCGAGGAAGGCGTGGACGCCGCAGGCGTCGACACCCTGGGCGGCCGGACCGGACATCGGCAGGGAGGAAGCGCTCATGGATGCATCCTGCACCCGTCGGCGACCTTGATCGAGCAGTTTCCGGGCCCGCTGTCAGGGGACTCGCCGGTTATGGTGCAAATCGGATACACGATGATGACCGAGCAGGCCGGCCCCCGTGACCTCGTCGACCATGTGGTCCGGGCCGAGGAGGCCGGCTTCGACTTCTCGGTGACCTCCGACCACTACTTCCCCTGGCTGCGCTCACAGGGTCACTCGCCGTACGCGTGGGCCGTGCTCGGCGCCGCCGCCCAGGCCACGTCCCGTATCCCGCTGATGACGTATGTGACGTGCCCGACGTTCCGCTACCACCCCGCGGTGGTGGCGCAGAAGGCGGCGACGGTGCAGTTGCTGTCCGAGGGCCGGTTCCGGCTGGGACTGGGCTCGGGCGAGAACCTCAACGAGCACGTCGTGGGCGGCGGCTGGCCCTCCGTCGACGTGCGGCACGAGATGTTCGAGGAGGCCGTGGAGATCATCCGCGCCCTCTTCGAGGGCGGGCACGTCAACCACCGCGGCACGCACTTCGACGTGGAGTCGGCCCGGCTGTGGGACCTCCCCGACGAGGCGCCGCCGATCGGGGTCGCCGTCTCCGGCGAGCGGTCGTGCGAACTCGCGGGGCGGCTCGGGGACCTGGTGATCGCGACGGAGCCCAAGCCCGGGCTGCTGGAGGCCTTCGACCGGCACGGCGGCCAGGGCAAGCCCCGGGTGGGCCAGCTGCCGGTCTGCTACGACCCCGACCGGGACACGGCCGTCAAGCGGGCGCACTCCCAGTTCCGCTGGTTCGGCAGCGGCTGGAAGGTCAACTCGGAGCTGCCGCACCCGGATTCCTTCGAGGCGGCGACCCAGTTCGTCACGCAGGACGACGTCGCCGACGCCATTGCGTGCGGTGACGACCCGGACGCGTTCGTCGAGGCCGTCCGCCCGTACGCCGAGGCCGGGTTCACCGAGGTCGCCCTCGTGCAGATCGGTGGCGAGTCACAGCCGGCGTATCTGGACTGGTCGGAGAAGACGCTGCTGCCCGCGCTGCGCGACGCGTTCGGCTGAAGCCCTCGGCCAGCGTCTCGACGGCCTGTTCCACCGACTGAGCCCTCCGCCCAGGGGGGCTCTTCTTCACGAGCGCGCTCACCCGCTGGGCCTCCTCCGTCGTGGGCAGGAACCCGGCGAGCAGCAGGGGCAGCAACAGCCGCCGCACGAGCACTTCGCTCTCCGAGGTGACCTGCGGCCTGCGCACCACCGAGACGTTGACCCGGATCGCGTGTTCGTTGCCGGGCGGGACGCCCGCACGCTCCGTCTCGATCGCGGCGTAGCGGAAGCCGTGCGCCAGGTCGCAGGCCGGGCAGCCGGCCGGGCCGCGGGCGAGCCGGCCACCGCAGTCGGGGCACGCCAGCCGGTCGAGGGCCGCGTCCACGATCCGCCAGTCGTGCCGGTGCGGTTCGGCCGCGACCATCTCGGCGAGCGCCCGTTCCTGGTCGCCGCCCGCGACGGTGTCCCACTGCCGCAGGAAGGCGGCCCACTCCCCCTCGACGATGCCGTCCACGAGGTCACGGCAGACGGCACAGCCGGGGGCACCGCCGTACGCGTAGCCGCGGCACTCCGTACAGCGGCGCAGCGTGAGGTCCGTCTCCTGTCGCACCATGCCGAGCATCGTCGCGCACGCGCGCCCCGTGAGGACAACGGTTTTCGGACGGGCCGCCGCCCGGGCGTGAACAGCGAGGTCAACGGGTGCCGCTAGGCTTCCGTGCGCACCTCGTGCCGTCCCGTCCGCCCCGCCTCAGGAGAGTCGTCCGTGACCGTTGCCATCACCCCGCCCGAGACGTCCCCCGCCGCCCCGGCACCCGTCTCCGACCACGTCGCGCAAGACGCGCGGGAGTTCGGGGCGTACGCCCGGACCGGCGGGTGGGCCTTCGGACTGAAGGTGGCGCGCAGCGTGCGGCCCGGCGGGCAGGGCGCGGACGAGACACCGAAGGTGTCCGCGAAGGAGTTCGCGGAACTCGCCGGCTGCTCCCCGGAGCGGGTCATGCGTTACTACAAGGCGTGGGACCGGGCGGCCGACGACGGGATGGTCCCGCACTTCGAGGCGTTGGCGCCCGGTCAGGAGGTCGAACTGCCGGACGCCGACGTGTGGCTGGGCTACTACGTCTCCCGCAACAGTGCGACCTCCGAACGCGGCACCGCCATCACCGAGGCGGCCGAGGCGGAGGGCATCCGGCCCACGAAGGCCCTGGAGGTCGCGGAGAACCCCACCGCCCTGCGCGCCGCGATCCTCGCCGACCCCTCCACCGCCCGCGCGGCCCGCCAGGCCCTGCTGGACCGGGTCCGGGAGGACCCGGACCTCCAGTCGGAGCTGGCCCGTGACGTGGTGCGCACCGACGAGCTGAAGAAGGCCGTCGCCGGGGAGAGCAGGGCGGCCGACCGGATCGGGTACGTGCGCCAGATCGCCGAGTCGGGGCAGATCAGGACGCCCGCCGGGCAGACCGTCGACGCGCCCGCCGATCTGCGCCAGGAGGCCGAGCGGCACCTGTCCCTCATCGACGAGCTGGACGAGGGCGAGGACGCCGGCGAGTGGGCCGCCGAGGCGTACGACACGATGAAGTCCCTCGTCGTCGACGTCGTGGAGGCCGATCCGGGGCTGCGGGTGCAGGAGCGGCGCACGAAGTTCTACAGCAGCCTGCAGAAGGCGACCAAGGTGTTCGAGGAGCTGACCTTCGACGACGCCGGGGAGTTCTACGAGGACGACATGGTGCAGCGTCTGGAGGATCTGCAGCGGGCCGTCGCCGTCTGCATCGAGTCGCTGCGGGGTGCTCGCGGGACCTCGGCCTCGTCGTACTCGCCGTCCTTGGCCGTCAGCATCAGGATCGGCACGTCGTGCCCGGCGGCGCGCAGGGCGGCGCAGACCCGGTAGCCG
>NZ_JBEZWN010000053.1:0-53640 GCF_040637495.1 Streptomyces sp. NPDC029044
CCATGCGGGGCTGGGGGCGTCGGGCCCGGGGCACTACGGGCCGCCCCCGTTTGCCGCCCCGCCCCCCCGGCCCACTTTGCGGGGGGGGTGGGTGGGCAAAGGCCCTCAGACCTCCGCCGCAGCGAACGCCCCCCGCGCCATCCGGTGCAGCAGCTCCGCCGTCGCCCCCCGCCCGGGAAGCGACCCACCCCTCCCCAGATGGGGCGTCGAGTTCAGCAACCCGAACACCGAGTGCACAGCCGACCGGGCCGCCGGCTCCCCGAGCCCCGGGTACACCTCCCTGACGACTCCGACCCACAGCTCCACGTACTGCCGCTGCAACTGCCGCACCATCTTCCGGTCACTGTCCCGCAGGCGGTCCAGCTCCCGGTCGTGCAGGGTGATCAGAGGCCGGTCATCGAGCGCGAAGTCGATATGCCCCTCGATCAGCGAGTCGAGCACCTGCTCAGCCCCATCCCCGTCCGCCTCCGCCAGCCTCCGCTTCGCCCCGGTCAGCAGCTGCCCGCTGATCCCCACCAGCAGCTCCGCGAGCATCGCGTCCTTGCCCGCGAAGTGCCGGTACAGCCCGGGCCCGCTGATCCCGACCGCGGCACCTATCTCGTCGACTCCGACCCCATGGAAGCCCCGCTCGGCGAACAGCCGCGCGGCCTCCTTGAGGATCTGCTCGCGGCGGGTGGGGGCGTCGGTTCTGGTGGCCATGAAAACAATTCTAGACAGGGAGGTTAGCGGTCGTTAACCTGAAGGAAATGCGTTAACGCTCATTAACAAGGTGAGGGGACCCGCAGGATGCACGAGGCACCGGAGCTCACGAGCGCGGCAGACCCCGCGTCGGAGGCCTTTCGGGCCAACGAGGAGGCGCACCACGCCCTCGTCGAGGAGCTGCGCACCAAGCTCGCCGCCGCCGCACAGGGCGGCGGCGAGAAGGCTCGCGCGCGCCACACCGCGCGCGGCAAGCTGCTCCCCCGCGACCGCGTGGACACCCTCCTCGACCCGGGCTCGCCGTTCCTGGAGCTGGCCCCGCTCGCGGCCGACGGGCTGTACGAGGGCCAGGCCCCGGCCGCCGGCGTGATCGCCGGCATCGGCCGGGTCAGCGGCCGCGAGACGGTGGTCATCGCCAACGACGCCACGGTCAAGGGCGGCACCTACTACCCGATGACGGTCAAGAAGCACCTCCGCGCCCAGGAGGTCGCCCTGGACAACCGCCTCCCCTGTGTCTACCTGGTGGACTCCGGCGGCGCCTTCCTCCCCATGCAGGACGAGGTCTTCCCGGACCGCGACCACTTCGGCCGTATCTTCTACAACCAGGCCCGTATGTCCGGCGCCGGCATCCCCCAGATCGCCGCCGTCCTCGGCTCGTGCACGGCCGGCGGTGCGTACGTCCCGGCGATGAGCGACGAAGCGGTGATCGTCCGCAACCAGGGCACGATCTTCCTGGGCGGCCCGCCCCTGGTGAAGGCGGCCACGGGCGAGGTCGTCACGGCGGAGGAGCTCGGCGGCGGCGAGGTCCACTCCCGGGTCTCGGGCGTCACGGACCACCTCGCGGAGAACGACGCGCACGCGCTCCGCATCGTCCGCACGATCGTCTCCACCCTCCCCACCCGAGGCCCCCTCCCCTGGGAGGTCACGGAGGCGACGGAACCCAAGGTCGACCCGCACGGCCTCTACGGCGCGGTCCCGGTCGATTCCCGCACCCCCTACGACGTACGCGAGATCATCGCCCGCGTCGTCGACGGCTCCCGCTTCGCCGAGTTCAAGTCCGAGTTCGGCCAGACCCTGGTCACCGGCTTCGCCCGGATCCACGGGCATCCGGTGGGCATCGTCGCCAACAACGGCATCCTCTTCGCCGAGTCCGCCCAGAAGGGCGCCCACTTCATCGAGCTGTGCGACCAGCGCGGCATCCCCCTCGTCTTCCTCCAGAACATCTCCGGCTTCATGGTCGGCAAGGACTACGAGGCGGGCGGCATCGCCAAGCACGGCGCCAAGATGGTCACGGCGGTGGCCTGCACCCGCGTGCCGAAGCTGACGGTCGTGGTCGGCGGCTCCTACGGCGCGGGCAACTACTCCATGTGCGGCAGGGCGTACTCCCCCCGCTTCCTGTGGATGTGGCCGAACGCCAAGATCTCGGTCATGGGCGGCGAGCAGGCCGCCTCGGTGCTCGCGACCGTCAAGCGGGACCAGCTGGAAGGCCGCGGCGAGTCCTGGCCCGCGGAGGACGAGGACGCCTTCAAGGCCCCGATCCGCGCCCAGTACGAGCGCCAGGGCAACGCCTACTACGCGTCGGCCCGCCTCTGGGACGACGGTGTGATCGACCCGCTGGACACCCGTCAGGTCCTGGGCCTGGCCCTGACCGCGTGCGCCAACGCGCCCCTGGGTGACCCCCAGTTCGGCGTCTTCCGGATGTGAGGGGACGGACGACGATGTTCGAGACAGTACTGGTGGCCAACCGGGGCGAGATCGCCGTACGGGTGATCCGTACGCTGCGGTCGATGGGCGTGCGCTCGGTGGC
The DNA here is from genome assembly GCF_040637495.1 of Streptomyces sp. NPDC029044. NCBI lineage: Bacteria > Bacillati > Actinomycetota > Actinomycetes > Kitasatosporales > Streptomycetaceae > Streptomyces > Streptomyces sp. NPDC029044. The sequence goes on from NZ_JBEZWN010000053.1 coordinate 2,507, forward strand.
CGTCTTCTCCGACGCGGACGCCGACGCCCGGCACGTCCGCGAGGCGGACACGGCGGTGCGGATCGGCCCCGCCCCGGCGTCCGAGAGCTACCTCTCGGTGGAGCGCCTCCTGGAAGCCGCCACCCGCACCGGTGCCCAGGCCGTCCACCCCGGCTACGGCTTCCTCGCCGAGAACGCCGCCTTCGCGCGCGCCTGCGCCGAGGCCGGCCTGGTCTTCATCGGCCCTCCGGCGGACGCGATCGCGCTGATGGGCGACAAGATCCGCGCCAAGGAGACGGTCCAGCAGGCCGGCGTCCCGGTGGTCCCCGGCGGACGCGACCCGGATCTGGCCGAGGCGGCCCGCGCGCTGGGCGCACCCGTCCTGCTGAAGCCCAGCGCGGGCGGCGGCGGCAAGGGCATGCGCCTGGTGCGGGACCTGACGCGGCTGGAGGACGAGATCGCCTCGGCCCGCCGTGAGGCCCGGGCCTCCTTCGGCGACGACACGCTCCTCGTCGAGCGCTGGATCGACCGCCCCCGCCACATCGAGATCCAGGTCCTGGCCGACGGCCACGGCAACGTGGTCCACCTCGGCGAGCGCGAGTGCTCCCTCCAGCGCCGCCACCAGAAGATCATCGAGGAGGCGCCGAGCGTGCTCCTCGACGAGGAGACGCGCTCCGCGATGGGCGAGGCGGCGGTCCAGGCGGCCCGCTCCTGCGGCTACCGGGGCGCGGGCACGGTGGAGTTCATCGTCCCCGGCAACGACCCGTCGTCGTACTACTTCATGGAGATGAACACCCGCCTCCAGGTGGAGCACCCGGTCACGGAGCTGATCACCGGCCTGGACCTGGTGGAGTGGCAGCTGCGCGTGGCGGCCGGCGAGCCGCTCGGCTTCACCCAGACGGACGTAACGCTGACCGGTCACGCGGTGGAGGCCCGCATCTGCGCCGAGGACCCGGCCCGCGGCTTCCTCCCCTCCGGCGGCACGGTCCTGAAGCTAAGCGAGCCGCAGGGCGACGGCGTCCGCACCGACTCGGGCCTCACCGAGGGCACCGAGGTCGGCAGCCTCTACGACCCGATGCTCTCCAAGGTCATCGCCTACGGCCCCGACCGCGCGACGGCCCTGCGCAAGCTCCGGGCGGCCCTGGCGGAGACGGTCACGCTCGGCGTGCAGACGAACGCCGGGTTCCTGCGCCGCCTGCTCGCCCACCCGTCGGTGATGTCGGGCGACATGGACACGGGCCTGGTCGAGCGCGAGGTCGAGGGGCTGGTCCCGACGGACGTGCCGGAGGAGGTGTACGAGGCGGCGGCGGCCGTACGCCTGGAGGCCCTGAAGCCCGAACCGGGCGGCTGGACGGACCCCTTCTCGGTGCCGAGCGGCTGGCGCCTGGGCGGCAAACCGAAGCCGGCCGCCTTCCCCCTGCGGGTGCAGGAGCCCCTGGAGTACACCCCGCGCGGCACCGCCACGGTCACCGACGACCGGGTCGCCGTGACCCTCGACGGCGTCCGCCACACCTTCCACCGCGCCGCCGACTGGCTCGGCCGCGACGGCGACGCCTGGCACGTCCGCGACCACGACCCGGTCGCCGCGTCCCTCACCCGCGCCGCCCATGCGGGCGCCGACTCGCTGACCGCGCCGATGCCGGGCACGGTGACCGTGGTGAAGGTCGCCGTCGGCGACGAGGTGAGCGCCGGTCAGAGCCTGCTGGTGGTGGAGGCGATGAAGATGGAGCACGTCATCGCCGCGCCGCACGCGGGCAAGGTCACCGAGCTGGACGTGGCCCCCGGCACCACGGTCGCCATGGACCAGGTGCTGGCGGTCATCGCACCGCACGAGGAGGCGGCGCAATGACGGTTCCAGGACTCCCGATGGCCGTCCCGAGCAGGGACCTGCCCACGCGCGTCCGCATCCACGAGGTCGGCGCCCGCGACGGCCTCCAGAACGAGAAGGCGACGGTCCCCACGGAGGTCAAGGCGGAGTTCGTCCGCCGGCTGGCCGACGCCGGCCTGACCACGATCGAGGCGACGAGCTTCGTCCACCCCAAGTGGGTCCCCCAGCTGGCGGACGCGGAAGCGCTGTTCCCGATGGTCGCCGGCCTCCCCGTCGCGCTCCCGGTCCTGGTCCCGAACGAACGCGGCCTGGACCGCGCCCTGGGGCTGGGCGCCCGGCGCGTGGCGGTCTTCGCCAGCGCGACGGAGTCCTTCGCCAAGGCCAACCTCAACCGCACGGTGGACGAGGCCCTGGCCATGTTCGAGCCGGTGGTGAGCCGCGCGAAGGCCGCATCGGTCCACGTCCGCGGCTACCTGTCGATGTGCTTCGGCGACCCGTGGGAGGGCGCCGTCCCGATCCCCCAGGTGGTGAAGGTCTGCCGGGCCCTGCTCGACATGGGCTGCGACGAACTGAGCCTGGGCGACACGATCGGCGTCGCGACCCCGGGCCACGTGGTGGCGCTCCTCGCGGCGCTCGACGAGGCGGGCGTCCCTCCGTCCGCCCTCGGCGTCCACTTCCACGACACCTACGGCCAGGCCCTCGCCAACACGCTCGCGGCGCTCCAACAGGGCGTCACCACGGTCGACGCCTCTGCGGGCGGCCTGGGCGGCTGCCCGTACGCGAAGTCGGCCACGGGCAACCTCGCCACCGAAGACCTGGTGTGGATGCTGCGGGGCCTCGGCATCGACACCGGAATCGACCTCGGCCGTCTCGTCGCCACAAGCACCTGGATGGCCGCCCAACTGGGCCGACCGAGCCCGTCCCGCACCGTCCGAGCCCTGTCCCACGAGGACACCGAGGAGCACTGATCACCATGGACTACCGTCTCTCCCCCGAGCTGGAGGAACTCCGCCGCACGGTCGAGGAGTTCGCGCACGAGGTGGTGGCGCCGAAGATCGGCGACTTCTACGAGCGGCACGAGTTCCCGTACGAGATCGTCCGCGAGATGGGCCGCATGGGCCTGTTCGGGCTGCCGTTCCCCGAGGAGTACGGCGGCATGGGCGGTGACTACCTGGCCCTCGGCGTGGCCCTGGAGGAACTGGCACGGGTCGACTCCTCGATCGCCATCACCCTGGAGGCCGGCGTCTCGCTGGGCGCGATGCCGATCCACCTCTACGGCACCGAGGCCCAGAAGCGCGAGTGGCTCCCCCGCCTGTGCTCGGGCGAACTCCTGGGCGCCTTCGGCCTGACGGAGCCGGACGGCGGCAGCGACGCGGGCGCGACCCGTACGACGGCACGCCTGGACTCCTCGACGAACGAATGGGTGATCAACGGCACGAAGTGCTTCATCACCAACTCGGGGACGGACATCACGGGCCTGGTGACGGTCACGGCGGTCACCGGCCGCAAGCCCGACGGCAGGCCGCAGATCTCCTCGATCATCGTCCCGTCCGGCACGCCCGGCTTCACGGTGGCGGCTCCCTACTCGAAGGTCGGCTGGAACGCCTCGGACACCCGGGAGCTGTCCTTCACGGACGTCCGCGTCCCGGCGGAGAACCTCCTGGGCGAGGAGGGCCGCGGCTACGCCCAGTTCCTGCGCATCCTCGACGAGGGCAGGATCGCGATCGCGGCCCTGGCGACGGGCCTGGCGCAGGGCTGCGTCGACGAGTCGGTCAAGTACGCCAAGGAACGCCACGCGTTCGGCAAGCCGATCGCCGCCAACCAGGCCATCCAGTTCAAGATCGCGGACATGGAGATGAAGGCCCACACGGCCCGCCTGGCCTGGCGCGACGCGGCGGCCCGCCTGGTCTCCGGCGCCTCCTTCAAGAAGGAAGCGGCCCTGGCGAAACTCCACTCCTCCACGGTCGCGGTGGACAACGCCCGCGAGGCCACCCAGATCCACGGCGGCTACGGCTTCATGAACGAGTACCCGGTCGCCCGCATGTGGCGCGACTCCAAGATCCTCGAAATCGGCGAGGGCACGAGCGAGGTCCAGCGCATGCTGATCGCGCGGGAGTTGGGGCTGGTGGGCTGATGTCAGCCACTTGTCACCAATAACGAGGTAGCACTATACGAGCCCTGCATTCCGGTAGGCGCGCCTCACCTCCATTTCTGGCGGGAGGCGCACCTTCGGTAGCAGCTTTGGACTTATCCCACTGAACTCCAGACTCTTTGCGAGCGTCGCCCTGCCGTTTAAATCCACCGAGAAGCACCATCAAATGGATACGTGGGACTTCTCGGAGATTCTGCTATCACTCAAGGTCGCCCTGCTCGAAACTCTTCCACATCTGACCACTCCCACACGGCAACATCCTCGAGTTCCCGCACTACCTCCCACACCCGGCCCACGGATCCATCCACAGGAACATTGATCGCCACGTGCCGATCCCCACTCCACTCTGCCTGCAATCCGGCCTCGCGGATCACGCTTGCAACCTCTCCCTTCGCTTCATGAAATTCACCTTCGGAGGCGGAATAGGGAAAGAAGACCCGGAATACTCGATTCCCGGAAGATCGGACCACATCAACAATAGTCCTGGCTTCCGAATCGAGCGAAACAATGTCGCCCAGCGCCAACCCGTAGACCCTGAACGGCAAGCAGCAAACTTCATACACCCTGCCCTCCAGAGCGCGCAGCCAAATTTGCTCCATCTGCCCGTGAAAGCCAAAGGGCGTCAGATCAGCCATAGCGATATGAGCAACATCAGGCCTAATGGCAGGATCGTCATGAACGATGAAGCTTACTTGAGAGCTCACGGACTACCTCTCGGATTGAAGACGGATCTACCCGGCTCGACACGATCTACCGCTTGCGCAGGATTCGTCCTGCAGTACGAACACAGAGGCGTAGGAAGACTCGGGTCTGCGTTCACTCCGATATTGTATTCACCGAGCATGCTGGCCGGGATTCGTTTACCCGCTCCAGGCCCCCCACTTGAGCCGGCCGGAATATCGTAAATCGGCTCGCCATTCACACTACAGCCGACTGGATCATTTATGTTGTGAACCAGTACCGACGTAGCCCCCGCCAGCACAAAGTACGTGTGCAGATCGCTGACCGTGAGGTTGTGAACCGTGGTCGAGCCGACCGTCCATCGCGCCACAGAGGCGACCTGGACTTTCATTCCCGCGCCAGTCCGCAGCCACTCCCCCGCCTTCAGATCAGTGGCGTCGACCCACTCCCCCAGCTCACGCACCCAGAACGGATGACCATCGGTCGCTGTGACCGAAGCCGTCTTCGAGCCCTTCTGGCCGTCGACATCCACCGTGATCTTGACGAGGTGCTTGGCGCCCTTGCCCTTGATCTCGGCTGTGACTGTCTCAACTTCCGTTTCACCCGTCTCCGGGTCTGTCGCCAAGACCTTGTCGCCGATATCGACGTCCTTGATCCTCTTGGCAGAACCGTCGGCCATCAACACCTTGGTATGGGGCGTGAAGCTGTTGCAGCCCACGGCCTCCGTAGCCTCGTCCGCCGCCCTGCTGCTCTTGCGCCAGTCCTGGAAGCTCTCCCAGAGCCTGCGGCTCAGGCCCTGGTGCACGAGCCCCGCCCCGAGCAGGAGAAGGCCTTGGCCCGGCTCGCCGAGGTCATCGCCCCGCTGTGGCACGAGGGGCTGGACGACCGGTTGTCGGCGATGGCCCGGTTGCGTCTGTACCTCGTACGGAACACCATGCTGGACGAGCTGCTCGAACTGGTGGCTTTCGAAGGCGAGCTGGCCGAGCGCGGCGTCGCAACCCCGGTGGTCGCCGACGGCGGCCGTGCGTATGCCCGTTACCCCTACCTCCGCGATCCCTCCCGCGGCATCCCCGACATCTGCTACGACGTGACCAAGCAGCTCGGCGTTCGTCACCACGTCACCCACGCCGCACTGTGCGGTTCTGTGCTGCACCTGGCCGGACACGGTTACTTACACCGGGTCGCCACCGAAGCCGTCTCCACCGAGCTCGTCCTGCGTGAGCGGGGAAGCGGGACGGAGTACCGGCTTCCGGTCACGCACACGGCGACACCTGGTCTCGGAAGGGATGAGGACGAGGGGAGATATCCCTACGACCGGGCCGGCTTCGAGGCCGCCGTCGACATCACCACCTGCGATGACGGTGCGCCCCTCCCTGACGGACTCTGGGATATTTCCCTCACCATCGGCGCTCAAGGCATCTGCCGTGATGTTCGGATCGGCAGCAAGAGGGACGGCGGCGTCTCCGGTGCGCCGACGACGCACATCGTGGCCGGAGATGACGAGATCCGAGCCGTGACGCTGTACGCCACCAGACCGCATGGCAACTTCACGCTCGACATCGGTGAGCGGAAGCATGCGGTGCCGCCCCAACTGACCGTCACCTCCGTGCGGTGGGCGCCAGGGACGCCCGCTGAACTGGAGTTCACGGGCCGGTGCACACTGGCCGCCCTTCCCGACGGCGTTCTCGCCGTCCACTTGGAGGACGGCGCGGGCGGCAGCGCCGTCTTCCCCGCCCGCGCTTGCTCACAGGTCGGAGACGACCTCGTGGTGCGGGTGCCGGTCACCGAGCTGCCTGCCGGACTGTGGACCGGGCAGCTGCGGCTCGGCGGTTGGGCCTGGAGCCTGCCGCCGGCCCCCGCCGGCCTTCCCCCCGCCAAGTGGCGGCGTCACGGCTTGCCTTGGTATGCGAAACCCGTAACGGGCCAGGGCGAGGAGTTCGGCCTTCATGTCGCCCGTACCCACCTGGCCCGGGCCGTCGCCCGCCGACTCAAGTCGTAGGCGCGGACCCGCAGAAAATCACCCGCGCACAGCCCCGTGATCCGGATCACCGGGCCGTCGGGCGTTCCCGCGCCCGCCCTCGGGCACACATCCCCCGGGCCCCTCCTGGACATGATCTGAGGTTAGGCTAACCTAATCAACGATCCAGCCAAGCGGCTGTCAGCCGTGCCCGCAGTGGCTCCGTACGCACGAAAGCAGACCCCGTCATGTCGAACGCCAGAACCGCCCGTTTCTCCCGTCGCGGCCTGCTCGCCGCCGGTGGTGCTCTCGGGCTCGGCGCCCTCGTGACCGCGTGTGGCAGCGAAGACCCCAAGGACGGCGGCTCGGACGCGAAGGGCGCCGCCAAGTCCGGCCCCTGGTCCTTCAAGGACGACCGTGGCAAGACCGTGAGCCTGGACCAGGTCCCCACGAAGATCGTCGCGTTCACCGGTGTCGCCGCCGCCCTGCACGACTACGGCATCGAGGTCGAGGGCGTCTTCGGCCCGACCAGGACCAAGGACGGCAAGGCCGACGTCCAGGCCGGCGACATGGACGTCAGCAAGCTGACCGTCTTCGGCAACCGGTTCGACCAGTTCAACGTCGAGCAGTACGCGGCTTTCCAGCCCGAGGTGCTCATCACCACCACCTTCGACGCCGCCGGCACCCTCTGGTACGTCCCGGAGGCGTCCAAGGACAAGATCGCCAAGCTCGCCCCGAGCGTGGCCCTCTCGGTCTTCGACCGTCAGATGCCGAAGCCGCTTCAGCGCATGGCGGAGCTCGCCGAGTCGCTCGGCGCCGACCTGAAGGACGCGAAGGTCGTCGAGGCGAAGAAGCGGTTCGAGGCCGCCTCCGAGCGGCTGCGCAAGGCCGCCAAGTCCCGCCCCGAGATCAAGGTGCTGGCCGGTTCCGCCTCGGACGCCATCTTCTACGTCTCCGGCTCCAACTTCTCCATCGACCTGGAGTACTTCAAGGCCCTCGGCGTGAACCTCGTCGAGCCTCCGAAGAAGGCCATGGAGGCCAGCGGCGGCTGGTTCGAGAACCTCAGCTGGGAGAACGTCGACAAGTACCCGGCCGACGTCATCATGATGGACGACCGCGCCTCGACCATCCAGCCGGCCGACATCACCGAGGCGACCTGGAAGAAGCTGCCCGCGGTCAAGGCCGGTCAGGTCATCGCGCGTTCGCCCGAGCCGATCCTGTCGTACGACAAGTGCACGCCCCTGGTCGAGAACCTCGCGAAGGCGATCGAGAGCGCCAAGAAGGTCTCCTGACCGCGCCACCCGCGGCAGGCGCTTGAGGGGGTGTCGCGGCCGCGGCCCGGATGCGGCCGGTCGCGCCCGTGCGGCGGAGCCGCACAGCGACACGGCCGCATGCCCCCTGGACGCCCCCAGTTTCCCCTGACGACAAATCAGGAGTCCTCATGACCACCGCTGTAGCCGCCCCGTTCCGCTTCTTCTCCCTCCAGGTCGTGCGGACGAGGCGGCTCGGGCCGTCTCTGGTCCGGGTCACCTTCGGGGGACCCGATCTGCACGCCTTCCACTCCGACGGGCGCGACCAGTCCCTGTCCCTGTTCCTGCCGCACCCCGGGCAGCCCGAGCCGGTCGTCCCGCTCGAACTGGGGGACGGCTGGTGGCAGGGCTGGCGCGAACTCCCCGAGGACGTACGGGCCGTGATGCGCTCGTACACCCTGCGCGGTCTGCGCCGTGACCCGGACGAGATCGACATCGACTTCGCCCTGCACGGCATCGAGCCGGGTGCCTCGGTCCAGGCCGGCCCGGCCTCCCGCTGGGCCGCCCGGGCCGCCGCCGGGGACCGGGTCCTGCTGCTCGGCCCGGCCGTGGCCGACAACCGGGCGATCCGCTTCCGGCCGCCCGGGGACACCGACCTCGTCGTCGTCTGGGGCGACGAGACCGCCGTCCCCGCCGCATCGGCCATCGTCGAGGCACTGCCGTCCGGCACCCGCGCCCGGGTCTTCCTGGAGGTCCCGCACGCCGGCGACATCCAGGACCTGGTGACCGAGGCCGACGCCGAGATCACCTGGCTCGTCAGGGAGGAACGGGCCACCGAGGGGGCTCCCATGGCCCTCGACGCCCTCCGCGCCGCCCATCTGCCGTCCGCCGAGCGGCCGTACGTCTGGATCGCCGGCGAGTCCGGGTGCGTGAAGGAGCTGCGCCGGCACTTCGTGCGCGAGCGCGGCATCGACCGCCGCAGGGTGACGTTCGTCGGCTACTGGCGCCGCGGCGTGAGCGAGGAGCAGCTGCGGGCGGAGGCGTAGCCGCAGCTCACCGGCGCTGAAGTGACACGAGTGACCACAGTCACGGCAGGGCCTGCCCTTCGCTCAAACAAGTTAGGTTAGGCTTACCTAAGTTCTGGACGCCGGAGACCAGCCCATCCCGTCCCACACCGGACTGTCCCCACCGGAGGACCCCCACATGCGCTCGCACCTGCTCAACGACACCACCGCGGAGCAGTACCGCCGCTCCGTGACCGACGGAGTCGAGCGGGTGGCCGCCAAACTCGCCACCACCGACCGGCCGTTCACCGGCATCACCGTCGACGCCCTCGCCCCGCGCATCGACGGGATCGACCTCGACCAGCCGCTGCACGACACCACGGCGGTGCTCGACGAACTGGAGGACGTCTACCTCCGGGACGCGATCTACTTCCACCACCCCCGCTACCTGGCCCACCTCAACTGCCCGGTCGTCATCCCGGCCGTGCTCGGCGAGGCAGTGCTGTCCGCCGTCAACTCCTCGCTGGACACCTGGGACCAGTCGGCCGGCGGCACGCTCATCGAGCGGAAACTGATCGACTGGACGACCGACCGCATCGGCCTCGGCCCCGCCGCCGACGGCGTGTTCACCTCCGGCGGCACCCAGTCCAACCTCCAGGCGCTGCTGCTCGCCCGCGAGGAGGCCAAGAGCAACGACCTCGCCGACCTGCGCATCTTCGCCTCCGAGGTCAGCCACTTCAGTGTGAAGAAGTCCGCGAAGCTGCTCGGCCTCGGCCAGGACGCCGTGGTCTCCATACCCGTCGACCACGACAAGCGCATGCAGACCGTCGCGCTCGCCCGCGAGCTGGAGCGCTGCGCGCAGGACGGCCTCGTCCCCATGGCCGTCGTCGCCACCGCCGGCACCACCGACTTCGGCTCCATCGACCCGCTGCCCGAGATCGCCGAGCTGTGCGAGCAGTTCGGCACCTGGATGCATGTCGACGCCGCCTACGGCTGCGGCCTGCTGGCCTCCCTGAAGCACCGGGACCGCATCAGCGGCATCGAGCGTGCCGACTCGGTCACCGTCGACTACCACAAGTCCTTCTTCCAGCCGGTGAGTTCCTCGGCCGTGCTCGTGCGGGACGCCGCCACGCTGCGCCACGCCACCTATCACGCCGAGTACCTCAATCCGCGCCGCATGGTGGAGGAGCGCATCCCCAACCAGGTGGACAAGTCCCTCCAGACCACCCGCCGCTTCGACGCCCTCAAGCTGTGGATGACCCTGCGGACCATGGGTGCCGACGGCATCGGGCAGCTCTTCGACGAGGTGTGCGACCTGGCCCGGGAGGGCTGGAAGCTGATCGCCGCCGACCCGCGCTTCGACGTCGTCGTGGAGCCGAGCCTGTCGACACTGGTCTTCCGCTACATCCCGTCGGCCGTCACCGACCCCGCCGAGATCGACCGCGCCAACCTCTACGCCCGCAAGGCCCTGTTCGCCTCCGGTGACGCCATCGTCGCGGGCACCAAGGTCGGCGGCCGCCACTACCTGAAGTTCACCCTGCTCAACCCCGAGACGCAGGCGTCCGACATCGCCGCCGTCCTCGACCTGATCGCCGGCCACGCCGAGCAGTACCTGGGAGAGTCCCTTGACCGCGCGTCCTGACAACCCGACCGCAATCCACGACTTCGTGGGGATCGGGCTCGGCCCCTTCAACCTCGGCCTGGCCTGCCTGACCGAGCCGATCGACGCACTCGACGGCGTCTTCCTGGAGTCGAAGCCCGACTTCGAGTGGCACGCGGGGATGTTCCTCGACGGCGCCCACCTCCAGACGCCGTTCATGTCGGACCTGGTCACCCTCGCCGACCCGACGTCCCCGTACTCGTTCCTGAACTACCTGAAGGAGAAGGGCCGGCTCTACTCGTTCTACATCCGCGAGAACTTCTACCCGCTGCGCGTCGAGTACGACGACTACTGCCGCTGGGCCGCGGGCAAACTGAGCAGCGTCCGCTTCGGCACGACGGTCACCGAGGTGACGTACGAGGACGAGCTGTACGTCGTACGGACCACCGCCGGCGACACCTACCGGGCCCGTCACCTGGTCCTCGGCACCGGCACCCCGCCCCACATACCCGAGGCCTGCCAGGGCCTGGGCGGCGACTTCCTGCACAACTCCCGCTACCTGGACAGCAAGGCGGAGCTTCAGAAGAAGGACTCGATCACCCTGGTCGGCTCGGGCCAGTCGGCCGCCGAGATCTACTACGACCTGCTCAGCGAGATCGACGTCCACGGCTACCGGCTGAACTGGGTCACCCGCTCCCCGCGCTTCTTCCCGCTGGAGTACACCAAGCTCACGCTGGAGATGACGTCCCCGGAGTACGTCGACTACTTCCGTGAGCTGCCGGAAGCGACCCGCTACCGCCTCACGGCCGAGCAGAAGGGCCTGTTCAAGGGCATCGACGGCGACCTGATCAACGAGATCTTCGACCTGCTCTACCAGAAGAACCTCGGCGGTCCGGTGCCCACGCGGCTGCTCACCAACTCCGCCCTGACCAGCGCACGTTACGAGAACGGCACGTACACGCTCGGCTTCCGCCAGGAGGAGCAGGGCAAGGAGTTCGAGCTGGACTCGCAGGGCCTGGTCCTGGCGACCGGCTACCGGTACGCCGAGCCGGAGTTCCTGGCCCCCGTCAAGGACCGCCTGGTCTACGACGCGCGGGGCAACTTCGACGTCGCCCGCAACTACGCGATCGACGTCACCGGCCGGGGGATCTTCCTTCAGAACGCCGGCGTCCACACGCACAGCATCACCAGCCCGGACCTGGGCATGGGCCCGTACCGCAACGCGTACATCATCCGCGAGCTGCTCGGCAGCGAGTACTACCCGGTGGAGAAGACGATCGCGTTCCAGGAGTTCGCCGTATGAGCGCCACCGGCATCGGAACGCTCACCGTGCGCCCGCTCGACCCGCTGAAGGACGCCGAGCTGCTGCACTCCTGGGTCACCCACCCCAAAGCGGCCTACTGGATGATGCAGGACGCGAAACTCCAGGACGTCGAACGCGAGTACATGCGGATCGCCGCGCACGAGCACCACGACGCCTTCATCGGCCTGCACGAGGGCCGGCCCGCGTTCCTGATGGAGAAGTACGACCCCCGGTACGTCGAGCTGGAAGGCCTGTACGACCCGGAGCCCGGCGACGTCGGCATGCACTTCCTGGTCGCACCGACCGACCGCCCGATCCACGGTTTCACCAAGGCCGTCATCACCGCCGTGATGGACGAGCTGTTCGCCGACCCGCGCACCCGCCGAGTCGTGGTGGAGCCCGACGTGAGCAACAAGGCCGTCCACGCGCTCAACGAGGCCGTCGGCTTCGTGCCCGAGCGTGAGATCGACAAGCCGGAGAAGCGCGCGCTGCTGAGCTTCTGCACGCGCGCACAGTTCCTGGCCGCCCGAGGAGTAGCCGTATGACCCTGTCCGACGCCGTAGCGCATCTGTCCCCCCACCGCTGGGCGCGGGCCAACCGCCTCCTGATCCGCAAGGCCCTCGCCGAGTTCGCGCACGAGCGGCTGATCACCCCCGAGGAGGACGGCAAGCAGTACGTCGTCCGCAGCGACGACGGCCTGACGAGCTACCGCTTCTCGGCCGCCCGCCGGGCCCTGGACCACTGGCAGGTGGACGCCGAGTCGATCACCCGTCACCGGGACGGCTCCGAACTCCCGCTCGCCGCACTGGACTTCTTCATCGAGCTCCAGAAGTCCCTCGGCCTGAGCGACGACATCCTGCCGGTCTACCTGGAGGAGATCTCCTCCACCCTCTCCGGCACCTGCTACAAGCTCACCAAGCCGGACATCACGGCGGCCGAACTCGCCCGCGGTGACTTCCAGGCCATCGAGACCGGCATGACCGAGGGCCACCCGTGCTTCGTGGCCAACAACGGGCGGCTCGGCTTCGGCATCCACGAGTACCTGGCCTACGCGCCGGAGACGGCGAGCCCGGTCCGCCTGGTGTGGCTGGCCGCGCACCGCTCGCGTGCCGCGTTCACGGCCGGTGCCGGCATCGAGTACGAGTCGTTCCTGCGCGAGGAGCTGGGCGCGGAGACCGTCGAGCGCTTCCACGGAGTCCTGCGCGAGCAGGACCTCGACCCGGCCGACTACCTCCTCATCCCGGTCCACCCCTGGCAGTGGTGGAACAAGCTCAGCGTCACCTTCGCCGCCGAGGTCGCCCGCAGGCACCTGGTGTGCCTGGGCGAGGGCGACGACGAGTACCTGGCCCAGCAGTCCATCCGGACCTTCTTCAACCGGACCAGCCCCGAGAAGCACTACGTCAAAACGGCCCTGTCGGTCATCAACATGGGCTTCATGCGGGGCCTGTCGGCGGCCTACATGGAAGCCACGCCGGCCATCAACGACTGGCTGGCCCAGCTCATCGAGGGCGACCCGGTGCTGCGGTCCACCGGCCTGTCGATCATCCGCGAGCGGGCGGCCGTCGGCTACCGGCACCTGGAGTACGAGCAGGCGACGGACCGCTACTCGCCGTACCGCAAGATGCTCGCCGCGCTGTGGCGGGAGAGCCCGGTGCCGTCCCTGGAGGAGGGCGAGTCCCTGGCCACCATGGCGTCCCTGGTCCACGTCGACCACCAGGGGGCGTCGGTCGCGGGCGCGCTGATCGAGCAGTCGGGCCTCGCCCCGAAGGAGTGGCTGCGCCGCTACCTCCAGGCCTACTTCACGCCCCTGCTCCACAGCTTCTACGCCTACGACCTGGTGTTCATGCCGCACGGGGAGAACGTCATCCTGGTGCTGAAGGACGGAGTCGTGCAGCGGGCGATCTACAAGGACATCGCCGAGGAGATCGCGGTGATGGACCCGGACGCCGTGCTGCCGCCGACGGTGGAGCGGCTGCGCGTGGAGGTCCCGGAGGACAAGAAGCTCCTGTCGATCTTCACGGACGTCTTCGACTGCTTCTTCCGCTTCCTCGCGGCGAACCTCGCCGCCGAGGGCGTCCTGGCGGAGGACGACTTCTGGCGCACGGTCGCGGACGTCACCCGCGCCTACCAGGAGTCGAAGCCCGAACTCGCCGACAGGTTCCAGCAGTACGACATGTTCGCCCCCGAGTTCGCCCTCTCCTGCCTCAACCGCCTCCAGCTCCGCAACAACGAACAGATGGTCGACCTGTCGGACCCGTCCGGCGCCCTCCAGCTGGTGGGCAGCCTGAGGAACCCGATAGCGGACCTCTGACCTCACAGACAGACGCGCACCCCGGAGTACGGTCCTCCGGGGTGCGCGTCATCTTGCTTGCATGGGGCGCCCTTCAGGAGCACGGGGAACTGCACGATCTTCAGGGGCGCGGGGAACTGCGCAATCCTTCAGGGGCGCGGGAAACTGCGCAATCCTTCAGGGGCGCGGGGAACTGCGCGACCAGCCCCCTCCGGCCCGCAGGCACATCACCGCCCGCCCGCACCCCACGGAACCTGCGGCGACCGATACCACTCCATCCCCAGCGCATCCCACCGCTCAGCCTGCGCAGCAAGCCGCACCTTGTACCGCTCCCAGTCGAGAGAAGCCGCCGGCGACCACCCCAGCTCGGCAACCCCGGGCAGCCTCGGAAAAGCCATGAACTCGATATGCCCGGAGTTCTCCAGCGTCTCCGACCACATCGGCGCCTCGACCCCCCGCACCGCACCCCCCGGCACCCCCGGCAGATACGCCCCGGGATCCCAGTCGTAGGACCGCCGCACCTCGACGTACCCCGCCCAGGACAACCCCAGCGGCGTCTCCTTCGTGTACTTCATGTCGAGGTACACCCGGTCCGCCGGAGACAGAATCAGCCCCGTCCCGCTCTGCGCGGCCTTCACCACCCGCGCCTTCTCCTCCGCACCGGTGCCGTCCAGCCCCCAGTACTGCGCGAGAGCCCCCTTCGCCGGGGTCGCCCCGGTGAGCTGGTGCCACCCGACCACGGTCTTGCCGTACTTCGCGACGATCGGCTGCACCCGGTCCATGAACGTCACGTAGTCCTCATGGCTGGTGGAGTGCGCCTCGTCGCCTCCGATGTGGAGGTACCTGCCGGGTGTGAGCGCGGCGATCTCCCGGATCACGTCGTCCACGAAGTCGTACGTGATGTCCTTGCCGACGCACAGCGAGCTGAAGCCGACCTCGGTGCCGGTGTAGAGCGGCGGTGCGACGCCGTCGCAGTTCAGGTCGGCGTACGAAGCCAGCGCCGCGTTGGTGTGCCCGGGCATGTCGATCTCGGGCACGACCTCCAGGTAGCGGGAGGCGGCGTACCGCACGATCTCCTTGTAGTCGGCCTTGGTGTAGAAGCCGCCGGGGCCGCCACCGACCTCCGTGGAACCGCCGTACGTGGCCAGCCGCGGCCAGGAGTCGATGGCGATGCGCCAGCCCTGGTCGTCGCTGAGGTGCAGATGCAGTTTGTTGATCTTGTAGAGGGCGAGCTGGTCGATGTAGCGCTTGACCTGCTCGACGGTGAAGAAGTGCCGGGAGACGTCGAGCATGGCGCCGCGCCAGCCGTAGCGCGGGGTGTCCGTGATCGTGCCGCCCGCGACGAGCCAGGGGCCGGGCTGGCCGGAGTCCTTCTCGACGGCCGAGGGCAGGAGCTGGCGCAGGGTCTGCACGCCGTGGAAGAGGCCGGCGGGCCGGGCGGCGGTGATGGTGACGCCGCCCCGGCCGCTGTCGAGCCGGTAGCCCTCGGCGCCGAAGGGGCCCTCGGCGATGCGGAACCGGATGCCACCCGCGCCCTGGTCGGTGACGGGGAGGCGGTAACCGGTCGAGGGGCGCAGGATCCTCGCGAGGTACTCGGCGACGCCCCGGGCCTCGCGGGAACCGTCGACGCGGATGTGGGTGCCGCGGGTGATCCGGTACGGGGATCCGCCCGGGTCGGCCGATGCGGGCGCGGGGACGACCCGGTCGAGCGGGGTCGGGGATGCCTGCGGTGCGGGCGCGGCCCCGGTGACCGGGGCGGCCATCGCGACCAGCAGCAGGGAGCCGAGCAGGCGGAGCGTTCTGCGGTGCTGTCTCACACGGCCATCTCTCACGAGCGTGTCCCTTCACGAGCCGTTGAGCTCCAAGAGGTCTGGACCACTCTCTCGTGAGTCGGGTGGAACAATCCACCCTATGGCGGAGATCATCCAAAAGGACGGCACATGGGCCTTCGACGGGGACGCGCTGCGGCTGACCCCAGGACGGGACAAGAACGTCAGTCTGTTGCGCAGAGAATTGGGTGAACTGGTCGTCCCGTTACGGGCATTGGCCGGCATCTCGCTGGAGCAGGGCAAGAAGGCCGGGCGGCTCAGGCTGCGGCTGCGCGACGGCGCCGACCCGCTGCTGCACGCCACGGGCGGCCGGCTCACCGAGCCCCACGACCCGTACCAGCTGATCGTGGAGTCCGACCGCTACGGCGTCGCCGAGTACTTCGTGGACGAGGTCCGCAGCGCCCTGCTCCTCGACCAGGTCCCGGCCGGGCCGGTCGACGCGTACCTGCTGCCGGGCCCCTCCGTCCCCCTGTCGGTCTCCGCCGGGGACGGCACCGCCGGTTTCGACGGCGAACGCATACGCCTGGAGTGGAACTGGAAGACGGAGGACGCCAAGGCCGCCGCCGGCGCCCGCACGCTCGCGCTGGCCGACATCACGGGCGTGGAGTGGCACCCGGCGGCCGGCCTGGACAACGGCCACCTGCGCTTCACCGTGCGGCACGCGCCCACCAAGACCCCGCCCAAGTACGACCCCAACGCCGTGGAGCTCTGGGGGTTCAAGAAGGACCCGCTGATGGCGCTGGTCGCGGCGGCGGTCCAGGCCAGGCTTCCGCACCCGGCCCGGGCCGCCGACGACGATCCGGCGGACGCGCTACCGGAACCGCCTTCCGCTCCGGTCGCGTCCCCCGAGGACGATCACGACGCCCTGCTGCGCCGCCTGCGCGAGCTCGGTGAACTGCACCGCTCGGGCGTGCTGACGGACGAGGAGTTCTCCTTGGCCAAGCAGGCGGTCCTCAAGCGGATGTAGGACGCGCGCCTACTTCGACGTGCGCCTACTTCGCCCGGCGGGCCACCGTGAAGTGGTCGACCTGGTCACCGTTCTCGGCGATGCCGCGCACCGTGAGCGTGGCCAGGCGCCCCTTCGGCGCGGGTGCGACGTCCACGCGCAGGAAGGAGTAGTCGAGGTAGCGCACCCGCGACCAGGCGACGGTCTCGTTCTGCTTGCCGCCCTTGACGTTGACGAACGAGGCGACGGACTCCACGTCGTGCTCGTTTCCCTCGTACGACAGCGGGGCGCTGAAGGCGTAGAGGCTGCGCCCGGCCGCACCGGCCGTCACGTAGACCACGCCCTCGGTCTCGGGGTAGGCCGTGCCGCCGATCGGGAGCTTCTTGGTGACCTTGTCGCCCTTGATCACGTCGGTGCGCTCGTACTGGTGGTTGTGGCCGTTGATCACCAGGTCCACCGTGTACTTCTCGAACAGCGGCACCCACTCCTGCCGGACCCCGCCCTCGGAGGCGTGGGAGGTGGAGGTGCAGTAGGCGCAGTGGTGGAAGAACACGACGATGAAGTCGATGTCGTGCGCGGCCCGGTACTTCTTGAGCTGCGTCTCCAGCCACGTGGTCTGGGTGCCGCCGGAGATGCCGAGGTTGGCCGGGATCTCGAAGGAGATGTCGTTGGCGTCGAGCGAGATGATCGCCGTGTTGCCGTGGACGAAGGAGTAGACGCCCGGCAGGTTCTTCTTGTCGGGGCCGTTGTCCGGGAGGGTCCAGCGGGCCTCCTCGCCGCCGTAGCCGTTGGGCGAGTACCAGGCCTCCATGTCGTGGTTGCCGTAGGCGGGCATCCACGGCACGGACTTGGCGACGGACTCCGTCTGGGCGAGGAACTGGTCCCAGATCCGCGAGTCGAACCCGGTGTCGTCGGTCCTGCCCTGGCCGGCCGGGTCACCGTAGGCGATGTCGCCCGCGTGCAGGTGGAAGGCCGGGTTCTGGCCGAGCAGGAGGCTGTTGTTGGCGAGCGCGTGGTAGCTGACGCCCTCGTCGCCGAAGGCCGTGAAGGTGAACGGCTCCTTGTGCGCGGGGGCGGTGGTGAAGGTGCCGAGGGTGCCCAGCAGGTGGGGTGCGGCCGGATCGAAGCCCTGGTGGCCGACGCCGTAGTAGTAGGTCCGGCCCGGGCGCAGGTGGGTCAGTCTGGCGTGGACGTAGTACTGGGTGTGGTTGCCGCTCGCGCCGACACCGGCCGGTGTGAAGAGGGTGCGGACCTCGGCGTCGAGCTTGCGGGAGAGGTCCCAGGGGTGGGCGCCGATCCGGATGAACGGCTTCTTGACGGCGACGGGGACCTGCCAGGAGACGGTCATCTCCGTGCGCGGGTCGGTGCCGTAGGCGAGGTGGCGGCCGAAGGGGGCGACGAGAGCGCCGTCGACGGATGCGGTCGCCGGGGCGGTGCGGGTGGTCGGCACAGCGGCCTGTGCGGTGGCGCCGGGTACGAAGGCGCCACCCGCGACGGCGCCGAGCGTGACGGCACCGCCTCTGATCATCGTGCGCCGGGAGAACCTGGCGCGCAGGTACTCGTGCTGCTCGGCCATGCTCATGCGCTCGGCGAGCCGCTCGGGTACGCCCATACGAGGAGTGTCCATGGCGTCCAAAAATCGACGCCTCGGGCAACGGGACGCCGGACGTCCGGTGGACGCTGCACGAACAAGCCCTCATGACACGTTCAACGTTCCCCCAAGCGCTCCCCACAGGCGCTTGCCCGAAATCGGGCAGAATTCTTGCGAAAGCTTCGCCGGTACTCCAGGATCTAGCGAGTGCACGACGAACTCGTTGATCATCTGACGCGGTCCACCGCCCTCGGGCGGGGCGAGGCGCTGCGTGTGATCCAGGACGTGCTCGCCTACTTCGACGAGACGACCGAGGAGTACGTCCGTCGCCGCCATCGCGAGCTCCAGGCCCAGGGCCTGGTGAACGCGGCGATCTTCGAACGGATCGAGGCGGACCTCAAGTACCGCGCGGTGGCCCCGCCGGAGCTCTCGCTCCGGCAGCTGCGGCGCATCGTCTACGGCTAGGAATACGTATATATGTGCGGAATCGTCGGTTACATCGGGAAGCGTGACGTCGCGCCCCTCCTCCTGGAGGGGCTCCAGCGGCTGGAGTACCGCGGCTACGACTCCGCGGGCATCGTCGTCACGTCCCCGAAGGCGTCCGGTCTGAAGATGGTCAAGGCCAAGGGCCGCGTCCGCGACCTGGAAGCCAAGGTCCCGGCCCGCTTCAAGGGCACGACCGGCATCGCCCACACCCGCTGGGCGACCCACGGCGCCCCGTCCGACGTCAACGCCCACCCGCACATGTCGGCCGACAACAAGGTCGCCGTCGTGCACAACGGCATCATCGACAACGCCTCCGACCTGCGCCGCAAGCTGGAGGCGGACGGCGTCGAGTTCCTCTCCGAGACCGACACCGAGGTCCTCACCCACCTCGTCGCCCGCTCGCAGGCGACCAAGCTGGAGGACAAGGTCCGCGAGACCCTCCGGCTCGTCGAGGGCACGTACGGCATCGCCGTCATGCACGCCGACTTCCCCGACCGGATCGTCGTCGCCCGCAACGGCTCCCCGGTCGTCCTCGGCATCGGCGAGAAGGAGATGTTCGTCGCCTCCGACATCGCCGCGCTGGTCGCCCACACCCGCCAGATCGTCACCCTCGACGACGGCGAGATGGCCACCCTCAAGGCCGACGACTTCCGCACCTACACCACGGAGGGCACCCGCACCACGGCGGAGCCCACCACGGTCGAGTGGGAGGCCGCCTCCTACGACATGGGCGGCCACGACACCTACATGCACAAGGAGATCCACGAGCAGGCCGACGCCGTGGACCGCGTGCTGCGCGGCCGCATCGACGACCGCTTCTCCACCGTGCACCTGGGCGGCCTGAACCTGGACGCCCGCGAGGCCCGGCGGATCCGCCGCGTGAAGATCCTCGGCTGCGGCACCTCGTACCACGCGGGCATGATCGGCGCCCAGATGATCGAGGAGCTGGCCCGCATCCCCGCCGACGCCGAGCCGGCCTCGGAGTTCCGCTACCGCAACGCGGTCGTCGACCCCGACACCCTCTACGTCGCGGTCTCCCAGTCGGGCGAGACCTACGACGTGCTGGCCGCCGTGCAGGAGCTCAAGCGCAAGGGCGCGCGCGTCCTGGGCGTGGTGAACGTGGTCGGCTCCGCGATCGCCCGTGAGGCCGACGGCGGCATCTACGTCCACGCGGGCCCCGAGGTCTGCGTCGTCTCCACCAAGTGCTTCACCAACACCACGGTGGCCTTCGCCCTGCTCGCCCTGCACCTGGGCCGCACCCGCGACCTGTCGGTCCGGGACGGCAAGCGGATCATCGAGGGGCTGCGCAAGCTGCCCGCGCAGATCGCCGAGATCATGGAGCACGAGGAGGACGTCAAGAAGCTGGCCCTGGAGTTCGCCGAGGCCCGCTCGATGCTCTTCATCGGCCGCGTCCGGGGCTACCCCGTGGCCCGCGAGGCGTCCCTGAAGCTCAAGGAGGTCTCGTACATCCACGCCGAGGCCTACCCCGCCTCGGAGCTGAAGCACGGCCCGCTGGCCCTGATCGAGCCGGCCCTCCCGACGGTCGCGATCGTCCCCGACGACGACCTCCTGGAGAAGAACCGCGCCGCCATGGAGGAGATCAAGGCCCGCAGCGGCAAGATCCTCGCGGTCGCCCACCAGCACCAGGAGAAGGCCGACGAGACGATCGTCGTCCCGAAGAACGAGGACGAGCTGGACCCGATCCTGATGGGCATCCCGCTCCAGCTCCTCGCGTACCACACCGCGTTGGCCCTCGGCCGCGACATCGACAAGCCGAGGAACCTCGCCAAGTCGGTGACGGTTGAGTAGAGGCCTTCTTTTCAGGGGCGCGGGGAACTGCGCGAGCAACCCCAACGCACCTGCACAGGCCGAACCATGAGGACGGACCCCCACGTGCTGCCACCAAAGCACAGGGGGTCCGTTTTCATCGCCGGGAAGCCGCCCAACTCCCCAGCCGGCGCAGCTAACCGGTGGCCGTCACACCCCGGCCCGCAGCACGCCGCGGAAGCACCGTCGGCCAGTGCGCCAACGCCGCGGTGGCCGCGTACCAGGCCACGGCGCCCGAGGCCACGGCGAACCACCCACCCACCTTGGCGAGTCCGTCGTTGCCGGCGAACTCGGCGATCGCCATGAGCAGCAGGGCCACGAAGAGCAGCCCGTACATCACCTGGCCGAGCTGCTCCCCGCCCGCGAGGGTCAAAGACAGCGCCACCAGGGCGAACAACAACAGGAACAGACCTGCCTCGTTGCCGGTGGCACCCCCCGACACCGCCCAGGTGAACCACAGCGCCCCGAGCACCGAGAACGCCGTACCCCCGACGGAGTCACCCTCGCGCAGGGCCACCAGCCCCGCGACGAAGAGCGCGACTCCGCCCACGTACTGGGCGATTGACACGGCGTCAGCGGCCGTCACACCGTCGATCACGGCGGTGTGCCCCAGCCCGAAGGCCAACAGGGTGATTCCGAGGGCGAGTCGACCGGCCACGGTCGTGATTCCGCTTCCCGCGGAGACGTCTTTGTCCACGGCGGGCTCCCTTCGTGCATGTGCAGTTGTGCGGTGTCCCGTATATGCCCTTCACAAGGGCACAAACACCTCTACGCGTGAGTAGATTTACGCGCTGCACAAAGGGAGTTACCGCTCGGAAGCGTCAGGGGATGACGATGACGGGCCGCTGTGCCCGTTTGGCGAGCCGCCCCGCCACCGAGCCGAAGATGCGCCCCACGATGCCGTGGGTGGAGCCGACGACGATCGCGTCGGCCTCGTACTCCCGGCCGACCTCTTCGAGTTCGTGGCAGATGTCACCGCCGCGCTCGACCAGGATCCAGGGCACCTCGGCGAGGTAGTCCGCACAGGCCAGTTCCAGACCGAGCACCTCGGTGCGGTGGTCCGGCACGTCCACGAACACGGGCGGCTCGCAGCCGGCCCACACGGTGGTCGGCAGCCGGTTGGCGACGTGCACGATGATCAGGCCCGACCCGGAGCGATGGGCCATGCCGATCGCGTACGCCAGGGCGCGCTCGCTGGACGTGGAGCCGTCGAAGCCGACGACGACCCCGTGCTTGAAGGCGGGGTCGCAGGACTGGCGTGGCTCTTCCGCCGCCAGGGGCTCGGCCGCCGTGGGATCGGCGACGGGCCGCTTGCGGTCCGCGGGTTCGAAGAATTCGTGACCGGCCATGGCTGTCTCGGCGTTGTGATCCTTATATGGGGGACAACAGTGTGCGGCGGAGCTGTGTCCGGGAATGGTCTTCCCACCCCCATACCCTCAAGGGTACGGCGGCACGCCTCCTTAGCCCAGATCCCGCTCACCGTGCGTGCGGGTTCCAGGGAGCATGCACGAGGCACCGCCCGTAACGCAATGGTTGCTGCCCTGTACAGGCGGTTTGCACGGGATTCAATGACCGGCGAAGGTGACCGGGACAGCCAGTGACCGACGCAGCCGCCACGCGTTGAACCCCGAGAGCCACGCCACAGGGAGCACGCATGTCCGGACCCCGCCCCGCCGCCGAGGCGGACCGCGCGACCCCGCCGCCGCGGGACACCGCGACGGATGTGGTTCGCTGGGCCGCCTTCAGCTGCCTGCTCGTGCCGGTGGTCCTCCTCGGCTACGGCGCCTCCTTGGCCGGCGCCGCCGGCACGGCCCTCGGGCTGGCGGCCGTCACGGGCGCCTGCCGGGTCCTGCTGCGCCAGTCCGAGCGCGGCGCGGCCCGGCTCGCGGCCGAGGACCGGGCACCCCACCGGGGCCGGCACCACCGCACCGGAACCGGGTCCCACCGTGGCGGACGGCACACCGGAGGAGATACACCGGTCGGCTGACCGGTTTCCGCGCACGCGCACGTCACTTTTCAGCCAACTTCACGCCCCCGCGCATCCCCCACTCCCCCCACCCCCCGGACCCCGTTCGACCTGCACGGAAAGGGCCTCAGGGGGTCTGCGCACCCTACGTGGATTGGCCACTGCGACAAGGCGCACTTCCCTGCACGCCCCACGAGTGCAACGCTTCGTGATCGAATGCTTCACGCCAAGTTGCCAAGTCGACAATGCGCCGAGTGGTGAACCGGCCACTTCGGCACCACGGCACACAGTAGATTCGATCTTGACTGTCTACGGCGGGGGACTCGTGCAGGACCGAGGGGAAACGTGCAGGAGCGACACAACCGAGGAGCCGCGACCACCGAGGGGGGCTTAGCAGTATGAGCCACGACTCCACTGCCGCGCCGGAAGCCACGGCCCGGAAACTTTCCGGGCGACGCCGCAAGGAGATCGTCGCGGTGCTGCTGTTCAGCGGCGGCCCCATCTTCGAGAGTTCCATACCGCTGTCGGTGTTCGGGGTTGACCGCCAGGACGCCGGCGTACCGCGCTACCGACTACTGGTGTGCGGGGGCGAGGACGGTCCGCTACGGACCACCGGAGGACTCGAACTCACCGCACCACATGGCCTGGAAGCGATCTCGCGCGCGGGCACGGTCGTCGTACCGGCCTGGCGTTCGATCACTTCTCCGCCGCCGGAGGAGGCGCTCGACGCGCTGCGCCGCGCCCACGAGGAGGGCGCCCGCATCGTCGGGCTGTGCACCGGCGCCTTCGTCCTCGCGGCGGCGGGCCTGCTGGACGGCCGCCCCGCGACGACCCACTGGATGTACGCACCGACGCTGGCCAAGCGCTACCCGTCGGTGCACGTGGACCCGCGTGAGCTGTTCGTCGACGACGGCGACGTGCTGACGTCGGCGGGCACGGCCGCGGGCATCGACCTGTGCCTGCACATCGTGCGCACGGACCACGGCAACGAGGCGGCCGGGGCTCTGGCCAGGCGGCTCGTCGTGCCGCCGCGCCGCAGCGGCGGGCAGGAGCGCTACCTCGACAGGTCTTTACCGGAGGAGATCGGCGCCGACCCGCTCGCCGAGGTCGTCGCCTGGGCGCTGGAGCACCTCCACGAACAGTTCGACGTGGAGACCCTGGCGGCACGCGCGTACATGAGCCGGCGTACGTTCGACCGCCGCTTCCGCTCACTGACCGGGAGCGCTCCGTTGCAGTGGCTGATCACGCAGCGGGTCCTCCAGGCGCAGCGCCTGCTGGAGACGTCGGACTACTCGGTGGACGAGGTGGCGGGGCGCTGCGGCTTCCGGTCGCCGGTCGCCCTGCGCGGGCACTTCCGCCGCCAGCTGGGCTCGTCCCCGGCCGCGTACCGGGCGGCGTACCGCGCCCGGCGTCCGCAGGGCGAGCGGCCCCAGGAGACCGAGAGCGCTCCGGGCGGCCCCGGCTCCGGCATGCCGGGCCATCCGGGCCACGCCGGGCACCCGGGCCAGCCCGGCCAGGCACCGGCCCCGCTCCACCCGGAGCACCCGGTGCCGCTCCAGTCCCGCCGTACGGCGGCGGCGAGCGCGGTCGGCCAGTCCCCGGCCCTGTCGGCGAGCCTGCCCGGGCAGCGCAGCGCGCCCTGATCCGGTAGCCGGGGCCCGCGAGGAGCACGTCTCCTCGCGGGCCCCTCGGCTTTCCCGGCACGGGCGGCCCGGCCGGGAGCGGCGGGCCGTAAGGTTAGACACATGAACGATCGCATGGTGTGGATCGACTGCGAGATGACCGGCCTCTCGCTGTCGGACGACGCGCTCATCGAGGTGGCCGCCCTCGTGACCGACTCCGAGCTGAACGTGCTCGGTGAGGGCGTGGACATCGTCATCCGGCCGCCGGAGCAGGCGCTGGAGACGATGCCGGACGTGGTGCGTCAGATGCACACGGCCTCCGGGCTGCTCGAAGAGCTGGCCGCCGGGACCACCCTGAAGGACGCCGAGGACCAGGTCCTGACGTACGTGAGGGAGTTCGTCAAGGAGCCGGGCAAGGCCCCGCTGTGCGGCAACTCCGTCGGCACGGACCGCGGCTTCCTGCTGCGCGACATGCCGACGCTGGAGAACTACCTCCACTACCGGATCGTCGACGTGTCGTCGGTCAAGGAGCTGGCGCGCCGCTGGTACCCGCGGGCGTACTTCAACAGCCCGCAGAAGAACGGCAACCACCGTGCGCTCGCCGACATCCGCGAGTCGATCGCGGAGCTGCGGTACTACCGCGAGGCCGTGTTCGTCCCGCAGCCCGGGCCCGATTCGGACACCGCGAAGACGATCGCGGCGAAGCACGTTCTGCCTGCTCAGTAAGGGGACCCGGGGCCCGTCGACGGGGCGCCGCGAAAGCCGGGCGCGAGCACCCCTTCGGACCCTGTACACTTTTTCTCGGCCGGTCAGGGAAGTCACTGACCTCCAAGCCGGTCATGGTGGGTGTAGCTCAGCTGGTAGAGCACCTGGTTGTGGTCCAGGATGCCGCGGGTTCAAGTCCCGTCACTCACCCTGAGTAATCAGCCGGTGGCTTCGCGAAGAAGCCACCGGCTGAAGCTTTTTGCGCGCCTCTCCGGAGCGGCGCGGCGATCTGGCTACCGTCGGCGCCATGGACGGTCGACGCCCGGGATGGCGCGCGTGTGTGCTCAGCGGGGCGGTGTTCGCCGTCTGCATGGCCGGCACCACCCTGCCGACGCCTCTCTACCCCCTCTACCAGGACGAGTTCGGCTTCTCCGAGCTGACGGTCACCGTGGTCTACGCCCTCTATGCCTTCGCCGTGATCGGTGTGCTGCTGCTGGTCGGCAACGCCTCGGACGCCGTGGGCAGGCGACCGGTGCTGCTGTGCGGCCTGGGCTTCGCGGCGCTGAGCGCCGTCTGTTTCCTGTGCGCCACCGGCCTCGGCTGGCTCTACGCGGGGCGGCTGCTGTCGGGGCTGTCCGCCGGGCTGTTCACCGGGGCCGCCACGGCGTACGTGATGGAGCTGGCCCCCGAGGGCGGCACCTCCCGGGCCACGTTCGTGGCGACGGCAGCCAACATGGGCGGGCTGGGCTGCGGCCCCCTGCTTTCGGGGCTTCTCGCCGAGTACGCACCCTGGCCGCTGTATCTGCCGTTCGTCACCCACCTCGCCCTGGTGGCCGCCTCGGCCGCCGTCCTGCTGTGGCTCGCGGAGACGGTCCGCGAACGGCAGCCGCTGCGAGCCGTGCGCCCGCAGCGGCCCGTCCTGCCCCCGCAGGTGCGCGCGGTGTTCGGCCCCGCCGCCACCGCCTCCTTCGTCGGGTTCGCCCTGTTCGGGGTGTTCACCTCGGTCAGCCCGGCCTTCCTCGCGGAGTCCCTGCACGTGGACGACCACGCCGTGAGCGGGCTGATCGTCGCGCTGGCCTTCTTCTCCTCGACGGCCGGGCAACTGGCGGTCGGCCGGGTCGGCGTACGGCGCTCCCTGCCGCTGGGCTGCGCAGGGCTCCTCGCCGGTCTCGCGCTGCTCGCCGGCGCGCTGCGGTGGGACCTGATGTCGCTGCTGGTCGCCAGCGCGCTCGTCGGCGGGGTCGGCCAGGGGCTGGCGTTCCGCGGTGCCCTCGCCGACGTGGCCGCGGCCTCCCCCGGGCACCGCCGCGCCGCCGTGATCTCGACCCTGTTCGTGGTGGCCTACACGGGCATCTCCGTGCCCGTGATCGGCGTCGGCCTGCTGACCGGTCCGATCGGCCTGGAGGGGGCGGGGCTGGTGTTCATCGCCTGCATGGCCGTCCTGGTCGTGACGGCGGCGGTGTACCTGTTGCGACGGCCGGAGCCGGCCCGGGTCTGAGCGCGTGCGATCGTGGGCCCATGCGTGAGCCGGTGGAACGGGTCGACGAGCGGGACCGGGTGCTCGGGGTGGTCGACCGGGACGAGGCGATCCGCAACGGCTGGCCGCACCGCATCGCGACCACGGTGTGCCGTGATCCACTGGGGCGGGTGCTGGTGCATCGCAGGCCGGAGCACGTGTCGAGGTTCCCGGGGCACTACGACTGGCTGATCGGCGGCGCCGTCGAGGTCGGCGAATCGTACGAGGATGCCGCGGCCCGGGAGCTGGCCGAGGAACTGGGCGTCCGGGCGCGGGTGCGGTTCGTCTTCAAGTTCCTCTGCCGGGGGGCGATCAGCCCGTACTGGCTCGCGGTGCACGAGGCCGTCGTCTCCGAGCCCCTCACCCCCGACCCGTCCGCGATCGCCTGGCACGGCTGGATCGGCGCGGCGGAGCTCGGGGAGGCACTCCGGACGAGGCTGTTCGTGCCCGACGGAGTGGAGGCCCTGCGGCGCCACCCGGGCCTCGGCTCACCGGCCGGCGCCGCGTGGCAGCCAACTCCCCCACTGTGCTGAATCATTCGCCCGGACGGGCCGCACGGCCCGGTCCAGCACGGCCAGTTGGTCCGCCGAGCCCCGCCAGGCGCGTTCCTCGGCCCGCGTCCGGGAGGAGGCGATGGCGCGGCTCGGGGCGTCTGACGCCGTGCGGCGTTCGATGCGGGAGCCGCGCCGTCATTCCTCCGGCGCCCGGTAGCGACCCGAGCCCGGCAGGCGGTCCGCCCCCCAGGGCGAACGGGCACGGGCGGTACTCGTCGAGGTCGATCAGCCGGAGGTCACCGGCGTTGACGGGGGAAGGCCCCGTCACGTGCAGGACCGGGGCGACGGGCGCGGAAGCGGGCCAGGGGCGCGGCCGCCGCGGCGGCGCAGGGTCGGGTCGTGGAGGACCTCGCCGGAGTGCCACGGCGTCGCCGTCGCCGGCCCGTCGGAGCGGGCGGCGGGGCGGTGGAGCCGGGCGACGATCGCCGGGTGGCTACCGAGCGGTGGAGGGTCCGGGCCCGGTCGAGCGATCGCCCGGCCGCGGCACGGTCGTCGCCTCCGTCACGAACCGGCGTTCGCCGTTCGCCGGCCGGACCCGTACGACACGCAGCCCGAGCCCTGCTCACGGAAGGCGCGGAACACCCCGGGCCCAACACGACACGCAGCCCGAGCCCTGCTCGCGAAAGGCGCGGCACACGTCACCCGGCGTCCGCGGATGCGGCTCGGGCCGGGGCACCTCGTGGCCTCCGGGAACGGGGGTGCGTCACGACGACGACCGCGACACCAGCTCCGTGGCCAGGACCATCTGCCGGCGTTCCAGGCCCCGGGACGCGAGCGGGCGGCGGTCGGCGACCTCGGTGAGGAGGAGGTCTATCATCCGGCGGCCCATCTCCTCGATCGGCTGGCGGACACTGGTCAGCGGCGGTTCCATGTGGCGGGCGATGGCGGAGTCGTCGTAGCCGACGAGCGCCACGTCCTCGGGGATGCGGCGGCCCGCGTCGCGCAGCGCCCGGCGGGCGCCGGCCGCGGTGACGTCGGAGGCGGCGAAGACCGCGTCGATGCCGGGGTGGCGCTCCAGCAAAGCCGTCATCGCCCGGTACCCGCCCTCCTCGGTGAAGTCCCCCGCCTCGATCAGCCCCTCGTCCACCCCGTGCCCGGCGTCGCTCATGGCCTCGCGGTAGCCGTCGACACGACGCTGGGCGCCGTAGACGTCGAGGCGGCCGGTGATGTGGGCCACCCTCGTCCGGCCCCGGGACAGCAGGTGCTCGACGGCCTGGCGTGCGCCGCCGTAGTTGTCCGAGTCGACCGACGGCAGGGTCTCCGCCGACGAACGCGGGCCGCTGATCACCGCCGGGATCTCCAGCTGGGCCAGCAGGTCGGGCAGCGGGTCGTCCGCGTGCACCGAGACCAGCAGGACGCCGTCCACGCGGTGGGCCGCCAGGTACTGGGCTAGGCGGGCGCGTTCGCGCTCGTTGCCCGCGAAGATCAGCAGCAGCTGCATCTCCGTGTCGGCCAGCGCGGCCCCGACGCCCTTCAGCATGTCCGAGAAGTACGGCTCCGCGAAGAACCGGGTCTCCGGCTCGGGCACGACCAGCGCGATCGCGTCGGTCCGGTTGGCGGCCAGCGC
This sequence comes from Streptomyces sp. NPDC029044, assembly GCF_040637495.1. Classification (NCBI taxonomy): domain Bacteria; kingdom Bacillati; phylum Actinomycetota; class Actinomycetes; order Kitasatosporales; family Streptomycetaceae; genus Streptomyces; species Streptomyces sp. NPDC029044. The sequence continues at coordinate 31,160 of NZ_JBEZWN010000053.1, forward strand.
GCGGGCCGCGGTGTTGGGGACGTAGCCGAGCTCCGCGACCGCCGCCTCGACGGCCGCGCGGGTCGCGTCGCTGACCCGGGGCGAGCCGTTGATCACGCGCGAGACGGTGCCGCGGCCGACACCGGCGCGCGCCGCCACCTCTTCGAGGGTGGGCCGGCCACCACTTCGGCCCCGCGCTCCGTGGGTTGCCATGGGCTCCGCCTTCCCGTCCACGCCCGCACTCTGCGACTGGCCTGGAATTTAACAGGCTCGTCAGCCCTGTGATGGCCGCCGAGGGCTCACCGCGCCCCGGCCTTCCGCTTCGGCCGAAGAAGCCGGTACGAGCGGCGTCCGTACCGGCTTGATATCGCTGTCCCGGGCCTCAATCGAACCCGTTCCGGGTCCAGTTAACAGCCCTATAACTGAACGCATCTCTCCGTGTCCGGTCCCTTGACACCCCCGCCGCGACCGGGGACTCTTCAACACATCACCGGTGGGAGCGCTCCCACACTACCTGACACATACACAACCCGCACGTTCCCCGCCCGAGCCTTTCAGCGCGTGAAACGGTCCGACGATGCAGTTGGCCGGGGGGTCGGCACGTCAGGGCAACAGGAGGACGACATGCGAGCACGCATCCGAACCGCCCGCAAGGCGATGGTCGTCGCGGCCGTCGCGTCGCTGGGCGCCGGGCTGCTGGCCGGCTGTGCCGACGACGGCGGAAACGGCGGCTCGGGCTCAGCAGACGGCGACAGCGGCGGCAAGACCAAGATCACCCTGGGACTGTTCGGCACGTTCGGGTTCGAGGAGGCCGGCCTCTACAAGGAGTACGAGAAGCTCCACCCGGACGTCGACATCCAGCAGACGGTCGTCGAGCGGAACGAGAACTACTACCCCACGCTGGTCAACCACCTGACCACCAACAGCGGCCTCCAGGACATCCAGGGCGTCGAAGTCGGCAACATCGCCGAGATCGTCAAGACCCAGTCCGCCAAGCTGCTCGACCTCTCCAAGTACGGCAAGAAGAGCGACTACCTGGACTGGAAGTGGCAGCAGGCCACCACCGAGGACGGTCAGACGATCGGCCTGGGCACGGACGTCGGCCCGATGGCCATCTGCTACCGCAAGGACCTCTTCGAGAAGGCCGGTCTGCCCACCGACCGCGAGGAGGTCGCCAAGCTGTGGGCCGGTGACTGGAACAAGCTGGTCGAGGTCGGCCAGGACTACAAGAAGAAGGCGCCGAAAGGCACCACCTTCCTCGACTCCCCCGGCGGTCTGCTCCAGGCCATCCTCAGCAGTGAGAAGGACCGCTTCTACGACTCCTCCGGCAAGGTCATCTACAAGTCGAACCCGGCCGTGAAGGACGCCTTCGACCTCACCGCCAAGGCGGCCGAGGACGGACTGATCGGAAACCAGACACAGTTCCAGCCCGCCTGGGACACCACGATCGCCAACAGCAAGTTCGCCGCGATGTCCTGCCCGCCGTGGATGCTCGGCTACATCAAGGGCAAGTCGAAGCCGGAGGCCAAGGGCAAGTGGGACGTGGCCGCGTCGCCGAAGTCCGGCAACTGGGGCGGTTCCTTCCTGGCGGTTCCCAAGTCCGGCAAGAACGCCGAGGAAGCCGCGAAGCTGGCCGCCTGGCTGACCGCACCCGAGCAGCAGGCCAAGCTCTTCGCCGTGCAGGGCAGCTTCCCGAGCACCCCGGCCGCCTACGAGTCGGAGGCGGTGAAGAACGCCAAGAACGAGATGACCGGTGACGCGCCGATCGGCACCATCTTCGCCGCTGCCGCCAAGAGCAGCCCGGTGCAGACGATCGGCCCGAAGGACCAGATCATCCAGCAGGGCCTGACGGACAACGGCGTCATCCTCGTCACCCAGGGCAAGTCGCCCGCGGAGGCGTGGAACACGGCCGTCAAGACCATCGACAACAACCTGGACCAGTGACCGGAATGGCAACCAGGCACGACACCGCCGCGCCCCCCGTGAAGGAGGGGGGCGCGGCCCCGGGCCGCCCGCCGGCCGACGCGGAGGCGGCAAGGAAGAAACGCGCCCGGCTCTCCCGCCGCTGGCAGCGCGACATGCGGTGGAGCCCGTACGCGTTCGTCTCGCCGTTCTTCCTGCTCTTCCTCGCGTTCGGCCTGTTCCCGCTGCTCTACACCGGCTGGGCCTCGCTGCACCAGGTGGAGCTGACCGCGCCGACCGACATGAACTGGGTCGGGCTGCGCAACTACACCCGGATCTTCGACGACGACTTCTTCTGGAACGCGGCGAAGAACACCCTGACCATCGGCATCATCTCCACGGTCCCGCAGCTGCTGATGGCCATGGGCCTGGCGCACATCCTCAACTACAAGCTGCGCGGCTCCACCTTCTACCGCGTGGTGATGCTCGCCCCCTACGCCACCTCGATCGCCGCCGCCTCGCTGGTCTTCGTGCTGCTCTTCGGCCGCGACTACGGCATGATCAACTGGGCGCTGAACGCCGTCGGCATCGACCACGTCGACTGGCAGAACGACAAGTGGCCGTCCCAGATCGCCGTGTCCACCATCATCATCTGGCGCTGGACGGGCTACAACGCGCTGATCTACCTGGCCGCGATGCAGGCGATCCCGCAGGACCTGTACGAGTCGGCGGCACTGGACGGAGCCAGCCGCTGGCGGCAGTTCCTCCACGTCACGCTGCCCTCGCTGCGTCCGACGATCCTGTTCACGGTCGTGGTGTCGACCATCGGCGCCTCGCAGGTGTTCGGTGAGCCGCTGCTGTTCGACGCGAACAAGGGCGCCTCCGGCGGATCCCAGCACCAGTTCCAGACGCTCGGCCTCTACCTGTACGAGCAGGGCTGGATCAACCAGCACCTGGGCCGCGCCTCCGCCATCGCCTGGACGATGTTCCTGATCCTCATCGTGATCGGGGTCGTCAACTACGTCATCTCGCGCCGGCTGCGCGCCAGTAGCTAAGGAGAACCGGCCGTGACGACGACTCTGACGAAACCCCCGGCCGACGCGGTCCCCGAGCCGCCGAAGCGGTCTCGTGGCATGAAGGCCGCCCGCGCGGGCGGACAGCTGCACGCCGGCCCGGTGGCGTACGTCATCCTCGCCCTCTTCACCGTCATCTCGCTGTTCCCGCTGGTGTGGACGGCGATCGCCGCCTCGCGCGACAACCAGCGTCTTGCGCAGACCCCGCCGCCGTTCTGGTTCGGCTCCGGTCTCTTCGACAAGCTCGAAGTGGCCTGGACGGACGCCAACCTGGGCGAGGCGTTCTTCAACACCACCCTGGTGGCCGGCATTTCGTCGTTCACCATCGTGTTTCTCTCGACGATCGCCGGATTCGCCTTCGCCAAGCTGCGCTTCAAGGGTCGCGGTGCGGCGATGCTGATCGTGATCGGCACCATGATGGTGCCGCCGCAGCTCAGCATCATCCCGCTGTACATGATGGTCGCCAAGCTCGACTGGACGGACCAGCTCCAGGCGGTGATCTTCCCGTCCCTGGTCAGCGCGTTCGGTGTGTTCTTCATGCGGCAGTACCTGATCCAGGCGCTGCCGGACGAGATCATCGAGGCGGCCCGGGTGGACGGTGCGAGCAGCTGGCGGGTGGTGTGGCACGTGGTGTTCCCGACCGCGCGACCTGCGATGGCCGTCCTGGGCATGCTGATGTTCGTCCAGACCTGGAACGACTTCCTGTGGCCCTTCCTGGTCCTGACCCAGACCGGCAACCCGACCGTGCAGGTCGCGGTCGCGGGCCTGGGCCGCGGCTACACCCCCGACCAGTCCCTGATCATGGCAGGCGCCCTGCTGGGCACACTGCCGCTGCTGCTGGTCTTCGCGATCTTCGGCAAGCAGATCGTGGGCGGCATCATGCAGGGCGCCGTCAAGGGCTGATCTCTCCGGGGCCGGGTCAGTGCCGCTCCGGCCCCCTTCCCTCCTCCCTTTCCCCCTCCGACATCGGTCTCCTCGACCCCCTTTGGGAGCGCTTCCATGCCTGACTCCGAGAACCCGGCCACCGCGGTGACCTTCCCGCCCGCCTTCCTGTGGGGCGCGGCGACGTCCGCGTACCAGATCGAGGGCGCGGTGCGGGAGGACGGCCGTACGCCGTCGATCTGGGACACCTTCAGCCATACGCCGGGCAAGACGGCCGGTGGTGAGACCGGTGACATCGCTGTCGACCACTACCACCGCTACCGCGACGACGTGGCGCTGATGGCGGAGCTGGGCCTGGGCGCCTACCGCTTCTCCATCTCGTGGTCGCGGGTGCAGCCGACCGGCCGGGGCCCGGCCGTGCAGAAGGGCCTGGACTTCTACCGGCGGCTGGTGGACGAGCTGCTGTCCAAGGGCATCAAGCCGGCCGTCACCCTCTACCACTGGGACCTGCCGCAGGAGTTGGAGGACGCGGGCGGCTGGCCCGAGCGTGACACGGCGTACCGGTTCGCGGAGTACGCGCAGATCGTCGGCGAGGCGCTGGGCGACCGGGTGGAGCAGTGGATCACGCTCAACGAGCCGTGGTGCAGCGCGTTCCTGGGTTACGCCTCCGGGGTGCACGCTCCGGGCCGGACGGACCCGGTGGCCTCGCTGCGTGCCGCGCACCACCTGAACCTGGCACACGGGCTGGGCGCGTCCGCGCTGCGGTCGGTGATGCCGGCCCGCAACGCGGTCGCGGTCAGTCTCAACTCCTCGGTGGTGCGGCCGCTTTCGCAGGACCCGGCGGATCTGGCCGCGGCCCGGAGGATCGACGACCTGGCCAACGGCGTGTTCCACGGGCCGATGCTGCACGGCGCGTACCCGGAGTCGCTGTACGTGGCGACGGCCGGCCTCACGGACTGGGACTACGTCCTCGACGGCGACCTGGAGCTGATCAACCAGCCGCTGGACGCGCTGGGCCTCAACTACTACACGCCCGCGCTGGTTTCGGCGGCGGACGCGTCGGTGCGGGCGCCGCGCGCCGACGGGCACGGGGCGAGCGACCACTCGCCGTGGCCGGGCGCGGACGACGTCGCCTTCCACCAGACGCCCGGCGACCGCACCGAGATGGGCTGGACGATCGACCCCACCGGCCTGCACGAGCTGATCATGCGCTATACCGGGGAGGCACCGGGCCTGCCGCTGTACATCACGGAGAACGGCGCGGCCTACGACGACAAGATCGACTCCGACGGCCGCGTGCACGACCCGGAGCGGGTGGCCTACCTCCACGGCCACCTGTCGGCGGTCCGTCGGGCGATCGCCGACGGCGCGGACGTCCGCGGCTACTACCTGTGGTCCCTGATGGACAACTTCGAGTGGTCCTACGGCTACGGCAAGCGCTTCGGCGCGGTGTACGTGGACTACGCGACGCTGGAGCGGACGCCGAAGACGAGCGCCCGGTGGTACGGCCGGGCGGCGCGGACCGGGGCGCTGCCGGAGGCCGAGGCGGTCTGACCGACGGGGGACGGGGGGCGGGGCGCGGCACGATTAGGGGAGTGCCGCGCCCCGCCCGGGTCCCCGGCGGCTGTGATCGATCGCCCGGGGCACCACGCAGAAGAGGCGGTCACCGGAGGCCGTCAGGCCTGCGGTGGACTCCACAGCGTCAGCCCTTGTTGGCGCCGAGGGTGAGGCCGCTGACGAACTGGCGCTGGAGCGCGAAGTAGACGATCAGAGTGGGGATCGCGGTGAGCAGGGCGCCGGCGGCGACCAGGTTGGGGTCGGTGAAGTACTGGCCGGAGAGGTTGTTGAGCGCCGAGGTGATCGGCATGTTCTCGCCGGTGGAGATCAGGACGATGGCCCAGAAGAAGTCGTTGTAGATCCAGATGGACAGCAGGGTGGCGAGGGCGGCCATCGCCGGCTTGCACAGGGGCAGCACGATCTGCCAGTACAGCCGCCACACCGATGCGCCGTCGACCAGGGCGGCTTCGGTCAGCTCGTGCGGCAGCGAGCGCATGTAGTTGCTCAGCACGAACGCGCAGAACCCGGACTGGAACGCCACATGGATCAGCACCAGGCCGAGCGCTGAGTCGTACAGCTTGCCGCTCATGGTGATGCCGGGCAGGTCGATCAGCAGGTAGAGCCGGTACAGCGGCGTGATGATGACCTGCTGGGGCAGCAGGTTGCCGGCGGTGAAGACCAGCAGCAGGAACAGGTTGAGGCGGAAGTCGAAGCGGCTGACGTAGAAGGCGACCATCGACGACAGCAGCAGCGTCAGCAGCACGGCCGGGACCGCGATCAGCAGCGTGTTGCCGAAGTAGTGCAGCATGTCCGACTGCTGGAAGGCGGCTGTGAAGTTGTCGAAGGTGAGCTTGTCGGGCCAGGAGACGTAGCCCTTGGTGCTGGTCTCCGCGTACGGCCGCATCGCCGCGAGCAGGGCCCACAGCAGGGGTGCGAGCCAGGCCAGGGCCGTGACGACGAGGAAGGCGTGCAGCAGGACCCGGGCGGGGCGGATCGGGGTGCGCTGCTTGACCGGTGCGCTGACGGTGCTCATGCGCGCCGCTCCTTCCGGAAGGTGGCGATCAGATACGGGATGATCACCGCGAGCGAGATCACCAGCAGGACGACGGCGATCGCGGAGCCGTATCCGATGCGGCTGGACTCACCGATGATGTTGTTCGTCACCAGGATCGACAGCAGTTCGGTGCCCTGGGCGCCCTTGTTGAAGACGAAGACCAAGTCGAAGGCGCGCAGCGCCTCGATGATCGTGACGACCAGGACGACGGTGTTGGTGGGCCGCAGGGTCGGGAAGACGACGTTCTTGAACGTCTGCCACTCGTTGGCGCCGTCCAGGGCGGAGGCCTCGCGCAGGGCGGGATCGACGCTCTTCAGGCCGGCCAGGTAGAGGATCATCATGTAGCCGGCGTGCCGCCAGGACGCGGCGATGAGCACGGCCCACAGGTTCAGGTCCGGGTCGCCGATCCAGTCGATGTAGTGGCCGGGCTTGTTGGCGCCGATGATGCTGTTGATCAGGCCTGTGTCGGGGTTGTAGATCAGCTGCCAGACGAACCCGATGACCGCCAGCGACATCACGACCGGCAGGAAGAACGCGGTCTGGTAGACGCGGCTGAAGCGGATCTTCTTGTCCAGCTGCACGGCGAGGAACAGGCCGAAGGGCGTGGGCAGCAGGATGAGCACCACGAACCAGATGACGTTGTGCTCGACGGCGGGCCAGAACTGCGGGTTGCTGGTGAACAGCTCCCTGAAGTTCTGGAGTCCGACCCACGTGATGGAGTCGAAGCCGATGCCGTCCCAGGTGGTGAAGGCCAGTGCGATCGAGGCCAGCGCCGTCAGCCACACCAGGGCGACGTGCAGGATCGTGGGCACGCCCGCCATCAGGCCGAGCGTGAGGCGGTCGCGGCGGGTGAGCAGACGCCGGTGCCCGTGGGGCACCTTGGCGGGCGGGGGCGTGGGGGCGGGCCCCGGGGCCGGCTGGGTGGCCGGCTCCGGAGCCTTCGCGGGAGTGGCGGTCATGTGGGGATCCGAGTCGTCGAGTCTCCGTTTCCGGTGGGCGGTCAGGAGGAGGCGAAGATCGTCTTCTTCTGGCGTTCGATCGACGAGAGGATGCTGTCGACGTTCTTGGGGTTGCGGATGAAGTTCTGGAGCGCGGGCTGCATCACCGTGGACGTGAAGTCCGGGCGGGAGTCGCGGTCCATGAACTGGGTGAGGCTCTTCGCGCCGGAGATCATCTCGTAGGACTTCTTCTGAAGCGCCGTGTAGGAGGAGGTGTCGGCCTTGGTGGAGGCGGCCACCACGCTGGAGTCGGCCTTGAGGTAGATCTGCTCGGCCTCGGGGGTGCCCAGGTACTCCAGGAGCTTGACGGCGCCGTCGCGGTTCTTCGGGGCCTTGGAGAGCATGAAGCCGTCGGTCGGCGCTTCGACGGTGTCCTGCCCGAACTGCGGGTCGATCTCCGGGAAGGCGAAGAAGTCGAGGTCGTCCAGGTCGGCCTTGTTCGTGAACTGCTGACCGACGAAGGTGCCCAGGAGGTACATGCCGGCCTTCTTGGCCACCAGCGTCTGCGCCGCGTCCTGCCAGGTGCGGCCCACCGCGCCCTCCTGGTGGTAGGGCAGGATCTCCGTCCAGTGGTCGAAGACCTTGCGCACCTTGGGGTCGGTCCAGGACGCCTTGCCGGCCATCAGCTCGACGTGGAAGTCGTAGCCGTTGGTGCGGAAGTTGATCTGGTCGAAGGTGCCCATCGCGGGCCAGGCGTCCTTGTCGCCGAAGGCGATCGGGACCAGCCCGTCCTTCTGCATCCGCTTGCACAGGGCGATGAAGTCGTCCCAGGTGGTGGGGACCTCGTAGCCGTGCTGCTTGAAGACGCTCTTGCGGTAGAACACCGCCCACGGGTACGTGTACAGCGGCACGAAGTAGTACTTGCCGTCCTCGCCCTTGCTGAGCTTCTGCATCGCCTCGGGGAAGTTGCCGGCGATCTTCTGCCAGACGTCGTCGATCGGCGTGGCCAGCTTCTTCGAGGCGAAGAACTGCATGCGGTAGCCGGCGAACCAGGTGAACACGTCGTCGGGCGTGCCCTGAAGATAGGAGTTGATCTGCTCCTGGAACGTGTTGTGGTCCTTGGTGTTCACATCGACCTTGATGCCGGACTTCTTGGTGAAGGCGGCGTAGATCTCCGCGAACGCCTTCTTCGGCACGGCGTCGGACGAGTTGGAGCCGAGGCTGACCGTCTTCGGGTCGGCGGACGAGCCGCTGCCGCCGCAGGCGCTCAGCAGGGGTATGCCGGCGCCGAGCAGGGCCGCGCCGCCCATGCCGCGCAGGAGGGTGCGGCGGCTGGGGACGGGGAGGGAGAAACCGGAGGGCGAGAGGTCGTGCATGGACGGCTCCTGAAGGCAGGGTTCGGCCACGAGGGTGTGGCGTGAAATCCAGTCGCAATCGACCAGAAATCAACTTGACCGAACACGGTGGCGCAATGACAGCCGCATGTCCGGTCATGCGTCAAGAGTCGTTCCCTTCATTTGTCGAAACGTGACCGTCCCGTGAAGACAGCTCGCCGGGAGCGCTCAGCGGGACCAGGAGCGCTCAGCGGGATCGCGAGCGGTGGTATACGGCCGCGAGGCGGCCGGGGCGGCGGCGCCGCGGCTGCCGGTGCCCTCCGGTCGCCGGTGCGCGGCCGTCCAGCTGGATCCAGATGCGCACCTCGGTGCCGCCGAGCACCGAGGAGCCGATCCGTACGTCCCCGCCGGTGGACTCCGCCAGGCGGCGCACGATGTCCAGGCCGAGCCCGGTCGAGCCGTCGCTCCCGGAGCCGCGGCCGCGCGCCATCGCGGCCTCGGGGTCGGGTATGCCGGGGCCCGCGTCGGAGACGAGGACGATCACCGCGTCCTCGCCGTTGTGCACGTCGACGGCGAAGGCGGTGCCCTCCGCGGTGTGCCGGAAGACGTTGCCGAGCAGCGCGTCGAGCGCGGCGGCCAGGTCGGCGCGCGCCACGGGTATGCGCACCGGCCGGTCGGCCCCGGCCACCCGCCACTTGCGGCCCTCGTCCTCGGCGAGCGCCGACCAGAACGCCATCCGCTCCCGCACCACCTCGGCCGCGTCGCACCCGGCGCCCGGGCCGGCCGCGGCCGTCTGCGGCTTGGCCTCCCGGGCCGTACGGATGATGGTGTCGACCTCGCGCTCCAGCTGCTCGACCGCGGTGCGGGTCTGGTCGGCGGCCGGTCCCTCACCGAGCGAGGCGGTGTTGAGCCGCAGCACGGTCAGGGGCGTCCGCAGCCGGTGGGACAGGTCCGCCGCCAGCTCCCGCTCGTTCGCCAGGAGCTGGACGACCTGGTCGGCCATGGAGTTGAACGCGACCGCCGCGAGCCGCAGTTCGGTCGGGCCCTGCTCGGGGACGCGGGCCCCCAGCCGGCCCTCCCCCAGGTCGTGCGCCCCCTCGACCAGGCGCTGCGCGGGCCGGACCATGCGGACGCCCAGCCGGTCGGCGACCGCGACCGAGCCGAGGATCAGCGCCACCCCGACCGCGGCGAGCACCGCCCAGGCCGTGCCCACGCCGTTGGTGACGTCGGACTCCGGCACGTACACCTCGACGACCGCGATCTTGCCGGTGCTGAGGGCGACCGGCTGGAGCAGCGTCGAGCCGCCCGTGACGCCGGTGGTGGAGGCGCGGCCCAGCTTCCGCACGGCCGCGATGTCGGCTTCGGCGGCGCGCCGCCGCCCCAGTTCGAGGGCCTCCCGGCCGTCGCCCGCCGGGAGGTGCACGGCCATCCCGGCGTCGGAACCGGCGGAGGCGACGACCCGCTCCAGCTGGTCGCGGTCGGTGGTGATGGACAGGGCGGGGGCGACGGCCGCGGCCTCCCGCTCGGCGTTGGAGAAGGCGCGGTCACGGGCCATCTCGCGGATGACGAGTCCGAGCGGCACCGCGAAAGCGACCACGACCATGGTGGTCACCGCCAGCGACACCTTGACCAGGGCCCACCTCATCGCGGAGCACCCGCCCCCGGCGGTTCGAGCTTCACACCGACGCCCCGGAGGGTGTGCAGATAGCGCGGGCTGGCCGCCGTCTCGCCCAGTTTCCTGCGCAGCCAGGACAGATGGACGTCGATGGTCTGGTCGTCGCCGTAGGACTGCTGCCACACCTCGGCCAGCAGCTCCTTGCGCGGGACGACGACGCCGGGCCTGCGGGCCAGGAAGGCGAGCAGGTCGAACTCGCGGCGGGTGAGGTCGAGTCGGGTGCCGTCCAGCTCGGCCTGGCGGCGCAGCGGGTCGACGGTCAGGCCGCCGACCCGGATGACGGGGGACGGCTCCCCTTCCGCGGCGCCGGAGCGGGCGCGGCGCAGCACGGCCGCCATGCGGGCCGAGAGGTGCTCCACCGAGAAGGGCTTGGTCAGGTAGTCGTCCGCCCCGGCGTTCAGCAGCCGGACGATCTCCGTCTCGTCGTCCCGGGCCGTGGCGACGATCACCGGCACGTCGGTGATCCCGCGCAGCATCTTCAGGGCCTCGGACCCGTCGAGATCGGGCAGTCCGAGGTCCAGGATCACCACGTCGAAACGGAGATGGGCGACCTCGCGCAGCGCCTCCAGTGCCGTACCGACGCTGCGCACGGTGTGTGAGGCGTCGGTCAGGTGCCGGATCAGCGCCGAGCGTACGAACTGGTCGTCCTCGACCACGAGCACACTTGCCATGCGCCGCACCGTACGCCATCTCGAACAGCCGGGTGCGGGCCTGTGGACAACTCCCCGGCTGGGGACAACGGACCACCGCACGGCCCCTTTTGCGGACATCGCGGGGGGCACGTTCGGCGCGTGAGGCAGTATGGCCCGCGATGCGCAGAGGACTCGTACACGTACTGGCCTGGCTGCTCGCCACGGGCGCGGCGGTCACGCTGTCGTGGTGGGGCGTCCACACCGTGATGACGGGGACGGCCTACGATCCGCCGCGCGCGCTGCCCATCAAGGCCGCCGACGTGGTCACACGGGAGCCGAAGGCGCCGGCGGCCACGCCGCCGGAGCGGACCCCTCCACCGAAGCGGCGGGAGCCGAGCGAGCCCCCGGCGTCCACGGCCGGGAGTCCGCGCCCCGCTCCCCCACCCTCGCCCAGCGCCGCCCCCACCGCCACGGGCCGGGTGAAGAGCTATGACACCGACGGCGGCCGGGCGGTCTTCGATCTCGGGAAGACCTCCGCCTCGCTCGTCTCGGCGACGCCCGGGGCGGGCTGGTCGATGCAGGTGTGGAAGACGGAGTCGTGGATCCGCGTGGAGTTCTCCTCGGGCGCGGACCGGGTGTCGGTGTTCTGCACGTGGCACGACGGGCCGCCGCGGGTGGAGATCGGGACCTACTGAATGCCGCGGGCGGCCGGCTGCGCTCCTCTCGGCCGAGCGCCGCGGCCGGTCATCTGAAGACCGACGCCGGTGGCGCCGGCGACGCAGTGGCCGCGATGTCCGTGACGGGCGCGGCCCCTCCCGTGAAGTCCGTGAGCGTCCTGCCGTGCTCGACCCGGGCGGGATGCGGGTCGGAGGCGGCGAGGCGGGTCAGTTCGGCTGTCGGCAGCGGGTGGTCGGAGGCGACCAGGACGGCGTTCCCGAAGCGCTTGCCGCGCAGCACCGCCGGATCCGCGACCAGCGCGAGCCGCTCGAAACGGGCGGCGGCGGTGGCGATCTGGCCGCGCAGGTGCGTGAGCGGCGGTCCGTCTGCGAGGTTGGCGGCGTAGACACCGCCGGGCTTGAGGGCCCTGCGCACGTCGTCGAGGAATTCGGTCGAGGTCAGGTGGGCCGGTGTCCGGGCTCCGCTGAACACGTCGGTGATGACGAGGTCGGCCCAGCCGTCCGGCACTTTGGCGAGACCTTCGCGGGCGTCGGTGGAGCGCACGCGTATGCGCGCGTTCGGATCCAGCGGCAGCGCGCGGCGGACCAGTTGGACGAGGGTGCCGTCCCGTTCGACGACCTGCTGGGTGGAGCGGGGCCGGGTGGCGGCGACGTAGCGGGCCAGGGTGAGGGCGCCGCCGCCGAGGTGCACGGCGTGCACGGGCCGGCCGGGCGGGGCGACGAGGTCGATCACGTGCCCGAGGCGGCGCTGGTACTCGAAGGACAGGTACGCCGGGTCGTCCAGGTCGACGTGGGACTGCGGGGCTCCGTCGATCACCAGGGTCCAGGCGCGGGCCCGCTCGCGGTCGGGTATCAGCTCGGCGAGCCCGCCGTCGACGCTCTCGACGACGGCCTCGGCACCGGCCTGTCTGCGCCGGCCGCCCTTGGACTTTCCCATGGGGCCATTATCCGGGTGACCTGTTAAGCGGGGTGTACGCTCCCGCGGCCCGGTGGAGGTGCTCCTGCGACCCAGCGGCTGTGGCTCCAACGGCCCGGTGGAGGTGGCTCCCGCGGCCCGGCGGGTGCAGCTCCCGCGACCGTGGGTGGTTGTGGCTCCCAGGGCCCGGCGGACATGGCTACCGCAGCCCGGCGACGTGGCTCCCGCAGCCCGGCGGACATGGCTACCGCAGCCCTGCGGACGTGGCTCCCGCAGCCCGGCGAGGTGGCTCCCGCAGCCCGGCGGGTGCAGCTCCCGCGACCCTGGGTGGTTGTGGCTCCCAGGGCCCGGTGTCCGGGGGGCGCCTCAGCGGCAGCTGTCGGCCGCCTTGATCATCCGGGCGGCCTCTCCCAGGGCCTCGCGCAGCACAGCGGGATCGGTCGCGAGGTCGGCCTCGCCGGGCGGCAGCAGCCAGTCCGAGCCCGCCCCCGGGGGTTCGGGCGCCAGGGGCAGCCCCCGTCCGTGGGTCTCCGTGCAGGTGCTTCCCGGCACGTCCCACGCGGCGGCCGTCCCCGGCGGCACCAGGAAGCCGAGGGTGTCGCCGCCGTCGTCGTGCAGTACGGGCCCCACCGCGTCCCCCGGTCCGCGCCGCAGGATGTCGACCGCCTCCAGCCCCTGCCGGGCCGGCACCGTCACCACATCGCAGCCGGCCGCCGGGGTGCCCGGCGGCGTACGAACATCGTTGACCCGGCTGGTCTCCATCCGGCCTCCACCACGAAAAGCCCTGCTTGGACGAGCGGTCGGGAGTCGGGGGCCTCCCGGTCCGCAGAGTTCAACGCGGCAGACCGTCAAGGGCTACGGCGGAAGTCAGCCGCAAAGGATGGCACTTCATGGCAGATCACGGATGAGATATCCGGTTTGTAGCCAAACCCAGCGTGGTGGCTCCATCACAGCAGGTACGTTCTTGCTCGCCGGACACGGGGCCGACGATGCGGGCATACCGCAACAAGTCGCTCTGTTTCCGGCATGGTTCGACGGTTCGCACGGGAGGACCCGGCCATGGCGTCGTCGTCGTTGACCTCGTCTCAACCCCACCGGCCGCCGCGGCCGAACCTCGTCTTCCGGCGACTGCGCGGACAGCGCTCACCGGCCGAGTTCGCCGCGGCGATCCGCCGGGCCGGGCTCGAGATCGGCGAGCAGGTCAGCTGTGACGCGCGGTACATCGGCCGGGTCGAGGCGGGCGAGATCCGCTGCCCCAACTACGCGTACGAACGGGTGTTCCTGCACATGTTCCCAGGCCGCACGCTCACAGACCTGGGGTTCGCGCCCCGCTCGTCGGTACGCGGACGCCGGGCGCGCGAAACCGAGGGCGCGCCCCTGACGCGCACCGCGAACCCGGCGAACGCCACGAGTGAGACCAGCGGGGCGGGCGAGCCGTATGAAACGCAGGACCCGTACGACCCGCACCACCCGCACGACACCTACGAGGAGAGCGACGTGCTACGTCGCGCGTTCATGACCGGCGGAGGCGCCACGGTGGCCGCCGCCTCACTGGGGCCCGTCGGCCTCGCCCTCGACGCCGCGGCGGCGCAGCGCCCCGTGCACCGCGCCGGGGCGAGCGACGCGGGTGCCCTGGAAGAAGCCGTCCGCCGGATCCGGCTGCTGGACGACCGGCACGGGGCCGACGGCCTCTACCGGCGCGCCGCCGCCCCGCTGCGCGCGGCCTACGCCCTGCTGGACGCCGGCACGACCCGGCAGACGACTGCGGACCGGCTCTACTCGGGCGCCGGTGAACTGGCCATCTCCGTGGGCTGGCTGGCCCACGACTCGGGGCGCTTCGACGACGCCCGCTCGCACTACGCGGAGGCCCTCGCGACCGCCCGGATGACCGGCGACCCCGGCCTGGAGGCGCACGCGTTCTGCAACACGGCGTTCCTGGCGCGCGACGCGGGCCGGCCGCGCGAGGCGGTCCGGGCGGCCCAGGCCGCGCAGCGCGTGGCCCGGCCGGTGGGCTCGGCCCGGCTGATGTCGCTCCTCGCGCTGCGCGAGGCGGGCGGCTGGGCGGGGCTGGCCGACCGCGTCGGCTGCGAACAGGCACTGGCCCGGGCGCAGGCCTTCTTCGAGCGGGGCCCCTCGGACGCCGACCCGGAGTGGATGAGCTTCTACGGGGAGGCCGAACTGGAGGGCCTGGAGGCGCAGTGCTGGTCCACGCTCGGCGACTGGCCCCGGGCGGCGCGGCACGCGCGCCGGGCCGCCGCGCTCCAGGATCCGCACTTCACCCGGAACATCGCCCTCTACACGGCGGAGCTTGCGGACGACCTCGCGCGCGGGGGCCGGCCGGACGAGGCCGCGGTGGCGGGGATGCGGGTGCTGGATCTGCTGGAGGAGGTCCAGTCGGCCCGCGTGCAGACGATGCTGGCGGCGACGGCCCGGGTGCTGCTGCCGCACCGCAGGGCCTCCGGGGTGTCGGCGTTCCTGGAGAGGCACGCCTCGTCGCCGCGCACGCCCTGAGGGTTTGTGGCGAACGTCACGCCTGGCGCGCGGCGCCCGGCACTCCCAGGTGCCCCAGGTCGTTCCAGCTCTCGATCGCCGGCTCCCCGTAGGCCCAGCCCAGCACCGACAGCGATGTGGGGTTCAGCCGGATCCGGGCCGCGAAGTCGATCGGAAGGCCCAGCCACCGCGCCCCGATGGAGCGCAGGATGTGCCCGTGGGCGAAGACCAGGACGTCGCGGTCCTCGGAGCGGGCCCAGGAGACCACTGCGTCGGCCCGGGCCGTGACCTCGGCGAGCGACTCCCCGTCCGGGACGCCGTCGCGCCAGATCAGCCAGCCGGGCCGGACGGCCTGGATGTCGGCGGGCGTCATGCCCTCGTACGCCCCGTAGTCCCACTCCAGCAGCGCGTCCCAGGTACGCGCGCGGTCGCCGAAGCCGGCCAGCTCGCAGGTCTCACGCGCGCGTGCCAGCGGGCTGGTGCGGATCTCGACGCCGGCCAGGCCGTCGTACGGGGCCCGGTGCAGGCGCTCGCCCAGCCGCTCGGCGCCGCGCCGGCCCTCCTCCAGGAGCGGCACGTCCGTCCTGCCCGTGTGCTTGCCGGACAGGGACCACTCGGTCTGTCCGTGGCGGGCCAGCAGGATGCGCGCGGGCATGGAGCACCTTTCCGGAAGAACAACGCGAGAAGAACGACGCAGGGGGAACTCCTCCATCATGGCGCACGCCCTCCGGGGGCAACCCGGGGGGCGATCTCTGCGTCTTTGAGGGCCGAAGGCGCCCCCCGGGGCGCGGGTCCACACCGTAAAGTGGCACGGCCGACCGGGCTACACGTGATGACGAAGGGGGAGGACGATCGGATGCAGCACACCGAGACACCGGGCACCGAGGCGGCCCCCGCGCCCAGGCTGCGCTGGTGGACCGAGCTGCCGCTGATCCTTCTGGTGTACGGGTTCTACTCGGCCGGCCGGCTCCTCGCCCGCGGTGACGTCTCCGGCGCCGTCGACCACGGTCTGGCGCTCCTGCGCTTCGAGAAGGCGCTGTACCTCAACTTCGAACACCCGCTCAACCGCCTCTTCACGCGCGAGGCCTGGATAGGCATACCCGCCGACTTCTGGTACGCGTCTCTGCACTACCTGGTCACCCCGGCGGTCCTGGTGTGGCTCTTCCGTTCCCGGGCCGTGCGCTACCGCGCCGCGCGCACCTGGCTCATGACGTCCACCCTCATCGGTCTGATCGGCTTCACCCTGCTGCCGACCTGCCCGCCCCGGCTCCTCGACGCGAGCCACGGCTTCGTGGACACGATGGCGCAGTACAGCTCGTACGGCTGGTGGGGCGGCGCCGCGAGCGCGCCGCGCGGCATGGGGGACATGACCAACCAGTACGCGGCCATGCCGAGCCTGCACGTGGGCTGGGCCCTGTGGTGCGGAGTGATGCTGTGGCGCTTCGGCGGTACGCGCCTGACGAAGACGGCCGCCGTCGCCTACCCCCTGATCACGACGATCGTGGTCATGGGCACGGCCAACCACTACTTCCTCGACGCGGTCGCGGGCGCGGCCGTCATGGGCGTCGGACTGCTGCTGGCCCCCGCCGTGATGCGTACCTCGGACCGGGTCAAAGCACGGTTCGTGCCGCGCGTCGCACCGGTCACGGCGGACTCTTCCGCCGCAGGTTCCTCGATTGTCAGTGCCGGATGCCAGACTTCCGCGGGTGAGCGAATTCCACGGCAGCGCGAGTCGCGGCACGGAGCGGGAGCCGAGCCGGGTGCCTCCCCCAAGGACGCGGGGGACGGCGCTCCGGCAGCAGCTCGCTGAGCTGCGCGGCCCCGACGTACCCGCGAAGGCACTGGACGCGCGCGCCCTGGCGGCGCTGGCCGCCAACCCCGGTTGTGCGCGGCGCGCGATCCTCGACGGCGCCGGGGTGAACAAGACGGCCCTGGCGAGCGCGCTGGGCTCGCCGTCGGCGTTCGGGCAGTCGCAGTTCGCGCTCACCCGGGGCAACGCCTTCGAGGCGAAGGTCAAGGCCGACGGCGGCGCGGAGCTGCTGCGGCTGGTGCACGAGAAGCTCGACCGGTCCGCCGAGCCGCCCTCCGACGCGCGCGTACCCGACCTGACGGCGTCCGGCCCCCAGGGGCGCACGGCCCGTACGGAGCTGGAGCTGCGGGAGGCCACCGCGCGTCCGGGCGTGTGGACGCTGCTCGACCATCCGATGCTCGCGCTGGACGTCGCGGGCTCCCCCGCGTTCCTGGAGCCGGACGCGGTGGTGGTCCATCCTGACGGCGGCTGGACGGTCGTGGAGATCAAGTCCTTCCCGCTGCTGGACGGTTCGGCGGACCCGGCGAAGGTAGGGGCGGCGGCCCGGCAGGCGGCGGTGTACGTGCTGGCCCTGGAGGAGGTCGCGGCCCGTCTCGCCCCGGAAGGGTCTCCGGCCCCGCAGGTGCGGCACCGGGTCCTGCTGGTGTGCCCCCGGGACTTCTCCAACCTGCCCGCCGCGTCCGCCGTCGACATCCGCAAGCAGCGGGCGGTCACCGCCCGTCAGCTGGCCCGGCTGACCCGCATCGAGGACATCGCCGACGCGCTTCCCGAGGGCACCTGCTTCTCGCCGGAGCTGCCCGTCGAGGAGCTGACGGCGGCCGTGGAGTCGGTCCCGGCGACGTACGCGCCCGAGTGCCTGTCCGCGTGCGAACTGGCCTTCCACTGCCGGGCCCGGTCCCGCGAGGAGGGCGCCGTGACCACGCTCGGGCGTCCGGTCCGGGCGGAACTGGGTGGCCTGACGACCGTGGAGGAGGTCCTCGCGGCCGCGCGCGGCGAGGCGGGCGATCCCGGCGACCCGGCCGTGGCGGCCCTGCGGCGGGCGGCCGCCCTGCGCGCCGAGGCACTGGAGGCGGCGTGTCGCTGATCTCCACCCTGGCCCGCCTGGAAGCCGTCAGCACGGGCCGTGCCCAGCCCGCCGCCACCGTCCGGCACCGTCATCTCGGCGACCGCCCGCTCGTGTTGGTGCCGCTGATCACCGCCGGTGAGGCCGGCGCCCCGCTGGGCGCGCTGGTCGGCACCGACCGGGACGCGCCGCGGCTGCTGGCCGTCCCGCAGCCCCGCGACCGCGACCTCAGGTTCGCGTTCCTGGCCGAACTGGCCGGCGTCGTGCTGCCGTACGTCGACTCCTACGCCGAGACCGTGGAGGCCGCCGAGCGCACCGAGACGGACCCGGAGACCGGCAAGCGCGTCAAGGTCGAGGTCGATCTGTGCGCGGACGCGCCGCAGCTGATCGTGCCGAGCCGCGCGGGCATCGACCTGGTGCGGCTGCTCGGGCGCTCGATGCGGTTCCGGCGTACGGCGGAGCAGGATCCGGAGGCTCCCTATCCGGCGCCGCCCCGGGTGCCGCTGCTGGGGCGGTGGCTGACGCACTTCGGGGAGCGGGCCCGGGTGCCCGGCTCCTCGCTGCTCCTGGCGATGACCGACCTGCTGGGCCGGCACTGGGTGACCGGGCAGTCCACCCTGGAGGACCAGCACCTGGGGGCGCTGCTGGCCTGGATCGACCCGCCGGAGGGCGTCACCGGCGCGGAGGCCGCGCTGCGGGCCGAGCTGGAGCGGGACGAGCGGGGCCAGCTGACGTGCCCGCCGGCCGGCCCGGCCACCGACCCGGCGTTCGACAACAAGCTGCTCGCCCCGGCCATCGAGCGCTACGACCGGGCCCGCACCGCCCTCGCCGCCGCTGAGGACGGGCTGGAGGCCGACGACCGGCTCGGTGCGCTGACCACGGCCGAGCGGGAGATCCGCGACCTGGTGCTCAGCCGCACCCGGCCCACCTGGGACGCGGTCTGGCGGGGCCTGGACCTGCTGCGGGAGCTGCCCGAGGGGGCGCGGGTCGAGGAGCGGTGGACCCGCGACCGCTGGTCGTTCACCGGCCACCGCGACCGGGTGCTGGCCGGGGAACCCCCGCAGCCGCGCTGCGACGACGCGGTCACAGCGGCGAACAAGCTCGCCACGCGCGAGCGCGAGCAGGCCCGGCTGGAGGCGCAGGAGGCCCTCGACGACCCGCTGGTGATGGCGGGCCGGCGGCTGTCCGGGGAGGCGTTCGCGGGTGAGGTCACCGATGTCGTGATGGCGTACAGCGACGGCAAGCGGCCGAGCCCCCGCCCCCTGGTCACGGTGCGCACGGACGACCGGCCGCAGCTCGGCGAGCGGACGAAGGTGTTCCGGTCGCTGGGCGGGAAGCCGCAGTCGGCGGAGTTCGTGGCGCACGAGGAGGACGGCGCGTGTGTCGTGCTGCGGGTTCTCGACAAGATGGGCCGCGGGAAGGAGCCGGAGCCGGGTTCGGTGCCGGAGAAGGGCGACCGGGTCTGCTTCACGCTCTTCGAGCACGAACAGCGGGGCGGGGCGAAGCTGCCGGATGCGGAGGAGACGCCGTGGACGCACGGCGGGCCGCCCGGTGAGGCGGCCCTGGAGGCGGCCGACCCGGTGACCGAGGAGGATGTGCTGTGACCACGGTGTTCGACCCCTCGGTCGCCGCGGGGCAGGCGACCGACGCGATCCTGCGCGACACGCTGCACGGCACCGCGCGCGGGGTCGTCGTGGATTCCCCGCCGGGCGCGGGCAAGTCCACGCTGGTGGTCCGCGCGGCGCTGGAACTGGCGGCGGCGGGCCATCCGTTGATGGTGGTCGCGCAGACCAACGCCCAGGTCGACGATCTGGTCCTGCGGCTGGCCGAGAAGAATCCGGAGCTGCCGGTGGGCCGGCTGCACAGCAGCGACTCCGACCCGTACGACAAGGCGCTCGACGGCCTGGAGAACGTACGCAAGTCGGCCAAGGCTTCCGACCTCGCCGGGCTGGCCGTGGTGCTCTCGACGGCGGCGAAGTGGGCGCACGTCAAGGTCGACGAGCCGTGGCCGTACGCGATCGTCGACGAGGCGTACCAGATGCGGTCGGACTCGCTGCTCGCGGTGGCCGGGCTGTTCGAGCGGGCGCTGTTCGTGGGTGACCCGGGGCAGCTGGATCCGTTCGCGATCGTGGGCAGCGAGCAGTGGGCGGGTCTGGCGTACGACCCTTCGGCCTCTGCGGTGACGACCCTGCTCGCGCACAACCCGGACCTGCCGCAGCACCGGCTGCCGGTCTCCTGGCGGCTTCCGGCCTCGGCGGCGCCCCTGGTCTCGGACGCGTTCTACCCGTACACGCCGTTCCGCAGCGGCACCGGCCCCGGCGACCGGACCCTGGCCTTCGGCGTGCCGTCGGACGGCTCGGGCCCCGACCGGGTGATCGACGAGGCGGCCGCGTCGGGCTGGGGCCTGCTGGAGCTGCCCGCCCGGCACACTCCGCGCACGGACCCGGAGGCGGTCGGGGCGGTGGCGACGGTCGTACGGCGTCTGCTGGACCGGGCGGGCGCGGCGACCTCGGAGCGTTCCACCGTCCCCTCGCCCCTCACCGCCGACCGGATCGCCGTCGGCACGGCCCACCGGGACCAGGCGGCCGCGGTCCGCGCCGCCCTGGCCGGCCTCGGCGTCACCGACGTGGTCGTGGACACGGCGAACCGGCTACAGGGCCGGGAGTACGACGTCACGGTGGTCCTGCACCCCCTCTCCGGCCGCCCCGACGCCACGGCCTTCCACCTGGAGACGGGCCGCCTCTGCGTCCTGGCCTCCCGCCACCGGCACGCCTGCATCGTGGTCTGCCGGGCGGGGGTGAGCGACCTGCTGGACGACTATCCGTCGACGGAGCCGGTGCAACTGGGGACGGTGGTGAAGTTCCCGGACGGCTGGGAGGCGAACCACGCCGTCCTGGCCCACCTCGCGGAACACCGGGTGGCCTGGCATCCATGACCGCACCACGGCTACACCCCTCCTCACCGTCGGCCGGCACGCCGCCGGAAGCGGCCGACGAATCCAGCCCGGACGGCTGGGAGGCGAACCACGCCGTCCTGACCCACCTGGCCGAACACCGGGTGCCCTGGCATCCATGACCGCACCACGGCTACGCCCCACCCCACCGCCGGCGTCCGTGACCGCACCACGGCTACGCCCCTCCCGGCACGATCTGGCCGGAACATGGCGCCTCGCGGAGCCGTGCCGAACACCGGGTGGTGGGGCGGCCGTACCCACTACCGCGATGCCCACTTGCGCGCCCGCGAGACAATGGACGGTGGCCCACTCCACCTGGGAGTCCCCCGCCCGCGCGGGAGGGCCAGCGCGACGTACGAGGAGGAGAAGACATGGCGGAGCCCACGCCGCGTCGGAACGAACCGCGGCTACGCCCCGCGCCCCTGCTCTTCGAGCCCGCGGAGGCGGCCTCCGACCCTGAGCACTTCTTCGACCTCGAGTCGATCGACGACCCCCGGGCCCTGCTGGCCCGGGCGACGGAGCTGACGCTGGCGTTCCGGGCCGCGGCGGACCGGGCGGTGGAGTTCCAGGCGATGGCCGCGGCCCAGCTGGCCGACCCGCGGAGGTTCGACCGGCTGACGACGGCGGACATCGCCGAGCGGGCCGAGTGGACCGAGGACTACGCCAAGAAGATGGTCGAGTTCGGGCGGGATCTGATGCGGGGCGGCGCCGAGGGCCGGGGGCCCGGCGAGACCGCGTAGAACAAGCCCTTCCCGATCACCTGGCATATGCCAGGCGGGCAAGATACTCCCTCCCACCCCCTCCTGTCCCGGTTTCCCGCAACCCTCGGGAACCGGACGCTCACGGCGGGTAGACCTGGATGCCATGAGCAGCTCATGGAACGCCTCCGATGTCACCCCGGACGGGGCCGCCTGGCTCGCGTCGGCAGGAACGTATCCGCGAAGCACGCTCGCCCTGTGGGAGGAGCGGCCGGACGCACCGGTCGTCCTGCCCTGCGGGGCGGTCTTCGACGTCGTCAGCGCTCCCTCGATGTTCGGCCGGCGGATGCTCGACCGGCTGTGGGAGGACGGTCCGGGCTCGGGCCCGGTCGCGGAGTTCCGGGGGCGGATCCTGCTGTTCGCCGCCCCCGGGACGGCACAGCGGCTCCCCGCACTGCTGGACTGGGAGGAGTGGGGCGCGCGGGACGGCCGGGAGACCAACCGCACGGACGCGGTGCCGCCGCTCCTCTGCCACGGCACCGGCGACGCGGTGACCGTCCCCGCGCCGTCGGGGAGCGCCTCCTGCGTCCACCGCTCGGCGTCCCGCTGGCTGGTCGCCCCCGACACCCGTCAGCCCTGGCTCCCCGGCCCCGAGGTACTGCTCTGGGCGGCCGTCCGGGCGGCCCGCTCGGCGGTGCGGATTTCGATTTTTCCTCCCGCCGACCAGGATGCTAAGGTCTACGACGTCAGCAGGCGCCGCTAGCTCAGTTGGTTAGAGCAGCTGACTCTTAATCAGCGGGTCCGGGGTTCGAGTCCCTGGCGGCGCACGTTGTCGGTGGCGGCTTGTG
>NZ_JBEZWN010000054.1:0-53639 GCF_040637495.1 Streptomyces sp. NPDC029044
CGCGCCCCCGAACCGGCCGGCCCCGGCACCGACCCGGGCCCGGCACGTCAGGGGCGGGTGGTGAGGTAGCCGCCCATGGAGGTGAAGTACTCGGTGGCGGGCAGCTCCCGGCCGTCCTCGGTGCGGACGCGTGTGATGGCCAGGCCGTGGTTGCGGCCCGTCCGGGCGTCGGCGCCGGCGACGATCACCACGCCGTCGCCCTCGCGGTAGAAGATCCGGCCGGGGGTGCCGCCGTAACGGCCCTCCGACACGAACGAGGCCAGGACGTCGAGCCGCTTGCCCTTGTGGAAGGTGTAGGCGCTGGGGTACGGCTCGGACTGGGCGCGCACCAGGCGCTCCAGGTCCTCGGCCGGCCAGCTCCAGTCGATGCGGCTGTCCTCATCGGCGCGCTTGTGGAAGAAGGAGGCCTGGGAGCGGTCCTGCCGTGTGAACTCGGTCTGCCCGGAGGCGATCAGGTCCAGTGCGCCGATGGTGACCGGGGCGATGAGGTCGACGGTCTTGTGGAAGAGGTCGGTCGCGGTGTCCTTCGGGCCGACCGGCACCGCCTCCTGCCGGACGATGTCGCCGGCGTCGAGCTCGTCGTTCATCATGTGCGCGGTGACGCCCACTTCGGGCTCGCCGTTGATGAGCGCCCAGATCAGCGGGGAGAACCCGGCGTACTTCGGCAGCAGCGAGTCGTGCACGTTCAGCGTGCCCCGGCGCGGCAGGCCGAAGATGCGCGGGGGGATCCAGGTGCGCCAGTTGTTGGCCACGATGATGTCCGGGTCGGCCTCCTTGAGGCGCTCGAACAGCTCGTCGTCGTCCGGGCGGTTGCGGATCAGCACCGGGACGCCGTGCTCCTCGGCGAGGTCCGCGACGGAGTCGCTCCAGATCTTCTCGTAGGCGTGCTCGCTCTTGGGGTGGGTCACGACCAGCACCACGTCGTGCTCGGACTCCAGGAGGGCTTGCAGGGTGCGGTGCCCCCAGGTCTGGTAACCGAACATGACGACCCGCATGGGGTTCCTCCTCAGAGCAAGGTGTTGGCCGACGCAAGTAAAGCAAGGCTTACCTTAGTCCGCAACGGGTGGGTGTTCCGCCGCAGTTGAGAGGCCTCGCGGGTTCGGCTGTCCGTTTTGCCCTGTCGACACCCTCGCGGGTTTAGCTTAGGCTCACCTAAGTTCCATGGGGTGCTGCTTCGTCTGCATGCCCATCTTTCGTTCCCTCCACACCTGACACGCGGCTGCCCCGCACGATGGGAGTGACATGTCGCAGGTTCTTCCTGATGACGCATCACCGGTCCATGACCTGATCGGTATCGGCTTCGGGCCGTCCAATGTGGCCATGGCGATCGCGCTCCGCGAGCACAACACCCGCGTCGGCAGGCAGGAGGCGATCACCGCTCACTTCTTCGAGCAGCAGCCCCGCTTCGGCTGGCACCGCGGCATGCTCATCGACGACGCCACCATGCAGGTCTCCTTCCTCAAGGACCTGGTGACGCTGCGGAACCCGGCCAGCGAGTACAGCTTCCTCTGCTACCTGCAGAGCAAGGGCCGGCTGATCGACTTCATCAACCACAAGAACCTGTTCCCGCTGCGCGTGGAGTTCCACGACTACTTCGAGTGGGCCGCCTCCCAGGTCGACGACATGGTCTCCTACGGCCACGAGGTCGTCGGGGTCGCGCCCGTGACCCGGGACGGCGTGGTGGAGTACCTGGAGGTGACCGTCCGCTCGGGCGGCGGCCTGGAGGTGCACCGGGCCCGCAACCTCGTCATCGGCACCGGCCTGCGCCCTCTCATGCCCGAGGGTGTGGAGCGCGGCGAACGCGTCTGGCACAACTCCGAACTCCTGGCACGGGTAGACGAGTTGGAGGGCACCTCGCCGTCCCGGTTCGTCGTCGTGGGGGCCGGCCAGAGCGCCGCCGAGAACGTCGCCTACCTGCACCGCCGCTTCCCCGGGGCCGAGGTCTGCGCCGTCTTCTCCCGCTACGGCTACAGCCCGGCCGACGACAGCAGCTTCGCCAACCGGATCTTCGACCCCCAGGCCGTCGACGACTACTTCGCGGCGCCCGAGGACGTCAAGCGTCGTCTGATGGACTACCACGGCAACACCAACTACTCGGTCGTGGACATCGACCTGATCGACGACCTCTACCGGCAGTCGTACCAGGAGAAGGTCCTCGGCACCGAACGCCTGCGCTTCCTCAACGTCTCCCGCCTCACCGCCGTCAAGGAGACCCCCACCAGCGCCCTGGCGACCGTGAAGTCCCTCGTCACCGGCGAGGAGACCGATCTCGACGCCGACGTCGTGGTCTTCGCCACCGGCTACAGCCCCGCCGACCCCACCGGTCTGCTCGGCGAGGTCGCCGACCGCTGCGTCCGCGACGACGAGGGCCGCGTCCGCGTCGAGCGTGACTGGCGCATCGCGACCGACCCCGCCCTGCGCTGCGGCATCTACCTCCAGGGCGGCACGGAGCACACGCACGGCATCACCTCGTCCCTGCTGTCCAACACGGCCATCAGGGTGGGGGAGATCCTGAACTCGCTCCTCGGACGCGGCTCGGCTCCCACCGCCGACGAGACCCGCACGCTCGCCGACGGCACGGGCAGCGCGGCCCGTCAGTAAGCACCGCGCTCGATCAACTCACCGCTGGCGCAAGGGATAACGTACGTCCACATGGGCACGACTGCTGTGATGGAGCGCCCCGCGCCCGGGGGCTTGGCGAAGACCCGTCGGCGACGGGTCACGGGTCTGGGCATCCTGCTGGCGGTCCTCGTGGTCGCCGCGGCGCTGTCGCTCGCCGTCGGCGCCCGGGCGCTGAGTCCCGCCGAGGTCTGGCACGGGCTCTTCGGGGCCCCGACGTCCGACCAGCGGCTCACGGAGATCCGGCTCATCGTGGAGACCGTACGGGTACCCCGTACGGTGCTCGCGATCGTGGCGGGCATCGCCCTGGGGATCGGCGGAGCGCTCATCCAGGGGTTCACCCGCAACCCGATCGCCGACACCGGCCTGCTCGGCGTGAACACCGGCGCGTCGTTCGCCGTGGTGTCGGTGATCGCGGTCTTCGGGTTCTCCGACCCCTTCCAGTACGTCTGGTTCGCCTTCCTCGGTGCGGCGGTCGCCGGTGTCGTGGTGTTCGGTCTCGCGAGCATCGGCCGTGGCGCCGGCAACCCGCTGACACTGGCCCTGGCCGGGCAGGGGATCACGGTTTTCCTGATGGCGATGACCACGGCGGTCGCGCTGTCGAACCAGGCCTCGCTGAACGCCCTTCGTTTCTGGAACGCGGGCTCCGTGGCCGGCGTCGGCTTCGACGTCATCTGGCCGGTGACCGCGTTCGTCGCCGTCGGCGTGGTGCTGAGCCTGACCACGCTGCCCTCGCTCAACCTGCTCAACCTCGGTGACGACGTGGCGCGGGGGCTCGGCGTGAACATCGCGCTGAGCCGGACCGTCGGCATCACCGCCATCACCCTGCTGGCGGGGGCGGCGACGGCCGCGTGCGGGCCCATCGCCTTCCTCGGCCTCATGGTGGCCCACGTGGCCCGCCACCTGACCGGCCCGGACTACCGCTGGCTGGTGCCCTGCGCCGGACTGCTCGGCGCCGTCGTCCTGCTGGTCTGCGACATCATCGGCCGACTGGTGGTCAGGCCGGGCGAGTTGGACGCGGGCGTCGTCGTGGCGCTCCTCGGTGCCCCCTTCTTCGCGGTGCTGGTCTGGCGCGGAAAGTTCAGGAGCGCATGAACGTGACCGAAGTGAAGCCGTCGTTGCCGCCCGGCGTGCGGCTGGGCCGGGTGTCGTTCTTCTGGCGGCCCTGGCTGGTGGGCGTCTCGCTGATGCTGGCGGCTGCGGCCTTCCTGATCTTCTGCGTGTCCATCGGGGTCGGGGACTTCCCCATCGGCCTGCCGCAGGTCGTCCGCACGCTCCTCGGGCGGGGCGAACAGGTCGACGAATTCGTCATCATGGACCTGCGGATGCCGCGTGCCCTGGCCGGGCTCGTGGTGGGGATCGCGCTCGGGGTGTCCGGGGCGATCACCCAGTCCATCGCCCGCAATCCCCTGGCCAGCCCGGACGTCCTGGGCATCACCACGGGCGCGAGCGCGGTCGCGGTGTTCCTGGTGACGGTGTCGGGCGGGGCCGCCGCGGCCGTGGTCGACACCGTGGGTCTGTCGGCGGCGGCGCTCGCCGGCGGTCTCGGCACGGGGCTGCTGGTCTACTTCCTGGCCTGGCGGCGCGGGATCGACGGCTTCCGGCTCATCCTCATCGGCATCTCGGTGAGCGCGGTGATGGAGGCCATCACCACCTGGCTGCTCGTCACGGCCGACATCAGGGACGTGGCCCAGGCGCAGGCCTGGCTGGTCGGCTCGCTCGACGACCGCTCGTGGGGCGAGGTCCAGGTGGCCCTGTGGGGCACGCTCGCCCTGCTGGTCGTCGTGGCCGCGGTCGCGTTCCAGTTCAAGCCCATGCACTTCGGTGACGAGGTCGCCGCCGGCCTCGGGGTGCGGTACGCGGCCGTGCGGGCGGTCCTGCTGCTGTGCGCGGTGCTGCTGGCCGGTGTGGCGGTGAGTGCGGCGGGCCCGGTCCCGTTCGTCGCGCTGGTCGCCCCGCAGGTGGCGATGCGGCTGGCGCGCTGTCCCACGCCGCCGATGCTGGCCTCGGGCCTGGTGGGCGCGCTGCTGCTGATCGGCTCGGACCTGGTCGCGCGGGCGGTCCTGCCGGTCTCGCTCCCGGTCGGCGTGGTCACCGCCGCGATCGGCGGGCCCTTCCTGGTCTACCTGCTGGTGCGGGCGAACCTCCGGTAGATGTACAAGAGTCAGGTGAACCTAGGCAAGGGGGGACCCGTGGTCGCACAGTCCGTCACCGAGGCCGCGGTCGGCGACGCCTCGCGGCTGGCAGCCCGAGGCGTCACGGTCGGCTACGGCGGCCGGACGGTCATCGACGGCCTCGACGTGGCGATACCGCCCGGGGTCGTCACCACGATCATCGGCCCCAACGGCTGTGGGAAGTCCACCCTGTTGCGGACCCTGTCGCGGCTGCTCAAGCCGACCCGGGGGTCGGTCGTCCTGGACGGCGAGGACATCGGCAGGCTGCGGACCCGGGACGTGGCGAAGAAGCTCGGCCTGCTCCCGCAGGCGCCGGTCGCGCCGGAGGGGCTGACGGTGGCCGACCTGGTCGCCCGGGGCCGGCACCCGCACCAGAGCTGGCTGCGGCAGTGGTCCTCGGACGACGCCGAGGTCGTGGAGCGGGCGCTCGCCATGACCGGTGTGGCCGACCTGGCCGACCGCCCCGTCGACTCGCTCTCCGGCGGGCAACGGCAGCGCGTGTGGATCTCCATGACACTGGCTCAGGGCACCGATCTGCTGCTCTTGGACGAGCCGACGACGTATCTGGACCTGGCGCACGCGGTCGACGTCCTCGACCTGGTCGACGATCTGCACGAGTCGGGCTGCACCGTCGTCATGGTGCTCCACGACCTCAACCTCGCCGTGCGCTACAGCGACCACCTCGTCGTGATGCGGGAGGGGTCGATCCTCGCCCAGGGCCATCCGCACGACGTCGTCACCGCCGAACTGCTCCACGAGGCCTTCGGGTTGCGCGCCCAGGTGATCGACGACCCGGTGGGGGACCGGCCCTTGATCGTGCCGATCGGGCGGACGCACGTGCGTCCGGACACGTCCCGATAAAGAGTAGAGGTAAGGCTAGGCTAACCTCACTCCATCACGATAAGGTTTGCCTGCCCTTTAGGCGAGGGTGCAGTGAACTAGCGCGAAAGCAAGGGGTTTTGGATGCTCCTCCATCGAACGACGTCCCGGAAGCCATGGCGGCGGCTGGCGGCGGTCGTGTCCGCGGCCGCCCTCGGCGTCGGTCTCCTCGCGGGATGCGGTTCCGACTCGGCGGACACGGCGGACAGCAAGAACGAGGGCACCCAGTCCGCGGAGGCCGGTGCGTTCCCGGTCACCGTGGAGCACGCGTTCGGATCCACGAAGGTCGAGAAGGCACCCCAGCGGGTCGTCTCCGTCGGCTACACCGACGACCAGACCATCCTGGCCTTCGGAATCAAGCCCGTCGGCATGGTCGACCAGTACCCCAACCCGCCGGGCAAGTCCCCCGACATCAACACCCAGTGGCCGTGGGTGAAGGACAACTGGGGTGACACCAAGCCCGAGGTCATCATGAAGAACGGCGACTCCGGTCCCAACTACGAGAAGATCGCGGCCCTGCGGCCCGACCTGATCGTCGCGGTCTACTCCGAGATCGACCAGGCCGGCTACGACAAGCTCTCCAAGATCGCTCCCACGGTGGCCCGCACCAAGGGCGAGAAGGAGCCCTTCAGCGCCCCCTGGCAGGACAACGCCCTGCACATCGCCAAGGCCCTCGGCAAGGCGGACGAGGGCCAGAAGATGGTCGACGACATCCAGGGCCAGCTGGACACGGCCAAGAAGGAGCACCCGGAGCTCGGCAAGCAGACCGCCGTCGCGCTGTCCTGGTACGAGAACTCCGTGGCGCCGTTCACCTCCACCGACGTGCGCGGCCGGCTCGTCTCGGGCATCGGCTTCAAGTACCAGACCGGGATCGACAAGGTCGCCGGGGGCAGCTTCTACACCAAGCTCTCGCCCGAGCGCATCGACCTCGTCGACGTCGACCACATCTTCGTCATCAACGACAAGGCCGACACCGAGGCCCTGAAGAAGTTCAAGCTGTTCGCCAACCTCGACGCGGTGAAGAAGGGCAACGTGTCCTACCTCCTCGACAGCGAGGGACCGGCCGTCGGCGCGGCCATCTCCCAGGGCACCCTGCTGTCCATGCCGTACGCGATCGACGAGCTCGTCAAGTCGGTCGAGTAGGGAAGTGAGCACCACCGACACGCGCGTCGCCCCGGCGACCCTGCGCACGACGACCGGACGCGAGGCCGCCCGCTGGGTCGCGGGACACTGCCGTGCCATGCCCGGACTCTCGGCCGCGACCGTGCTCACCACGGTCGCGGGGGCGGCGCTCCAGGTGCTCCCGGTGCTCCTGCTCGGCCGGGTGGTCGACGGGGTCGTCGGGGGCGAGGACCGTTCGGTCCTGGTCACGATCGGGGTGCTGATCGGTGCCGCCGCGCTGCTCGGCGCGGCGGCCACCGCGGTCTCCACCTACCTGATCGGACGGCTGGGCGCGGATCTGCTCGCGCGGCTGCGCGAAGGCGCCGTCCGGGCGGTGCTCGGGATGCCGAGCACCCGGATCGAGCAGGTGGGCCGGGGAGACGTGCTCTCCCGGGTCGGTGACGACGTGGCCGTCATCTCCAAGGGCATCCGCACGGCCGTCCCCACGGTGTTCTCGGCGGGCGTGCTGGTCGTCATCGCGACGCTCGGCATGTTCGGGCTCGACTGGCGGCTCGGTCTGGCCGGTGCCGGCGCGCTGCCCGCGTACGCGCTGGCGCTGCGCTGGTACCTGCCCCGGTCGGCCCCGCTGTACCGCAAGCAGCGCGTGGCCCAGGCCGACCGTGCCCAGGCGTTCATCAGCGGCCTCAACGGCATCGACACGGTCCGCGCCTACCGTCTGGAGGGCGCCTTCCGCGAGAAGGTCACCTCCGAGTCGTGGCGGGTGCGTGAACTCGGTATCGAGGTGTTCCGGTTCTTCGGCCGGTTCGTCGGCCGGGAGAACCGCGCCGAGTTCATCGGTCTGGTCCTGATCCTCGTGGTGGGGTACGCGCTGCTGGAGGCCGACGCGGCCAGCCTGGGTGAGGTGTCGGCGGCCCCGCTGCTGTTCCACCGGCTGTTCACCCCGCTGGGCGCCATCATGTTCACCTTCGACGAGGCGCAGAAGTCGGGCGCGAGCCTGACGCGGCTGGTCGGGGTGCTGGGGGAGTCCGCCGAGGAGCGGCTGGTCGGCGACGAGTCCGTCACCACGGCCGGTGCCGGGGCGTACCCGGTGACGGTCGAGGGGCTGACGTTCCGTTACCCCGGCTCGGAGGAGCCGGTGCTGCGGGACGTGGACCTGACGATCCCGGCGGGTGGGTCCCTCGCCCTGGTCGGCGCCACGGGCGCGGGCAAGACGACCCTGGCCGCGCTGATCGCCGGCATCGGCACCCCGGAGGCCGGCTCGGTGCGCATCGGGACGACGGATCTCTCCGGCCTGGACGAGGCCGGGGCGCGGGCCCTGGTGAGCATCCTGACGCAGGAGACACATGTGTTCTCCGGCCCGCTCGCCGACGACCTGCGGCTGTCCGCGCCGGGGGCGTCGGACACGGAGCTGCTGGACGCGCTGCGCACTGTCGGCGCCGAGGGCTGGGTGGCCGCGCTGCCCGACGGGCTGAACACCCCGGTGGGTGAGGGCGGTGAGCGCCTGGACGTCACCAAGGTCGCCCAGATCGCCCTGGCGCGGCTGGTCCTGGGCCGGGCGCCGGTGGTGGTGCTCGACGAGTCGACCGCGGAGGCCGGCAGCGAGGGCGCCGCCGAGCTGGAGCGGGCCGTACTGGCCGCGTGCGAGGGCCGGACCACGCTGTTCGTGGCGCACCGGCTGACCCAGGCGATGGCCGCTGACCGGATCGCCGTGCTCGACGCGGGACGCGTCGTGGAGCAGGGGACGCATGAGGAACTGGTGGCTCTGGGCGGCCGGTACGCACGACTGTGGCGGGCCTGGCGAGAGGGTAGTTAGGCAACCCTAATTTAGGTTAGCCTAACTCCACATTCTGGAAGGGACGCTGAGTCTTCGATGTTGCAACCGCGCGCTCGTCTCGCACTGCTTTCCCCCACGCGCCTGGCCGATGTGCGCCGGCGGATCGGCGACTACCCGGACAGGACCATCACCGAGGCCTGCGCCATCGGCCTGTCGTACTGGGCGACCGGCGCCGGCCCCGAGGGCATCGACCTCACCCCGGGCACGCTCTTCGCCGACGTCCTCGGCTGGGTCGACAACGGCGGTCGTGCGCCCGAGAGTTGGGAGGTCGCCCCCGACGGACGCGGTATCACCGTCCCCGACGGTGTCACACCCGAGGACGCGCAGCTCGCGCTGGACGACCTGGCCGACTTCCCGGACCGGCCGCTCGGCACCATCGGCCCTTCCAGCGTCACGGCCAGACTCCGGACCCTGGCCGAGTGGAACGACAACCGGGCCGACCGGGTCCGCCCCACCATCGTGGAGATGTTCCACGAGCAGGCGCTCGCCCGGCCGGACGCCGTGGCCGTCGTCGACGAGCACCGCACCCTGACCTACCGTGAAGCGGCAGAGCGGGCAGGTCAGTTGGCCCACCACCTGCTCGCCCGCGGACTCGGCGCCGAGCAGGTCGTGGGCATCTCCCTGGCCCGCTCCGCCGACATGGTCGTCGGGCTGCTCGCCGTGCTCCAGGCCGGATGCGCCTTCGTGCCGCTCGACCCGCAGTGGCCCGCCGCGCGCCGGGCCGTCGTCATCGAGGACGCCCGGGTCGTCCTCCAGCTCAACGCCTCCGGCGAGCACGACCCGGCCGAACCGGACGCCGTGGCCGTCGACCTCGGCGACTGGCGGTACGGCTCGTACCCGGCCGAGGGGCCCGGCGTCACCGTCCCCGGCGACGCACTGGCCTACGTGATCTTCACCTCCGGATCCACCGGACGGCCCAAGGGCGCGATGATCCGGCACGAGGCGATCAGCGAGCGCCTGCTGTGGCAGGTCGACGAGATCCTCGGCTTCGGACACGACGACGCCTCCCTGTTCAAGGCGCCGCTGTCCTTCGACATCTCCATCAACGAGATCTTCCTGCCGCTGGTGTGCGGCGGCCGGCTCGTCGTCCTGCGGCCCGGCGGCGAACGCGACCCGCACCACCTGCTGAGCGTCATCGCCGAACAGCGCGTCACCTTCACGTACCTGGTGTCGTCCATGCTCGACGTGCTGCTGGAGATGGCCGGCGACTCAGGCCGCCTGGACAGCCTCCGGCACGTGTGGTGCGGCGGCGAGGTGCTCACCCCCGAGCTGTACGAGCGGTTCCGCACCAAGCTCGACAACATCCCCATGTACCACGGCTACGGCCCTGCCGAGACGACCATCGGCGTCTCGCACGTCATCTACCGGGGCGCCGCGGAACGCCTGTCGACCTCCATCGGCAAGGCCAACCCCAACACCCAGCTCTACGTCCTGGACGACGAACTGCGCCCGGTCCCGGTCGGTGTCGGCGGTGAACTCTACGTAGGCGGCTTCCTCCTGGGCCGCGGCTACGTCAACGCTCCGGGCCTGACCGCCTCCCGCTTCGTCGCCAACCCCTTCGCCGACGACGGCTCCCGCCTCTACCGCACCGGCGACCTCGCCCGCTTCGCCCCCGACGGATCGCTGGACTTCCTCGGCCGCGCCGACAACCAGATCAAGATCCGCGGCATGCGCCTGGAGATCGAGGACGTCGAGGTCGGTCTCGCCGAACACCCGCGCGTACGGCACACCTGTGTCGTCGCGAGGAAGAACGCGGCCGGCGGCACCTACCTCGTCGGCTACGTCATACCCGCCGCCGGTGCCGAGGACCTGCGCGCGGACGAGGTCAAGACGTGGGCCGCGGCGCACATGGTCGAGTACATGGTGCCCGCCCACATCGTCGTGCTGGCGGAGTTCCCGCTCACCGCCAACGGCAAGCTCGACCGCAACGCCCTGCCCGAGCCCGTGATCGGGACGGGCTCCCTCGCGCGCCCCGCCACCGACGACGAACGTGCGGTGTGCACCGCCGTGGCAGAGGTGCTGCGCCTCGAAGAGGTCGGCGTCGACCAGGACTTCTTCCAGCTCGGCGGCGACAGCATCCTGGCGATCTCCCTGCTGAGCGCACTGCGCGAGCGGGGCCTGCACGTCACGGCACGGCAGATCTTCACCCACAGCACGGTGGGCGCGCTGGCAGCGGTCGCGAGCCGCGAGGACGTCTCCACCGTCGACCACGCCGACGTCGCCACCGGCACCGTCGTGGGCTCGCCCATCGTGCAGTGGCTCGGTGAGACCACGGACGCCGTCGACGGCTTCGTCCAGTCGGTCGTCCTGAACACC
Organism: Streptomyces sp. NPDC029044; assembly: GCF_040637495.1. Taxonomy (NCBI): domain Bacteria; kingdom Bacillati; phylum Actinomycetota; class Actinomycetes; order Kitasatosporales; family Streptomycetaceae; genus Streptomyces; species Streptomyces sp. NPDC029044. The sequence continues at coordinate 10,945 of NZ_JBEZWN010000054.1, forward strand.
CCGGCGGACCTGACCGCCGACGCCCTCGACACGATCCTCACCGCCCTCGTCGCCCGGCACGACATGCTCCGCGCCCGGCTGGTGCGCGGCGAGCGCTGGAGCTTCGACATCCCCGACGCCGACCGGGCCGTGCCCGCCCCGCAGCAGAGCGACCTGCCGCTCGACGAGTGCGTCGCCCTGGCCACCGCCGGCCTGGACCCCGCGAACGGCGTGATGCTCCGGGCCGTCTGGCGCCCTGCTGCCCGCCAACTCGTCCTCGTCGCCCACCACGTGGTCGTCGACGGCATCTCCTGGCGCGTCCTGATGGACGACCTGGCCACCGCCTGGCGGCAGTTCGGCTCGGGCGAACCCGTCGAACTCCCGCCGGTGGGCACCTCGTTCCGGCGCTGGACCCAGCTGCTGGAACGCGCCGCGTTCGACGCCGACAGCACCTACTACCGGCGCCGCCTGCCCGGTGAGGACCAGCCGCTGGCCCGCCGAGCCCTGTCCGGGACCGACACCGTCGCGAACGAGCGCCTGCGGACCGTCTCGGTCGGCCCGGAAGTCACGGCCGCACTGCTGACCGAGATCCCCGCGAAGTTCCACGCCGGCGTCAACGACGTGCTGCTCACCGCGCTCGCCGTCGCCCTCGCCCGACGGCGCCGCGACCTCGGCCAGGACCAGACCTTCGCCCACATCGAACTCGAAGGCCACGGCCGCGAAGGGCAGTTCGTCGCCCAGTCGGCCGGCTTCGAACCGGAACTGTCGCGCACGATCGGCTGGTTCACCACCCTCTTCCCGGTGACCGTGGACCCCGGCACGGCGCCCGACCTCACCACGCCCGAGTACCTGACCGCCGCGCTCAAGGCGGTCAAGGAGGACCTCGCCCGGGTACCGGACAACGGCGTCTCCTACGGCGCCCTGCGCTACCTCGCCCACAGCGAGTTCGACGCGCCCGCCCCCCAGGTGCTCTTCAACTACCTCGGCCGCTTCGCCGCCGGCGCCCCCGGCGACTGGCAACTCGCCGGCACCACCGGCCAGCTGGGCGAGAAGCGTGACCCCAGGATGCGCCTGCCGCGCGCCCTGGAGTTCAACGCGATCGCCGAACCCGACGCCTCCGGCGCGTACGAGCTGGTCACCACCATCTCCTGGCCCGACGGCCTGTTCACCGACGCCGACATCACGGCCCTGGGCGACTACTTCCGCACGGCCCTGGCCGGACTCGCCGCGCTCGACCAGGGCGGCCACTCGCCCAGCGACTTCCCGCTGGTGCCCCTCACCCAGGCCGACGTCGACGCCCTGGACGGCCCCTCGCTGCGGGACGTCCTGCCGCTGACCCCGCTCCAGGAAGGCCTCTACTTCCACTCGGTCTTCGACGACGACTCCGCGGGCGCCTACGTCGAACAGCAACTGCTCACGCTGGACGGCGAGGTGGACGCCGACCGGCTCGCCGCGGCGGCCACCCGGCTGCTCACCCTCTTCCCGAACCTGGCCGCGCGCTTCACGGCGCTGGCCGACGGCCGCGTGGTCTCCGTCCTGGAGAACGGCGCCGAGGCCCCCTTCACCACTCTGGACCGTCCCGGCATCACCGACGAGGAGATAGGTGACCTCGCCGAACGGGACCGCCGCAGCGGCTTCGACCTGGCCACCGGCCCCCTCATGCGGTACACGCTCGTCCGCGCCGGCTCCGGACGGAACGTCCTGGTGCAGACCGTGCACCACATCATCGCCGACGGCTGGTCCGTGCCGCCCATGCTCCGCGCGCTGCTCGCCGAGTACCACGCCCCGGGCACCGTCCACCCGACCGGCGGTTTCGCCGACTACGTCCACTGGCTCGCCGGCCGCGACGCCGACGAGAGCGACCGTGTCTGGCGCGAGGAACTCGCCGGACTGCCCGGCCCCTCGCTGGTCGCCGAGGGGCACACCCCCTCCGACCGGTTCGCCGACATCGCCGTGGAGCCCGAGGGCGACATCGACGCCGCCGCCCGCGAGGCCGGTGTGCCGCTGAGCGTCGCCGTGCACAGCGCCTGGGCCGTCACCCTCGGCGGCATCCTCCAGGTCCGGGACGTGGTGTTCGGCTCCACGGTCTCCGGCCGCGACGCCGACGTGCCCGGCATCGGGGACATGGTGGGCCTGTTCATCAACACCGTTCCGGTACGCGCCGGCTGGGCCTCCGGCACCACGGCGGGCGACCTGCTCACCTCGGTGCGGGACCACCAGAGCGCCGTCCTGCCCCACCAGCACGTCTCCCTGGCGCGCATCGGCCGCCAGGCCGGCGCCGGCTCCCTCTTCGACACGCTCGTGGTGTTCGACGTGGCCACCGACGTGACCTCACTCCGGCGCCCCGGCGACACCCTGACCATCACGGACCTCGTCAACGAGGGCGCCCCGCACTACCCGCTGACCCTGGTGGTCGAGCGCGCACTCGACGGCCGCCCCCGCTTCAACCTCATCCACGACGGCGAACTGCTGGGCGAGACGACCGCCCGGACGATCCTGGACACGTTCACCCGGACCCTGACCGGCCTGCTCACCCACCCGGACACCCCGGTCGACGACCTGGCGCACCGGAGCGAGCGGCGTCCCGCACCCATCACCCCGGCCACCCTGGGCGCACTGTTCGACACCGCCGCCCGCCGCGACCCGGCGGCCACCGCCGTCACCCAGTGCGGCCTCGACGGCGTCACCCGCTCCCTGACCTACGGCGAACTGTCCGGCCGCAAGGACGACCTGGCCGCCGCCCTGCGCGCCGCCGGGGTCGGCCCGGGCAAGCGGGTCGCCGTGGCCGTCCCGCGCTCCCTGGAACAGGTCGTCGCCCTGGTCGCGATCGTCAGCGCGGGCGGCGCGTACGTCCCGCTGGACCTGGCCTACCCGGACGAACGGCTGGAGTACATCCTCGCCGACGCCGCCCCGCAGGTCGTCCTCGTCGACCCGGACCAGCGCGACCGCTGCACCGAACTCCTGACCCGGGCCGGTGTGGCCGCCCGCGTGCTGGTGCAGGGCGAAGAACCCCCGGCCGCCCCCACGGAGCCCGCCCCCGAGCCCGACTGGCACACCCCGGCCTATGTGATCTACACGTCCGGTTCGACCGGCCGCCCCAAGGGTGTCGTCGTCCCGCACTCCAGCGTGGTGAGCCTGCTCGCCAACACCCGCCCCGACATGGACTTCGGCCCGGACGACGTCTGGGTCCAGTTCCACTCCTTCTCCTTCGACTTCGCCGTCTGGGAGCTGTGGGGCGCGCTGGTGCACGGCGGTGAGCTGCTGGTGCCCGACTACGGGCTGACGCGCTCCCCGGTCGACTTCCACCGGCTGGTCCGGGAGCGCGGCGTGACCGTGCTCAACCAGACCCCCTCGGCCTTCTACCAGTTCATCGAGGCGGACCGGCTCGCCGGCGAACCGCTGCCCGCGCTGCGCCGGATCATCTTCGGCGGCGAGGCACTGGACCTCGGGCGGCTGCGCGGCTGGGTCGAGCGGCACGGCACGGCCGCCCCCGAGCTGGTCAACATGTACGGCATCACCGAGACCACCGTGCATGTCACCCACCGGGTGCTGACCGACGACGACTTCGGCCACGGCGACGACGTCAGCCCCATCGGCGGCCCGATCCCCGGCCTGGTGACCTACGTGCTCGACGACCGGCTCCGCCCGGTGCCGCCGGGCCGGGAAGGCGCCATCTACGTCGCCGGCGACCAGGTGTCCCTCGGCTACCTGGGCAGGCCCGGGCTCACGGCGGGCCGCTTCGTGGCCAACCCGTTCACGGCCGACGGCTCCCGCATGTACCACACGGGCGACCTCGCGATCCGCACCCTCGACGGTGAGCTGGTCTTCACCGGCCGCGCCGACGACCAGGTTCAACTCAAGGGATTCCGTATCGAGTTGGGCGAGGTGGAGTCCGCGATCCGCGGGTTCGCCGGTGTGGTCGACGTGGCCGTCACGGTGGCGGACACCGGGGATCACCTGGTGGCGCACGTGGTGGGCAGCGTGCCGGGTGATCTCGAGGTCCGGCTGGCGGAGAAGCTGCCCGTTCACATGATCCCGGGCAGGATTCTCACGACCGATGCCCTACCGCTGACGGTGAACGGCAAGTTGGATCGAAAGGCGCTGGTGGAGCGTGCCCTCGGGGGCGCGGGGCTGTATCGATGTGCGGCTCCGCCGCGGGGCGCGACAAGCCACAACGCACCCGCAGACGAAACCACCGCGGTAGCCGCACTCACCAAGATCTTCACCGAGACGCTGCCCGGCGCCTCCGTCGACGCCGACACCGACTTCTTCCGCGCCGGAGGCGACAGCATCATCGCCATCACGGTCGTGAACAGGGCCCGCTCCCTCGGACTGCCCATCGCGCCGAAGGACGTCTTCCTGCTCAAGACCCCCCGCGCACTCGCCGAACACCTGGGCACCCACACACCCCAGACCTCTCAGGCCCCCACCCGCCGCGAGGACGGCCCCCTCACCCCCACCCCGATCATCCTCCGCCAACGCGAACTCGGCGGCTCCCTCACCCGCTTCGCCCAGGCCAGGACCCTCCAGGCCCCCGAAGGCACCGGCTACGCCGACGCCGTACGCGCCGCGAACGCCGTGGTCGCCGCCCACCCCACCCTGCGGCTGAGGCTCCGCACAGAGCACGGCGTGTGGAACCTCCGCACCGAACCCGCCCGCGACGTCACCGTCGTGCGCCCGGACACCACCGACGCGACAGCCGTAGCCGACGAGGCCGCCGGGCAACTCGACCCCGAATCCGGCGAGATGATCGCCGTCGCGTGGCTGGAGGCGAGCCGCACCCTCGTCGTGACCGTCCACCACCTCGCCGTCGACGCGGTCTCCTGGCTGATCCTGCTCGACGACCTGGCCACGGCCCTGCGCGGCGAGCCCCTCGCCCCTCCGACCACTTCGTACGCCGAGTACGCCGAAGCCCTGACGCTCCGTGCGACCCAGGGCCCTGACGACCTCGACCGCTGGGTCACCACCCTCCAGGCTCCCGAACTGCTCCCGCTCACCGGAGCGTTGCGCAAGACGACGGTGGTACTCGCGCCGGACGTGAGCGGCAGCGTCACCCGTACCGCCCCCGCCGCACTCGGCATCGGCCTCACCGAGCTGCTGTGCGGCGCCCTGCGCACCGCGCTGACCCGGATCCAGCCGTCGCCCACCGACCTGGCGATCGACCTGGAGCGCCACGGCCGGGTCCCGGTCCTCGAACAGCACGACTACACCCGTACGGTCGGCTGGTTCACCTCCATCGCACCCGTACGGCTCACCCCGCACACCGACCCCGTCGCGGCCGCGCGCGAGGTCGTGGAGCGTCAGCCGGACGAGGACGGGCACGTCGCCTACGGCAGGCTCAGGTACCTCAACCCGCAGACGGCCCCACTGCTGACCGCCCGCCCCCAGGTGCTGTTCAACTACCTCGGCCGGGGCAGCGAGTCCCAGGCGCCGCACCTCACCGAAGGCGACCAGGGCAGCCCGTACGCCGTCGAGGTCAACGCGTGGACCGACGAGGCCACCGGCAGTCTGCTCGCCGAGTTCGTCCTCGCCGAGGGCGTCCCCGACGAGATCACCGAGCACTGGCAGCACGCGCTCCGGCACCTCGCGGACGCCGCGACGACGGCCGAGCGCACCGCTCCGGTCACCCCGCTCCAGCGCGGCCTGTTCTTCCAGGCCCAGCTGGCGGGTTCGGCCGGACACTACGTCGCGCAGAACTGGTTCACCTTCGACCGGCGGCTGGACACCGGCGCGCTGGCCGCGGCCATGTCCCACGTGATCGCCCGGCACCCGGTCGTCGGCGCCGGCTTCGGCACCGACGACGACGGAAACCCGGTGCAGCTCCTCAGGGCGGGCCGCGAGGTCGACGTCCGTACGATCGCCCTGGCGACGGACGCCGAGGTCGACGCCCTGCGCGCCCGGGACCGCGACACGGGCTTCGACCCGGGTGAGCCCCCGCTGATCCGGCTGACCGTGGTGCACCTGCCCGGCGACCGCGACGGCCTCCTGCTCAGCTACCACCTGCTCCTGTGGGACGGCTGGTCCCGGGAGATCGTGCTGAGGGACCTCTTCGACGCCTACCGCGCCGTCCTCGCGGGCGAGCCCCTCGACCCGGCACCGGCCGCCCCGAGCTTCGAGGAGCACGCCCGGGCGCTCGCCGCCAAGGACCCGGCGGTGTCGGAGCGCTTCTGGGCCGGCCACCTGGCCGGTCTTCCCGGACCGACCCTGCTCGCCGGACCGGCACCGTCCTTCTCGGACGACCTGCCCGAGGCCCTCGTGCACACGCTGTCCGCCGAGCAGTCAGCGCTCGTCCGGGAAGCGGCCCGGGTGCACGGCGTCACCCTGAACTCGGTGCTGACCGGCGCGTTCGGTCTGCTGCTCGGCGCGCACACCGGCCGGAGCGACGCCGTGTTCGGCGTGACCGTCTCGGGCCGCGACGGCGAGGGGCTGTCCGGCATCGTCGGCGTACTGCTCAACACCGTGCCCATGTGGACCAGGGCCCGCCCGGACGACACGGTCCGCGCCTACCTGTCGTCCGTCCAGGCGGTCCGGGTCGAGGCGATGGAGCACGAGCACCTCGGGCTCGGCGAGATCCAGCGGGCCAGCGGGCACGACACCCTGTTCGACAACCTCTTCGTGCTCCAGAACTTCCTGGACATGGACGCCTTCGCCGAGATGAACGCCCGGCACGGCATCACCTCGGTCAAGGCGGACGACTCCACGCACTACCCCTTCACCTGGGTCGTCACCCCCGGCGAGCGGCTCACGGTCAAGCTGGAGTACCGCGACGGTGACACGGGCAACGCCCGCCGTCTCCTGGACGACTACCTGAGCGTGCTGGAGGACGTGGCCAGGGCGACCGGGCCCGTCGGCGCCCTGCGGGGCCTGGGGCCGGTGCCCGAGCCGGGGGAGCGCACCGATGTCGGAACCGACACCGTCGTCGACCGGTTCGACCGGGCCGCCGACCGCGATCCGCAGCGGGTGGCGCTCGTCGCCCACGGCGCGACGATGACGTTCGCCGAACTCCGGGACCGCAGCCGGACGGTGGCCGGAGTGCTCGCCGCGCGCGGCATCGGCCCCGAGACGACCGTCGGGCTCGCGATCCCGCGCTCCCTCGACTGGATCGTGGCCCTGTTCGCCGTCCTGCGGGTCGGCGCCGCCTACGTGCCGCTGGAACTGGACCACCCGGACGAGCGGATCGCCGCCATCGTCGAGGACGCCGGGCCGGACGTGACCCTCACCGTGAGCGGTGTGTCGCCCCGGCTGACCGGCGAGCTGATCGAACTCGACCGGCCGCTTCCCGAGACCGAGCCCTATCAGACGTTCGCGCCGGACGACCCCCACCGGCTGCGGCACCCCGCGTACACGATCTACACCTCCGGATCCACCGGCAAGCCCAAGGGCGTGGTGACCGAGTACGCCGGGCTCACCAACATGCTGATCAACCATCAGCGCCGGATCTTCGAGCCGGTGCTGGCCGAGCACGGCCACCGGGTCTTCCGGATCGCGCACACCGTGTCGTTCGCCTTCGACATGTCGTGGGAGGAGCTGCTGTGGCTCGCCGACGGCCACGAAGTGCACATCTGCGACGAGGAGTTGCGCAGGGACGCGCCCCGGCTGGTCGAGTACTGCCTGGAGCACGGGATCGACGTCGTCAACGTGACCCCGACCTACGCCCAGCAACTGGTGGCCGAGGGCCTGCTCGACAACCCGGACCGGCGACCGGCGCTGGTGCTGCTCGGCGGTGAGGCCGTCACACCGACGCTGTGGCAGCGGCTCGCCGACACCGAGGGCACGGTCGGCTACAACCTGTACGGACCCACCGAGTACACCATCAACACCCTCGGCGTCGGCACCTTCGAGTGCGCGGACCCGGTGGTGGGCGTCGCCATCGACAACACGGACGTGTACGTCCTGGACCCGTGGCTGCGACCCCTGCCGGACGGCGTCCCCGGTGAGCTGTACGTCTCGGGCATCGGCATCGCACGCGGCTACCTCGGGCAGCCCGCCCAGAGTGCGCACCGCTTCGTCGCCTGTCCGTTCGGTGAGCCCGGCGAGCGCATGTACCGCACCGGCGACCTGGTGGTGCGCCGGCCGGACGGCAACCTGATGTACTTGGGCCGCACCGACCAGCAGGTCAAGATCCGCGGCCACCGGGTCGAACTCGGCGAGGTCGAGGCCGTGTTCGCAGCCCACCCGGCCGTACGGTTCGCCGCCGCGGTCGCCCAGCCCGACCCGCAGGTCGACGGCGCCCACCGGCTGGCCGCCTACCTGGTCCTGGACGGGGCGGACCTGGCGACCGTCGCCGCCGAAGTGGGCGCCGGACTGCCGGACTTCCTGCGGCCCACGCACTACGCCCAGGTCGACAGCATCCCGCTCACGGTGAACGGGAAGGCTGACACCAAGGCACTGCCCGAGGCCAAGCCGCTGGGCGCGCTGACCACGGTGGGGGAGCGGGGGCCCGAGACCGAGACCGAGACCGTGGTGTGCGAGTACTTCGCCGAGGCACTGGATCTGGACGACGACGAGGTGAGCGCGGTGAGCGACTTCGTGTCCCTGGGAGGACACTCCATGCTGGCGGTACGGCTCGTCGGGCTGCTCCGCCGCGAGTACGGTCCCGTGATCACGATCCGCGATCTGTTCACCCTGCGAACCCCGGAAGCGATTGCCCGCCACCTCGATGACAACTGACACGAAGCGGCCCCGTGAAGGGGCCGCCATCCTCCGCACCGCCCTGCGCCGCAACATCGGCGCCATGGTCTGGGGCACCCTCCTCATGGGCCTCTACCAGGCCGGTGAGACGGCCTTCCCCATCGCGCTCGGCCTGATCGTCGAGCACACGATGCGGGACGGCCGCAGTATGCAGGCGCTCGCCCTGTCGATCGGCGCGCTGGCCGTGATCATCACGACGGTGTCGCTGTCGTGGCGGTTCGGCATGCGGATCCTCCAGAAGGCCAACACGACCGAGGCACACCGCTGGCGGGTGAAGGTCGCGGCCTGCGGCCTCCAGCCCGTGGCCCGGGACGTCGACCTCAAGTCCGGCGAGGTGCTGACCATCGCCACCGAGGACGCGGACCAGACCGCCGACATCATCGAGGTGGTGCCGCTGCTGATCAGCTCGCTCGTCGCGGTGCTGGTCGCGGCGGTCGCACTGGGCCTGGCCGACATCCGGCTCGGTCTGCTGGTGATCGTGGGCACCGTCGCGATCCTGTCGGTCCTCAGCGTGATGTCGAAGCGGATCGGCAGCAGCACCCAGGAGCAGCAGGCCCGGGTGGCGCGGGCGGGCGCGAAGGTCGCCGACCTGATCACCGGCCTGCGCCCGCTGCACGGCTTCGGCGGCAACCACGCGGCGTTCCGGTCCTACCGGAAGGTCAGCACGGAGGCGAAGCACCAGTCGATCACCGTGGCCAAGGTGAACGGCGCCTACGCGGGGACCGCGCTGGCCCTCAACGCCGTCCTCGCCGGCGCGGTGACCCTGACGGCGGGTTGGCTGGCGTTCGAAGGCCGGATCACCGTCGGGGAACTCGTCATGGCCGTCGGCCTGGCGCAGTTCATCATGGAGCCGCTCAAGCTGTTCTCGGAGATGCCCAAGTACGTGATGATCGCGCGGGCCTCGGCCGAGCGGATGGCGCTGGTGCTGTCGGCCCCGCCGGTCATGACCCCGGGCTCCGCACACCCGTCCCCGGGCGGCGACCTGGAGATCGACTGCGTCCGCCACGGCACCCTGACCGACCTGACGTTCCGGGTGAAGGCGGGGGAGTTCGTCGTCATCGCCCCCTACCAGCCCCGCGCGGCGGCCGACCTCGCCGCCGTCCTGGCCGTGCGCGTCCCGCCCGCCGCGTACGGGGGGACGGTACGGATCGGCGGCCGGGAGCTGGCGGACCTCTCGGTGGAGGGCGTCCGCGAGCACATGCTGGTCAACCCGTACGACGGGGAGATCTTCGCGGGCACCCTCCGCACGAACATCGACCCCTCGGGCACCAGCCGGACGGTCCCCGACGCCGTCGAGGCGTCCATGCTGACGGACGTCGTGGCCCTGCACCGCGAGGGCCTCGACTACGGCGTCCGCGACCGGGGCGCCAACCTCTCCGGAGGCCAGCGGCAACGCCTGTCCCTGGCCCGTGCCCTGGCCGCCGACACCGACGTCCTCGTACTGCACGACCCGACGACGGCGGTGGACGCGGTCACCGAGCAGCTCATCGCGCGCAACGTGGCGAAACTGCGCCGGGGCCGCACGACGATCGTCATCACCAGCAGCCCGGCCTTCCTGGACGCGGCGGACCGGGTGCTGGTCCTGGACGACGGAGTCATCACCGCGGAGGACACCCACCGCAACCTGCTGGCAAGAAACCAGGAGTACTGCTCGGCGGTGGCACGCTGACGTCTCAAGGGGGCAGGGGAACCGTCCCCAGGGACGCGGGGAACGGCGCGACCAGCCCCCACGCACCCGCACCCGACAATGACGCTGCACGCGAAGCGCTGAAGCCACGTGTGACTCGTCAGGGGGGCTCGGGGGAACCGTCCTCAGGGGCGCGGGGAACGGCGCGACCAGCCCCCACGCACCCGCACCCGACAATGACGCTGCACGCGAAGCCCTGAAGCCACGTGTGACTCGTCAGGGGGCTCGGGGGAACGTCCTCAGGGGCGCGGGGAACTGCGCGACCAGCCCCCCACGCACCCGCACACGACTACGACCCGAGGGCCCAGCCCACATCCCTGAGCAGCGCATGCCGCCACCCGGCCCGGTCATGCCCCGACGCGGACCGGGAGACCCGCACGGTCGCCCCGGCCCCCTCCACCAAGCCCTCGATCACCTCACAGTGGGGCAGCATCCGGTCCTCGTGCTCCCCGACGTCGAACGCGACGCGCAGCCCCGACAGATCGACACCCGCCCGCAGCCGCTCGGCGATCACACCCCCGACCGGCCCCCCCAACGGATCAGCCGCCCGCATGGCATCCGGCGTCCACCAGAACGACCCCGACTGACAGGCGATCCGCGACACCAACCCGGGAAACTCCAGCGCCGCGTACACCGCACTCAGCCCCCCGAGGCTCTGCCCGGCGACCACCAGCCGCTCCAGGTCGGCGGTGACGCCCGACTCCGCCACCGACGGCAGCAGTTCGTCCCGCACCGCCTCCCACAGCTCGGGCCGGCACGTGAACTCGGCCGAGCGGTCCTTGGCAGGCAGAAAGACCAACGTGACAGGCGGCAACTCACCGGCCGCCACAGCCGCGTCGAACGCGGTCACGGCCGGATGCAGGTACAGCCAGTCGTCCCCGTCGAGCAGCAGCACCACCGGCCCGCCACCCCCCGCCGGGTGAACCCGCACGGTACGCCGCCCGCCCAGCCGCTCACTCGCCCAGCGAATCCGCGTACGCGGCACGGGCAGCACCGCGTCGGCCCCGAGGACGGGCCAGTACGGCTGCTCCGGTGCGTCCGGCGTCGCGACGACGGACCGGTCGGCTCCCGCCCCGGCCGGGTTGAACGGATCGGCGTGCGACGCGTCACCCGTCACGAACCGGTACGTCACCCGCAGCCGCGCGGGCATGGACACCTCGGCGTACCAGCAGTCGGTGTCCCTCCAGCGGCGCAGGGCGACCGGCTCCGACCAGCTCTCGAACTCGACGGTCACCGGCGACGACCCGCGCCACAGGAACAGGGTCACCCAGCCGCCCCCCTCGGCGGGCACCGATGAGGGCGCCCCCACCACGGCCCAGAACGCGTCACTGCCGGGCACGCCCGGCAGGCCGAACCCGGCGAACGCGCCCTCCCTGTCGGCCGCGGCCACGTGCATGAACATCTCCTTGTGAGAGGGAAGGACCAAAGGCTAAGCTCCGTCAATTAGGCGAGCCTAACCTAATCTTGGCCTTCCGAGGAGGCACAGCGCATGAGCACCAACCCCTTCGACGACAACGACGGCCGTTTCCTGGTCCTGGTGAACGACGAGGGCCAGCACTCCCTCTGGCCGTCGTTCGCCGACGTGCCCGGGGGATGGACGATCGCCTTCGCCGAGAACACCCGCGAGGCATGCCTGGAGTACGTCGAGACCCACTGGACGGACCTGCGCCCCCGGTCCCTCGCCGCATCCCAGGACGCCTGACACCGCCGATGCTGTGCACCAGGCTGACCAACGCCCGTTTCCTCACCATGGATCCGGACCATCCGGTCGCTCATGACCTGGGCATCTGGCAGGGCCGGATCGTGGGCCTCGACGAGGCCGTGACCTCCCTGCCCGCCCGGGAGACCGTCGACCTCCAGGGCGCCACGGTGCTGCCGGGGTTCATCGACGCCCATGTCCACCTCGCCTGGACCGGGTTCAAGCAGAACACCCCGAGCATCGCGGGCCGCACCCGCGTCGACGACGTGCTCGCGGTCGTGGCCGAGGCCGTCGCCCGCACCCGCGCACCCGGCGACTGGGTGAGCATCGCCGGCTACGACCAGCGGGCCCTGGGCCGCCACCTGACCGCGGCCGACCTGGACCGGGTCAGCGACGGACGCAAGCTCTACCTGCTGCACGACTCCGGGCACGGCTGCGTGGTCAACACCGCCGTCCTGGACCTGCTCCCGGCCGGCACCCCGCACGAGAACGGCTTCCTCGCCGAGCAGGCCATGGGTGCCGCCCGCGCCCTGCGTCTGCCGCACGCCCAGGAGGACCTGGCCGAGGCGATCGGCCGCGCGGCCCGCACCTGCCTGACCGAGGGCGTCACCGCCTGCGCCGAAGCGGGCATCGGCGGCGCCCTGTTCGGCCACAGCCCCGTCGAACTCGGCGCCTACCAACTCGCCCGGGACAAGGGGCTGTTGCCGCTGCGGGTGCAGCTCATGGTGTCAGCGGACCGGCTGGACCCGGTCGCCGCGCACGAGAGCGACGGCATCCCGAGGGCCCTCGGCCTCGGCCTGCGTACCGGGTTCGGTGACGACCGGCTCTCCGTCGGCGCGCTGAAGGTCTGGACCGACGGCGGCATGATGGCCCGCACGGCCGCGCTGACCAGCCCGTACGAAGGGCTCGACCACGCCGGGCAGTTGCAGGACGATCCGGATGCGCTCACCGGCCTCGTCGTGGACGGCCATCTCGCCGGCTGGCAGCTCGCCGTGCACGCGATCGGCGACCGCGCGGCGGACGTCGCCCTGGACGCCATCGAGCGCGCCCAGCGGCTCCGGCCCCGGCCCGGGGCACGCCACCGCATCGAACACGCCGGACTGATCCGGCCCGACCAGCTCCCGCGCATGGCGCGGCTCGGCGTCAGCGCGGTCGTCCAGCCGAACTTCCTGAGCTGCTTCGGCGACGACTACGCCTCGATCATGGGCCAGGAACGAGCGCCCTGGATGTACCGGGGCCGGGCCTTCCTGGACCACGGCATTCCCCTCGTGGGCAGCTCCGACCGGCCGGTCGCCGACGGATCGCCCCTGCGCGCCGTCCAGTTCATGGTCGAGCGGGCCTCGGCGTCCGGGCAGCTCATCGGCCCGGACGAGGCCATCACCGTCGATGAGGCCCTGCACGCCCACACCGTGGCCGGTGCCCGCGCCTGTCACTGGGACGACCGCCTGGGCAGCCTCACCCCCGGCAAACACGCCGACCTGGTCGTCCTCGGCGACGACCCCCGGAGCGTCGACACCTCGCGCATCGGCGACATCGAGGTGGTGGAGACGTACGTGGACGGCCTCCCGAGCCGCCCGCGCGACTGATCCCCGGTCCGGAACCGAGGAAGGAACCCCGTGACCACGGCCCTGCCGCGCCCTGCCGCGCTGCCACGCGCCAGCGACGCACCGACACCCGCCCCGCGCACCGCACGCCCGGACGAGGCCGCCGCCCTCGCCGCCCTGTCCCGGCCCTTCGTACGCTCGGGCGCGCTGCGCGAACGCCCCGTCTCGCTCTACGCCGCCCACGCGGCCGACTTCCTGGTCCTCCAGGCCCCTGACGGCACGCTCGACGGCTGCGTGGGCCTGCGCGCCTACCCCACGGACGCGCGGGAGGACGGCGAACTCGCGGGCGTCGTCTACAACTTCTGCGTCGCGGCACACCGGCAGGGGAGCGGAGCGGGAGCCGGGCTCTTACGGGCGGTGCTCGTCACGGCGCGCGCCCGGTCGCTCGGCGCCCTGTTCACGGCGACCACCGGGAGCGCCGGACTGTTCCTCCGTCACGGCTTCACGCCCACGACCGCGCACCGTGCGCCGCGTACCTGGGCGCAATCCCTGGATCCGCGGCGCAACGCGCGTGTTCTGATCAGGACTTGGTGACGGCGTCGGGCACCACGGTGGTGCCCGGGCTGGTCTCGGCGAGGACACTGCGCAACACCGCGTGCGGCACACGTCCGTCCACCACGTGCGCCTTGCGCACCCCGCCGCGGACGGCCCGCAGACAGCCCTCCATCTTCGGCAGCATGCCGCTCGCCAGCCCGGGCAGCAGTGCGTCCAGCGCACGGGCCGTCAGCCGCCCGATGACCTCGGTGCTGCGCGGCCAGTCCGCGTACAGCCCCTCGACATCGGTGAGCATCACCAGCCGCTCCGCGTCGAGAGCGACGGCGAGGGCCGCCGCCGCGAGATCGGCGTTCACGTTGTAGACCTGACCGTCCGCGCCGCGGGCCACGGGGGAGACGACGGGGATGTGGTCCTGCTCCAACAGGGCTCGCACCATGGCCGGGTTGACGTCCACGACGTCACCGACGAGACCGATGTCCACGGTCTCACCGTCCACGCGCGCCTGGCGCCGCACGGCCGTCATCGTGTGCGCGTCCTCCCCGGTCAGCCCCACGGCGAAGGGCCCATGGGCGTTGATGTGACCGACCAACTCCCGCTGGACACGCCCCGAAAGCACCATGCGCACCACATCCATGGTTTCGGGCGTGGTCACCCGCAGCCCGGCCTCGAACCGGGTCTCCAGCCCGAGCCGGTCGAGCATCGCACTGATCTGCGGCCCACCGCCGTGCACGACGACCGGCCGCAGGCCCGCGTGCCACAGCTCCACCACGTCCTGCGCGAAGGTCCGTTGCAGGCTCGCGTCCACCATGGCGTTTCCGCCGAACTTGATGACGACCGCCCTGCCCCGCAGCCCCTCGGGCCAGGGCAGTGCCCAGGCGAACGGACCCTCTTCTCGGGCTGCTGTCACGCTCACGCGGTCACTCCGTTCAGGTCCGGACACCCCAGGAGTTTATTAACTTAGCCTAACCTAACTCGCAGATGTACATCGGGTCTAGATCAAGCAAAGTTCATGGCCATGACAGTGACCGGAAGGCCAGGATCCTCTTCACATCCGTGACCTATTGATGGAGCTGTGATGAGGAGTGCCCGCTTCAGGGCCAAGTCGGCCGCCTTCGCCATGTCCTTCGCGGCCGTGGCGGCCGTGACAGCGACCGCCCACCCGGCGAACGCGGCGGAGTACACCGTCACGGACAACTGTGACGTCCCGTGGATCACCTGCTCCTACGGTGATCTTTGGCTGTTCTACAACTCCAAGGACATCGCCATCCAGGGCGGTTACATCAAGTCGGCGTACACGACGTTCTACAGCAACGTGTCCGACCACTGGGGCACGAGCCAGTACCAGGGATCGTCACTGACGACCTACCGGTACGTCTTCGGCAACGGCGGCAACGGCAACGGCCAGTACATGAAGAACAACGCGGCGTCCGTGCAGAACTGCGCCCGGGACGACAACTACCGCGTGTACTTCAACTCCGGCTACGGCGGCACCTCTCAGTACTTCGCGAAGAACGGTCCGTACGGGGACTGCAACATCACCGATCTGATCACCGCCCTGAAGAACAACAACGCTTCCTCCCATTTCGCATAAGAAGGAACCCGCGTGAAGCGCATCAAGCGGACGGCCACCGCGGTCGCCCTGACCGCCTCGGCTCTCCTGGTCAGTGCCTGCTCCTCCGGGGCCGCTCCGGACATCACCCGGAACGCGGCCGACGGCAAACCGATCGTGAACAAGGAGAACTGGCCCGCGAAGGTCCCCACCTCCGGCCTGACCAAGGACCTGACCCTGCCCCTGGAGGCGTACATGGCCTCCTACGAGGACCAGGTCACCGTCGAGCAGGCCGCCAGTGATCTCCAGCAGTCCTGCATGAAGGACTACGGCATCGACCTGGCGCTGCCGAAGGCGGGCGCCAACCCGCCGCCCAGCGACAACGATGCCAACATCGAACGCCGTTACGGCATTACCGACCGGGGCCAGGCCGAGAAGTACGGCTACGAACTCCCCCCGGCACTGCGGGAGCACACCGAGCAGACCATGCGGGAGCTGTCCGGAGTCGAGGTCGAGGTCCTGACCGGTCACACCAAGCCCGAGACTCCCGCGGCGGCCAAGGCGGGTCAGCCCGTCGCAGCCCCCGCGCAGGGCGTGCGGCCCGCGCGAGCGGAGTACAACGGGAAGGCGCTGAAGCAGGGCGGCTGCATCGGCTGGTCCAAGGACCGGCTCGGTGTGAAGGACGCAGACCCGGTCGTCGTCGCGCAGCTGGCCGGTGACAGCCTGACGGAGTCGATGAAGGACGAGAAGGTCGTCAAGGCCACCGCCGCGTGGTCCTCCTGCATGGCCGGCAAGGGACACGCGGGACTCGCCGATCCCTACAAGGCGATGGACCAGGGCGTCACGGCGAACGGCGAGCCGACGAAGGAGTCCATCGCCCTGGCGGTCGACGACATCGACTGCAAGCAGCACACCGACCTGGTGAAGATCTGGTTCGACGTGGAGTCGGCGATCCAGAACCGGCAGATCGCCGACAACCGGAGCCAGTTGACCGCCATCAAGCAGCAGCACGGCACGGAGGTCGCCGCGGCGCGCAAGCAGATGACGGCTTCCGCGCGGTGAGAAACAGCCCGGCAGCGCCCGCATCGCGCCCGGTGCGGGCACTGTGCCTGATCGCGGCAGGCCTGCTGGCCGCGGGGTGTACGGACGGGGCCACCGGCCCGGCCCCCGCCCCGTCGCAGCGGCCGACGACTTCTGGCGCGGAGCAGAGCAGTCCGCAGGCGCCCCCGTCGCCGGTGGCCTCGGTCCGTTCCGAAGGCCGTACACGGGTCCTGGAGTACGGAGACCTGCGGGTGCGCGCCACACCCCGAACCGGCGGTGTGCGTACCGAGATCGAGGTGGCCAACACCCACGAGCGGGCGACGACGTACTCGGTCCAGATCAGCATCGCCGACGGCAAGGGCTGGACCGCCTACAACCGCTTCTGGCTTCAGGACGTCCCCCCGGGAGGAACCGGCCGGGACGAAGCGATGATCGGCTCCAAGGACATGGGCCCGATTCCGCAGAAACCGAAGATCTTCGTCGACGAGTTCACCCCCATCACCGACCGGTAACTGAACGAAGGGCTGCTTGTCGCCATGGCTGACGAAATGGTGCTACAGGCTCAGAAATGGGTCAACGCCACCTACAAGAACGTTTCCGGCTACACCCTTGTCACGGAAGACGGCAAGACCGGCTGGAACACCATGTACTCCCTGACGCGCGCGCTGCAACACGAACTCGGCATCACCGCACTGTCCAACGCCTTCGGGCCGACGACGCTGTCGACGCTTCAGGCCAAGGGCTCCATCAAGATCGGCGAGACCAACGAGAACATCGTCAAGATCATCCAGTGTGCGATGTACTGCAAGGGCTACAGCGCCGGCGCCATAGACGGGCAGATGTCCCAGGCGACCCAGACCGGCATCAACACGATGATGCAGCACATGGGTCTATCGGCGGTCTACCTCGACGGCACCGTACGCCCCAAGGTGTTCAAGGCCCTGCTGACCATGGACGCCTACATATTCCTGTCCGGCGGACTGGAACAGATCCGGTTCATGCAGCAGTGGCTCAACGGCCGCTATTTCGAGAAGTCCACCTTCTTCATCGGCCCGTGCGACGGATTCTTCTCCCGGGACGCCCAGCAGGCGCTGATGAAGGGGATCCAGTACGAGTCCGGCATCCCCGAGGACCAGGCCACCGGTGTGTTCGGTCCCGGCACCGTCGCCGGCCTGAAGGCCCACACCCTCTCGGAGGGCGACAGCGGCACGTGGGTGCAGCTCTTCACCGGCGCGTGCGTGGCGAACGGCCCCTCCAACACCAGTGGTGACATCGCCACGTTCGGCAACACCTTCGACGCGGACCTCACGGACTGGGTCAAGAAGTTCCAGAGCTTCTCCGCGATCGGCGAGACCGGCAAGGCCGACTTCGACACCTGGGCGCAACTGCTGGTCTCCTACGGCAACCCCGATCGCCCGGTCAACGCCTGCGACACCCGCTTCACCATCACCGCCGAGCGGGCAGCGGCCCTCTACGACGCGGGATACCGCGCCGTGGGCCGCTACCTGGACGAGCCGGCGTCGAGCACCCTCAACAAGGAGATCCAGCCGGGCGAGCTGAACGCCATCTTCTCCGCCGGACTGAACGTCATACCCATCTGGCAGTACGACGCGAGCAGCCTCACGGACTTCAAGTACAGCAACGGCTACCTGCACGGCAGTCTCGCGCACGGCCGGGCCGAGGGGTACGGCTTCAACCGGAGCACGGTCATCTACTTCGCGGTCGACTACGACGCCACCGCGGCGGACATGGACCGGATCATCGACTACTTCTCCGGCGTGAACGATGCCCTCAAGAGCAATGGAAGCAAGTACATAGCCGGTGTCTACGGCTCACGAAACGTGTGCGCCAGCGTTTCCGGGGGCGCCTATGTGCCGTACGCGTACGTGTCCGGCATGTCCTACGGCTTCTCCGGCAACCTCGGCTTCCCGCTGCCGCAGAACTGGACGTTCAACCAGATCAAGGAGTTCGATTTCACCGGCGGGTCGGACACCTTCGGACTTGACCGGGTGGCGCACCGCCCCGGATCCGACTTCGGGCAGAAGTCGGTCAACGACACCGGCACCTCGGCGGCCGAAGAGTTCGTCGCCTACGTTCAAGCGGTCTACGACGCCGCGGTCTCCTACGGCAAGGGCGATCCGGACGAACTCTCGTTGCAGTTCATGCGCTGGGACAAGTACACCGACTCGCGGTGGAGAGCGCTGTTCGGTGAGGTCGACGACGCGTTCATCACCTACGCCTCCGGCCGGGGGATCGGCCGGTCGAGGAACTTCGCTTACGCGGACCCGTCCATGGGTGTCGTCATCAATCCGGACCACCTGGTGGCGAGCGCCAGTGGGTACTTCCTCAAGGGGAATGCCGGAGTGGGCAAGGCGAACCGCGCCGAACTGGCGAGCTGGGGCGGAGACCTGCTCACCTTCTACGGTGAGTGGAGCCGCTCGGACAACGCCTCTCCGCTGGACTTCTGCCGCAAGACGCTGTGCCGTCCCGATGTGGCATCGACGTTCGCGCTGGGCGACCTCATCGAGGACATCGACGGCTTTCTGGTCGCTCAGCGCCTGAAGGACAACAGCAGCACGAACATCGTCGACGAACTGAAGAGAATCCTCATCGGCACAGGACATCTGACCCGTTTCAGCGACTTCAAGCTGTACCGGTTCGGCGGTGTCACGAGCAACATCGGCACGACGGCGAAGGCGTTCCTGGAGGACCAGATCGACGACACCCTGCTGTCTTCCACCCGTGCGCTCCTCATCCAGCGGAACTGCCCCCTGGGCAAGGAGCCGTGGAACGAGCCGGACTCCGTCATGAGCGAGTTCTACGCGGGTTTCACCGAGACGCTCCAGAATCTCATCGATCAGCAAGTGGCCCGCAGAGCGAAGTTCATCGCCGCGCAGAAGGCGGAAAAGGGGTAGTCGCACATGGTCCTGATGGGCGCGTTGCTCGTCGTCAGCGCGGTGGCCGCGGCGGTGGGCGTCGTAGTGATCCTCATCCTGCTGAGCCATCCGCCGCTGCCTGTGCCGAAGGTCTACGCGCTCATCGCTCTGATCCTGTTCTCCCTGGCGGTGGCGCTGTACTGCTACGGCTGGTTCTCGGTCAGCCTGGGAGGTCCCTTTCCCGAACTGTGCACGAGCCAGAACGACGCCGGAGCCGAACTGACGGCCATCAAGCAGCAGTACTGGCCTCTTCGCAGCGCCTGCCTGTACTCCGACGGGTCCACCGTGGAGTACGTCTCGATGTCGATCAACGTGGTCGTGTGCCTGCTGGCGGGCTCCGGCCTCGTCTCGGCCGGCACCTCCGTATTCCTGCGCAAGCGTGTCGGACAATCTCCTGGAGCCTCTTCATGAACGCCAAGTTCTCGCGCCGCAGCGTGCTGAAACAATTCACCGGGGTCGTGGCCGGAGCGGCACTGCTCACCACCGGGGAAGGCCTTCTCGTCCCCCTCACCGCCCAAGCCGCCGACGACTCGTGGCACAAGTCCAGATCGGCGAACGGCTGGGAGGTCCTCCGCGGACGCTCCTCGGGCACCGCCCCCTATGACATACCGGGAACCGACCTCCATGTCACCCTGCGAGAAGGAGATGTGGGGACCGTCCTGTCGTATGCGGCGCAACGCTTCCACTACGACGTGGCCGAGCTCGTAGCGGGCCGCGGGCAGATCATCGGGTACAGCGATGCTCTGCACGTGAAGGCGGACTTCGAATCCAACCATCTGTCAGGCACCGCGTTGGCGTTGTATCCGGAGAGTTGTCCGCTCGGCGTCAAGGGAAACCTCTTCCCCTACCAGGTCACGGCGATCCGGGACATCCTCGCCGAGCTTCAGGGCGTCATCAAGTGGGGAGGCGACATGGAGCCGGCCAAGGAGTCGACCTTCTTCGTCGACGTCCCCCCGGGCTCGGCGAAACTGGCCCAGGTCGCGGAGACCCTCCGGCAGTGGAGAATCACCCCCGGCAAGGGGGCCGGGACCCAGAACGTCCAAGACCCCGAGCGCATCACGGCCGCGAAGAAGCTGGCGAGCAGGCAAGCGGCCTGATCTCAGGCACGGGCACGGGCACGGGCACGGGTGGCCGGGGCGATGCCTTCCCCGGCCACCTGCGCCTTCGCCGTCGGCTACTTCGTCCTGCGGTTCGAGGGGGAGGCGGGCTCCGTCCTCAGTGCTTCGATCGTCTCTTGCATTTCGCGGACCTTGTGCCGCAGTTCCACCAGTTCCTCGCGCTCGGCCGTGGTCAGCGCGCCCGCCGCCCCCTGCCCTCGCTCCGCCGCCAGCTCCTCCGCGATCGCCGCCGCGAAGGCGTCCACGTCGCCCTCGGTGGTGTCGAAGGAGGTCATCCAGCGGACCTCGCCGACCTGTTCGTCCCAGGTGTAGAAGCGGAAGCGCTTCTGGAGACGCTCGGTGACGGCCGGCGGCAGCACGGCGAAGATCTGGTTGGCCTGCACCGGGCGGGCGATCTCCAGACCCGGCAGATGGCGCACCGCCTCGTACAGCCGTCGGGTCATCGCGTTGGAGCGGGCCGCCGAGCGCAGCCAGAGGTCGCCGCCCAGCAGCGCCTCGAACTGCACCGACATGAAACGCATCTTGGAGCCCAGCTGCATGCTCGTCTTGCGCAGGTGGGCCATGCCGCGCACCGCGTCCTCGTTGAGCACGATCACCGCCTCGCCGAAGAGCAGCCCGTTCTTGGTGCCGCCGAGCGAGAGGACGTCCACGCCGGCGTCGGTGGTCATCTCACGCAGGGACACGCCGAGGGTGGCGGCGGCGTTGGAGAGCCGGGCGCCGTCCAGGTAGACGAGCATGCCGAGGTCGTGCGCGTGGTCGCAGACGGCACGGATCTCGTCCGGCGTGTAGCAGGTGCCGAGTTCGGTGGACTGGGCGATCGAGACGACCCTGGGCCGCGCCCGGTGCTCGTCCTCGAAGCCCCATGCCTGGCGGTCGATCAGCTCAGGGGTGAGCTTGCCGTCCCATGCGGGCACCGTCAGGAGTTTGATCCCGGCAACCTTCTCGGGCGCCCCGCCCTCGTCGACGTTGACGTGGGCCGACTCGGCGCAGACCACGGCGTCCCAGCGGTCGAGCATGGTCTGCAACGCGACCACGTTCGCGCCGGTGCCGTTGAAGACCGGGTACGTGTGCGCGGCGGGGCCGAAGTGGCCGCGCACCACTTCCTGGAGGCGCTCGGTGTAGACGTCGGCGCCGTAGCTGACCTGGTGGCCGCCATTGGCCAGGGCGATCGCCGCAATGATCTCGGGGTGCGCGCCCGCGTAGTTGTCGCTGGCGAAGCCGCGCTCGTCCGGGTCGTGTCGTCGCTGTACGGTCATGGTGCTCGCCTACCTGTTGAGGTCGTAGGTATGGGTGTGACACATGTGGTCCGGACGGGCGCACCTCGGGGACGGCCTGCGGCCTGTCGTTGGTCTCCACCGTCAGCACCGAATCGGCCGCCGCGCGCACGGCGTCGGAGAGCCGGCGGTCGCCGGAGTCGGCCGTGGCGACGACGACCCGCAGCCCCATTCCCGGCCGCGACGCCGATCAGGGTGGCGCCTCCGGAGGAGGCGGGTTCGACGACAAGGATGCGGGCAGGACGCAGTGCATCGGTGTGCGGCAAAGCGAAATCCCCCGGGGCAGAGCTGTACGGACCCGACTCGTGATCGCGATCCTGATCGTGATGTTTCTATCCGGGCGCTTTGGTCCCGGTCAATGGGCCACCGCAAATGCATCTGTGAGACCGGTCCTGCGCCGCACATTTTCCGGGTCGAGAGCCCCATCGGCGCCTGATTGGCTGACTGCTCCCGGAATCGACCGAACGCCTTGGGATCCGGCGGCGATACGTCCTCCTTCGCCGGCCCCGGCGGATCCGTGTGCGTGCAGGGCGTCGATGAGGGTGGCCAGCCAGGTCACGCCGAGGTCGGCCATGGCGGCTGCCATACGTACGGCCTGTTTGCGGGTGTAGCCGCCGTTCGCGTCGACGTACAGCTCGGCGGCGTCACCCACGGCACGGCGGGCCAGCGCGGTGCGGTGCAGGTCACGGGCCTCGCGGCGCCCCCAGGACTCGGCGACCTTGATCTTCACGCGGTCGATGCCCAGGCCGGTCCAGCCGCGCAGTTGCTGTTCCAGCCGGGTGTCGTCGTAGGGGGTGAGGCCGCCGCTGCCGTACACCGCGACCTCGTCGCGGACCGCGCCCAGCAAACGCACCAGCGGGAGGTCCAGAAGGCGTGCCTTGAGGTCCCACAGGGCGGTGTCGACGGCGGACACGGCCCCGGCGGCGATGCCGGGCCTGCCGGCGTTGCGCAGCGCCCGGCTCATCCGGTCGTTGGCGGCGGGGACGTCGAAGGCGTCGTGCCCGACGACGAGGTCCGCCAGCTCGTGCTCGACGACGGTGGCGGTGGCGGGCGAGCCGTAGGTGAAGCCGAGGCCCGTCACCCCGGCCGCGGTGGCCTCGACCAGCACCATGGTCGTCGCGTCCCAGGTCAGGGTCGCGTCGCCGCCGGGCAGGTCGGTGGGGATCCGGTAGACGGAGACGGCCAGACGCTCCACGACGGGCCCGTCGTGGAGCGTCCGGTCGTGCGGTGCCTCCTGTGTCACTTGTTCTCTTCGGCGCTGTCGTGCTTGCCGGCGCCGGGGCGGTCGTCGCGGTGACGGCTGCCGGGCAGCATCTCCTGCACCTTGGCCTTCAGACCCTGTTTCACCATGGAGCCCCGGTCGCTGTCGCCCTTGAGGATCGCGGTGGCCGCGGCCTCGATCTGGTCCAGGGAGGCGTGCGGCGGGATCGGCGGCACGGCCGGGTCGGTGCGGAAGTCGATGACGAAAGGCCGGTCGGCGGCGAGAGCCCGGTCCCAGGCGGCCTCGACCTGCTTGGGCTTCTCCACCCGCACGCCGTCCAGGCCCATGCGCTGGGCGATGTCGGCGTACGGGAGGTCGGGAATGTGCTGGGACTCCTCGAACTGCGGAGCCCCGGACATGGCGCGCATCTCCCACGTCACCTGGTTGAGGTCGCCGTTGTTGAGCACGGCCACGACCAGCCGCGGGTCGGACCACTCGCGGTAGTACTTCGCGGCGGTGACCAGCTCCATCATGCCGTTCATCTGCATGGCGCCGTCGCCGACCAGGGCGATGGCGGGCCGGTCGGGGTGGGCGAACTTCGCCCCGATGGCATACGGCACGCCGGGACCCATGGTGGCCAGGGTGCCGGACAGGGAGCCGCGCATGCGGCCGCGCAGCCGCAGGTGCCGGGCGTACCAGTTGGCGGCCGAGCCGGAGTCGGCGGCGAGGATCGCGTCGTCGGGCAGCTTGCCGTCCAGGGCGTGGACGACGTACTCCGGGTTGACGGGGTCGGCGCTGACGGCGGCACGGCGCTGCATGACCTCCCACCAGCGGGCGACGTTCTTCTCGACCTTCTCCCGCCACGCCCGGTCCGTCTTCCGGTGCAGCCCGGGCAGCAGCCGTTGGAGCGTCTCGCGGGCGTCACCGACGAGGTTGACCTCGTTCGGGTAGCGCAGGCCGATCATGAACGGGTCGATGTCGATCTGGACGGCACGGGCCTGGTCCAGTTCCGGCATGAACTGCGTGTAGGGGAAGCTGGAGCCGATCATCAGCAGGGTGTCGCACTCCTGCATCAGCTCGTAGGAGGGGCGGGTGCCCAGCAGCCCGATGGAGCCGGTGACGTAGGGCAGGTCGTCGGGCAGGGCGTCCTTGCCGAGCAGGGCCTTGGCCACGCCGGCACCGAGCACGTCCGCCAGCCGCTCGACCTCCTCGCGTGCGCCGCGGGCGCCCTGGCCGATGAGGACCGCGACCTTCTCACCGGCGTTCAGCACGTCGGCGGCCCGCTGGAGGTCCTCGTCGGCCGGCACCGGCGCGTACCGTCCCAGTCCCAGGCTGGAGGGCACCATTTTGAAGGCGTGCGTGGGCGGGCTGTAGTCCAGTTCCTGCACGTCGGCAGGCAGGATGATCGCCGTCACGGTGCGCTTGGCGTAGGCGGTGCGGAAGGCGCGGTCGATGAGGTTCGGCAGCTGCTCGGGGACCGTCGCCGTCTCACAGAAGTCGGAGGCGACGTCCTTGTAGAGACTCGCGAGGTCCACTTCCTGCTGGTAGGAGCCACCCATGGCACTGCGGTTGGTCTGCCCGACCAGGGCCACCACGGGCACGTGGTCGAGCTTGGCGTCGTAGAGGCCGTTGAGCAGGTGGATGGCGCCGGGGCCGGAGGTGGCCGCGCACACCCCGACCTTGCCGGAGAACTTCGCGTAGCCGACGGCCTGGAACGCGGCCATCTCCTCGTGGCGGGCCTGGACGAACTTGGGCTTGTTGTCCGCCCGCCCCCAGGCCGCCAGCAGACCGTTGATGCCGTCGCCCGCGTAGGCGAAGACGTGGTCGACATCCCATTCGCGCAGCCGCTGGAGGATGTAGTCGGACACCTTGGTGCTGGCCATGCAAGCTCCGTTCCGATCCCGTCGATGAACCACTGTCCCCGGCGTCCGGACCGTGCACAGGGGGGCGCGCGAGGGTACGACTCTTCAGGGGTAACCGTGCGGGTACGGGCGAAACGCCGCGCTCGCGGAGTCCGCCCGGTCGTCCGAACATCAGCCCAGGGAGGCGAGCAGGTCGTTGCACGCCTGTTCGCAGCGGCGGCAGGCTTCAGCGCGGACGCGGCAGTGCTCGTGCCGGTCGCCGGCGTTCCTGTGCGCGCAACGCCGTCCGACGCGGGAAGACCCGCCGCCGGCGAATCGTCGTCCTCAGTGCAGGGAAGGCCCCGCGGCAGGCGAACCACGTCCCGCCGTCCCGTCCCTGACGACCTGCCAGTGCTGCTTCTGGCCCGGTCGGGTGCACCCCGGGGTCGTCCGCCCGCAGCGGGGTACGGCTGTGTCATGAAGGCACTGGTGATCAACTGCACGCTCAAGAAGTCCCCCGAGCCGTCCAACACCGCGGCGCTGGCCCAGGTCGTCGGCGACTGGCTGGCGGAGAACGCCGGCGTCGAGGTCGAGTACGTCCGAGCCGTGGATCTCGACATCCATCCCGGCGTGGTGAGTGAAGCCGTCGCCGCAGGTGACGACTGGCCCACGGTGCACGCCAAGCTGCTCCAGGCGCAGATCCTCGTCATCGCGTCCCCGACCTGGCTCGGCCGGCCGTCCTCGGTAGCCCAGCGCGTCCTGGAACGGATGGACGCGATGCTGTCCGAGACGGACGACGAGGGCCGCCCCGTCGCCTACAACCGTGTCGCGGGCGTCGTCGTCACCGGCAACGAGGACGGGGCGCACCACGTGATCAGCGAGATCAACGGAGCCCTGGGCGACATCGGCTACACCGTCCCCGGCCAGTCGTGGACCTACTGGCACCTGGGCCCCGGCCCGGGCCCGGATTACCTCGACGACCGACGCGGCCACGACTGGGCTCACAAGACCGGCCGTGCGATGGCTGCCAATCTGTACGGCACCGCCCGTGCGCTGGCCGCGAGCCCGCTGGGCGCTCCGCCTCAGTGAGGCTCGTCCCGCGGCCCGGGGAAGGGCCGTGCTGGCGGCGGCACGCCCCAGCAGGGCGGCGAGGACAAGGCCCGCGCGATGGAGGCGAAGGAGCACAGCGTCCACGGCACGGACAAGGGCGACAAGGGCCGTGGAGAAGGCGGCGGAATGACCCAGCCAACAGCCGGGAGACGCTGCCCCAGCTGCGCGCCTGTCCGAAACCGGGCGGTGCGCGGCGTTCCAGCGCGACGGTGAACGGGGTCGCACCTGCGCGTCGGGTGATGCCCAGGGGCCAGGGCTACGAGCGCCGGAGCTGATCGCCGCCGCAGGCGTGACCGCCCGGCTGCACCCCTGCCGACTGCGGTCGCGATGCGTGGGCCGGCCGCGGACGCATGAAGTGCCCCCGTTCCGACCATACTTGATCAAGCGGGAGGGTCTCGCGGACGTCGGCTTGGCGGGGGAGTTGCACCATGAGTGGTGGGAATCAAGGGCTGGGCAAGGTCGAGGTGCGGCTTCGGTGGGATCCGAGTCCGTACGGGGAGCCGGACCGGCACCTGGACATCGTCGCGGCGACGTACACAGCAGACGATCCCTACGGTGAACCGGCGTATGTGGTGCACTACGACAGCAGGTCACCGGACGGCACCATCAACATGATCCGGCACAGCCGGACCGGCATGGGCCTCGGGTTCGTCGAAGTGATGGTGCTGGAGTTCGAGCGGCTGGCACCGGCCTATGGACGGGTGGTGGTGGGGGTGGTCATCCACCAGGACGGCGGCCCCCGTTCGTTCGGTGACATGTCCAACGCCGGGGTGCTCTTCGTAGAGGGTTACCGGCAGCTGCTCGCGGACGACTTCTCAGGCGTGGCCGACGCGACGGCCGCCACCTTCGCCGAGTTCACCAGGAACGCGTCCGGAGCCTGGGAGATGCGCCAGATGATCCGGGGCTTCGACAGCGACCCGGTGCCCTTCACCGAGGAGATGGGCCGCACACGGCCGTGACGGCGGCGGCGCCCCTCCACGGGACGCGCTCCCTGATCTGGCTTCTTCGCCTGAGGCCGACCACAGTGCGTGCTCCGACTGACTCGCCCCGCGGTGAGACCGCGGGCACCGGCGCGGTAACGACGAGCCGGTGCCCGGTGTGGGGTGGTCTCTCCGAGGCTTGAGGATCAGTGGCCGGTGACGACGCCGGAGAGTTCGTTCGTGCTCTTCGGCAGGGTCACGGACTTGACCTTCTTGCCCGATTCGATGTCGACGGCGTGCAGTTGGCGCTTGCCCGGGTCCGAGACGTACGCGGTGTGGTCGCGGACGAAGAGGGTGGGCCGGGGCTGCTGCCAGTCCAGCGGCTCCTGCCACTCGCCGACGACGGGGATCTTCCTGTCCACCTTGCCCGTCTCCGGGTCGATGACGTGGAGGGTGCCGTTCGTGCCGAGGACGAGGGCCTCGCCGTGGGGTCCGCGGCCGAGCGAGCGGAAGGAGTAGCTGGTGCCCAGGTCGACCAGGCGCAGTTTCGCGGTCTCGGTGTCGATGAGGGAGATGCGGGTCGGCCGCTCCAGTTCGGCTTCCGGGTCGGTCTTGTAGTCGCCGAGGAGGATGGGCGAGGTGTCGCTGCCGCGCTGGTTGCCGATGCGGCCGTAGTCGTCGGGGGCGTCGATCTTGGTGAACTCGCCGTTCTTGTAGAGCAGGAGGCCGTCCTCGCAGCCGATGCCGACGGCTTCGCCCTTGGCGGTGGCCTCTCCGTGGACGCCGGGGCACTTCTCGTTGCGCTTGATCTCTTTGTTGTTCTTGTCGAGGACGAGGGCACCGGTGCGCTTCTCCTCGGTGCCGAGAGTGGTGATGAGTTCGCCATTGGCCAGTTCGATGGCGACGCCGTGGTGCGGTTCGGCGGAGGTGTAGGTGCGGCCTTGCGGCTTCTTGCCGCCTGCGAGGTCGTCGGGGTCGAGGACGTTGACCTCGCCGGTGCCGTCGGTGAACAGGACCGTCTTGCCGGCGTGCTGGACGACGTGCCCCGGCTTTGCGCCCTTGTACTCGATGCCGGTGAAGGTCTGTTCGGCAGCGTTCAGGACGCGGAAGCCGGCGTCGGTGGAGACGATGACGTGAGAGTCGTCGCCGGCGGGGTTGAGGCGGTTGAAGCCGGGCAGCTCGATCGTGTCGGCCAGCTTCAGGCTCTCGCCGTCCAGGACGTACAGTCCGCCGTCGAACGTGGCGACCAGCGGGTCCTTGACCGCCACGGCCTTGGTGCTCTGCGCAGCCTTGGCCTTCGCGTCGGAGGAGGAGCCGTCCTCCCCTCCGCATGCGGTCAGGACCGCGGAGGCCGCCAGGGCGAGGGCCGTGCCCGTGAAGGCTCTGGTGCGTATGGACTTGTTCACCGGTGTGATCCTTTCTGTGCCGCGCGGGTGCGGCAGTGGGAGGGGGTGTGCTTGGGCGGCCGGTCGGCCAGGGTTCATGTGCGGGGCGGGCTGGTTCAGGCGCCGGTCAGGCCGTCGGTCATGGCGGTGGTGTTGGCCCGCATCATCTGCAGGTAGGTGCCGGCGCCCTTGCCCTTCTCGGTCAGGGATTCGGAGTAGAGCTCGATGACGCGCACTCCGCCGCCCAGTTCGGTGCGCAGGACCTCGGCCAGCCGCTTGGGCTGGGAGGAATCGGCGAATACGGTCTGTACGCCTGCCTTGCTCATGGCCTGGGTGAGGGAGCGCAGGTCGGAGGAGCTGGGTGAGGCCAGCGTCGTACCGCTGGGGATCACCGCGCCTATCACCCGGAAGCCGAAGCGTTCGGCGAGGTAGCCGAAGACGTGGTGGTTGGTCACCAACGACCGCTGTTTCTCCGGTATGCGGTCGAAGGACTTCTCCATCCAGGTCGTGAGGTCGGCAAGTTGCTCGTCGTAGCGGTCGGCGTTGGCGCGGACCGTCTTCTCGTCGACGCCGTCCACGTGGTCGACGACCTGGTCGGCGATCAGGCCGGCGGCCTTGCGGACGCGATCGGGGTCGGTCCAGAAGTGCGGGTCGGGCTGCCCGGCGTCCTCCTCGGGGCCACCGTCGTCCTGCGCCTGGAAGGTGAGCGGGTCCGCCGCCTTGCCGGCCTCGAAGGTTGCCACCCCTGCCTCGCGGGCGGCCTCCACGTGCCGCAGCACGTTCTCCTCCAGCCCCAGCCCGTTGAAGACCACCAGGTCGGCACGCTCCAACTCGGCGGCCTGCACGGCCGACAGGCCGAAGGAGTGCGGGTCGGCGTTCGGCTTCATCAGCACGGTGACGTCGGCCTCGTCGCCGACGATCTCCTGCGTGATGTCGCCCAGGATGTTGGTCGTCACGACGACCCGGGGCCGGTCGTCGCTGTCCGCGCAACCCGTGCCCGCACCGGCCAGGGCGAAAGTGAGCAGGGCCAGCAGGAGGGTGCGCAGCCGCCGCGACCCTCGCGTCCGCGTGGTCATCGTCCGGTCTCCGCCATCAGGGCCGGCTCGATGTCCAGGTCGAAGGTGCGCGCGAGGCGCAGGTTGTCGTTGTAGTCGATCTCGTACACGCGCTTGCCCTTTTGGTCGTTGAGGTAGGCGCGGCTGCGGTCGACCTCGATGACCGGTGGCGCGTCCCCGTCGGTATCGGTCTCGGAGGTGCCCGTCACAAGCCGCTTCGTACGGGAGACCTGCTTGCCGGTGGCGATGTCGTAGCCATGGAGTGCGCCGTCGGTCTCCAGGACGATGAGAGCGGAGCCTTCGCCGGCGGTGTTGGCGGAGACGACCGGCCCGGTCTTCACCCGTTTCCACGTGCGTTCGCCGACGTCCAGGACCCACACGGCCCGCTTCCCGGCCGGCGCCGTGAGCGTGTCGCTGCCGGGCCGGTACCGGAAGGCCGTGGCCCGTTCCGCTCCGGGCACGTCGCTGCCGTACGGGATCTTCTCGGCGGTGAAGGTGCCGTCCGTCTCACGGACGAGCAGGGCGCCGTCGGCGCAGCCGAGGACGACTCCGCGCCGGGTGACGGCGTCCCCCCGCACCTCCTCGCATCGGGCGTCCGGCGACGCGGCCCGCTTGCCCGCGCGGTCGAACACCGCGACCTTCCCGTCCCCCGTGACGCCCAGCAGGTGCTCCGCGTACGGCACGACAGCCCCCGCGTGCGTGCCGGGAAGCGTGCGGGCGGAGCCGACCTTGCCCTTCTCCAGTTCGGCCCGACCGTAGATCCTGGCCCGGCCGTCCTCGTCGGTCACCGCGGTCACGGCGGCATCGCTGCGGATACGGGTGCCCGGGCCTCCGGCCACCCGGCCCACGTCACGTATCGCCGCGCGGTAGTAGTGGACGTGGTCGCCGTGGTCCACCATCCAGGCGCCGCCGTCGAGCACGTGGATTCCGTCCGCGGTGTGGAAGAAGCCGAAGCGGCCGTCGGTGGTGAGTTCGGTGGTGCCCGTCGCCCGGGACACCTTGTGTGTCTTGCCGGTGATCAGATCGAGTACCCGGGTTCCGCCTGTGGCCGGGTCGTTGAGCAGCAGCCGGGACTGCTGCTCGGCCTTCTCCTGGGCCCCTTCGACGTAGCCGTGCGGAGCGGACGCCGAGGCGGTGGCCTTCGGGGCGGACGCGGTGTCGTCGTGGCTCGCGCAACTCGTGGCGAGCAGGGAGATCGCCACGAGCGCTGCGGGCGCCCAAGGTATGACATTGCTTCGGACGAGCAAGGGGATCGCCTCAGGTTCTTTCAGTCGGTCGCTGTGGCGTGAGCGCCGATCAGGCGCGCACGGCTGCGGTGGCGGAGGCCGGATGCCAGGTGGGAGAGGAAGAACAGGCTCACCGCCAGGGCCGAGACGGTCGCGCCGGCCGCGGTGCTCAGGTGCCAGGACAGCAGCAGGCCGCCGAAGGTGGCGGTGATGCCGAGGAGCGCGGCGAGGGCCATGACGCCCCGCACACTGCGCGCCCAGGGCAGCGCCGCGGCCGGCGGGGCGATGAGCAGGCCGAGCACCAGCAGCGTGCCCACGATGTGGAAGGAGGCGACGATGGCCAGCGCCAGAAGGCCGAGCAGCACCGCATGGGCCAGGCGCGGGCGCAGCCCGAGTGTCTGGGCCTTGCGTGCGTCGAAGGCCAGGGCGAGGAAAGCCCGGTGGCCGAGGACCGAGACGACCAGCGCCAGCAGCAGCGCCACGCCCAGCAGCAGCAGGTCCTGCTCGCGGACGGCGAGGACGTCACCGAAGAGGAACCCGGTCAGGTCGACCGCGAAGGACTGCGAGCGCGACACGATGATCACACCGAGCGACAGCATCCCCACGAACAGCAGGCCGATGCCCGTGTCCTGGGACAGCCTCGGCGTGCGGCCCAGAGCCGTGACGCCGACCGTCATGACGGCCGCGCTCAGCAGCGCCCCCAGCAGCAGGTTGCCGCCGAACAGCGCGGCGAGCGCGACTCCGGGCAGCAGCCCGTGCGACATGGCGTCACCGAGGAAGGCCATACCCCTGAGCACCACCCAGGTGCCGGCCAGGGCGCAGATCGCCGACACCAGCATTCCGCCCCACAGGGCCCGCTGCACGAAGGTCACCTCGAAGGGACCCGTCAACCACTCCATGTAAGCAGACTATAATGAAAACCATGTTCAAAGCACAGGGGGTCCCTCCCGTAGTCACCGAGGGCCGGACGTCCCGGGTCCGCTTCACGGAGCTCTCCGCCGGGTATCCCGGCCGCCCCGTCCTTCATCAAATCGACGCGGAAACACCGGCGTTGGCGATCACCGCACTCGTCGGCCCGAACGGCAGCGGGAAGTCCACCCTGCTCGGAGTCATGGCCGGAGTGATCCAACCCACATCAGGTCGGCTTCACCATGTCGGCGACCGGCCGCCGGCGTTCGTCCCGCAGCACAGCGCCGTCACTGACGCACTGCCGCTCACGGTCAGGCAGGCAGTGGAGATGGGGCGTTGGGGCGACCGCGGGCCGTGGCGCCGACTGACCCGGAAGGACCGTGCCACCGTGGACCAGTCCATGGACAGGCTCGGCATCGCCCACCTCGCCACCCGCCAACTCGGGGAACTCTCCGGCGGGCAGCGGCAACGCGCTCTGATCGCCCAAGGGCTCGCCCAGGAGTCGGACCTGCTCCTCCTGGACGAACCGACCACCGGCCTGGATCCCGAAGCGAGGGACCGGATCGCCACCCTGCTGAGGGAGCTGGTCGCCGACGGCAGGACCGTCGTCCAGGCCACGCACGACCTGGAAGCCGCGCGCTCGGCAGACGCCTGCCTCCTGCTCCGCGAGGGCCGGCTGGCGGCGCAGGGAGACCCCGGGCAACTTCTCACCGCCTCGACACTCGCCCAGATCTGGCAACCGGTGTGAGGCGACGGCCCTCTTCGTTCTGCCACAGTTCCGGCAGCGGGCGCCCCAAAGCTCTCGCACCGGTGGATCCGCGCCGAGAGCCTGGTGGCCACCAGCGGGCCGCCCGGTACGTATGGGAAAGCCTGGGGCGGGAGGCTGATCGCTGCTTTCCTGGAGGATTGCCTGACCAGGCACCGGTGCGGCGCGAAAGCCCAACCGTGAAGCCGTCTCGCCCGAGCGGAGCGACGTTCCTCACAATTCTCGACCGGCGTGTCCCGGTGTACAGTCGAGACCGCCTTTGACCTGCACAAAGCAGGCAGGGAGCCGTCAAACAGGAGTCCAAAGTGCTGCGTACTCTGTTCAAGTCCAAGATCCACCGAGCCACCGTCACCCAGGCCGACCTGCACTACGTGGGATCCGTGACCATCGACGCCGATCTGCTCGACGCCGCCGATCTGCTGCCCGGCGAGCTCGTGCACATCGTGGACATCACCAACGGGGCCCGGCTGGAGACGTACGTCATCGAGGGCGAGCGCGGCTCCGGTGTGATCGGGATCAACGGGGCCGCGGCCCACCTCGTCCACCCCGGCGACCTCGTGATCATCATCAGCTACGCCCAGGTGACAGATGCCGAGGCGCGGGCACTCACTCCCCGGGTCGTGCACGTGGACCACGACAACCGGATCGTGGCCCTCGGCGCTGACCCGTCCGAGCCGGTGCCCGGATCGGACCAGCAGCGCAGCCCGCAGGCCGTCCGGGCCTGACGGAAGCATCCGACCGAGGAGGAGCGTGTGAGCGACCCGGAGATCCGCGACGACCGGGCGGCGGGCCGGCTGGAGGCCGTGTCCGGCGGTGAAGTCGTCGGCCGTATCGAGTACTTCGTACTGGAGAGCCCCGAGCGCGCCCTGGTGCCCGTCCACACGATCGTCGAGCCGGCCCACGAGGGCAAGGGCATCGCCGGTTCGCTCGCGCGCGAGCTCTACGCGCTCGCCGGCCGCGAGCACAGTGCGGTCGCCTCGCTCTGCCCGTACGTCACCAAGTGGGCCGAACGCCACCCCGACGAGGCCTCGCCGGCCGACGAGGCCCTCCTCGCGGCGGCGAAGGACTGGCTGCGGGCCCACCCGGGACGGTTCTGAGGCCGTTTCCGTCACACCCGCCCCCGCTACCCCCACCTGGTCCCGTCCCGTCCCGCTGGGGAGTGACTGCGGAGGCGGGTGCCGGGTAGGCGGGGGTAGTCCAGAGCCGGAGCCGTCCTACTGGCTGGAGGACCTGATGACGAACCCGATCCCCGACCCCGTGCCGCCGGCGCCGACACCGGGCCCTGATCCCCAGCGCCCGGAGCCGCACCCCGACCCGGTGCCGAACCCGCAGCCCCCGCCCGGCCCGGAGCCGACCCCGCCTCCGCCGGCGCCCACCCCGCCCCCGGGCCCGACCCCGCCGGCGCCCCCGGGCCCGGACCCCGTGCCGGGCCCGGATCCGTCCCCGATCCCTCCGGGTCCGGATCCCGTGCCGAACCCCGAGCCCGGACCTCCCCTGTCCTGACCCGGGCAGACGAACGGGGCGGTGGACGGCACATCCTGCCGTCCACCGCCCCGTACGCGTCCCTCAGCGGCAGCGCCTACGCGGAGGTCTCCGAGCGGTCCCCGCCCCACAGCGTGTGGAACGACCCGTCCCGGTCCACCCTGCGGTAGGTGTGTGCACCGAAGTAGTCCCGCTGCCCCTGCGTCAGCGCCGCCGGCAGCCGCTCCGCGCGCAGCGCGTCGTAGTAGGCGAGGGCCGCCGCGAAACCGGGCGTCGGCACACCCTGGCGGGTCGCGGCGACCAGCACCTCACGCCAGTCGTCCTGGGCGTCCGCGATCTCCTGCGCGAACGTCGCGTCCGACAGCAGGCTCGGCAGGTCGGGACGGGCGTCGTACGCGGCACGGATCCGGTCCAGGAACGCCGCGCGGATGATGCAGCCGCCCCGCCACAGCGCCGACACAGCGCCGAGGTCGATGTCCCAGCCGTACTCGTCACGGGCGGCGTCGATCTCGTGGAAGCCCTGCGTGTACGACACGATCTTCGACGCGTACAGCGCCTGCTCCACCCGGTCCGCGAACGCCCGGGCCTCCGCCTCACTCAGCGGCTTCGCCTTCGGGCCGGCCAGCCCGCGCGAGGCCTCGCGCAGGGCCGCGTGGCCCGACAGCGACCGCGCGAACACCGCCTCGGCGATACCCGACACCGGCACGCCCAGGTCCAGCGCGATCTGCACGGTCCAGCGGCCGGTGCCCTTCTGCTCGGCCTGGTCCACCACCACGTCCACGAACGGCTTGCCCGTCTCCGCGTCGACGTGCGACAGCACCTCGGCCGTGATCTCGATCAGGTACGAGTCGAGACGGCCCCGGTTCCAGGTGCGGAAGATCTCCGCGATCTCGGCGGGGGAGTATCCGGCGACGTCCCGCAGCAGCTGGTACGCCTCGCCGATGAGCTGCATGTCCGCGTACTCGATGCCGTTGTGCACCATCTTCACGAAGTGCCCGGCGCCGTCCGGACCGACATGGGAGACGCACGGCGAGCCGTCCGCCGCCTTCGCCGAGATCTTCTCCAGCATCGGGCCCAGCGAGTCGTAGGACTCCTTCGGCCCGCCCGGCATGATGCTCGGGCCGTTCAGCGCGCCCTCCTCACCGCCGGAGACGCCCATGCCGACGAAGTGGATGCCCTGCTCGCGCAGGTCGCGCTCCCGGCGCCGGGTGTCGGCGAAGTGCGCGTTGCCACCGTCGATGATCATGTCGCCGGGCTCCAGCAGCGGTGCGAACTCCTGGATCACCGCGTCCGTCGGCTCACCGGCCTTCACCATCACGACCAGCCGACGCGGACGCTCCAGCGCCGCCACGAAGTCCTTCGCGCTCTCGCACGCGACGAACTCCCCCTCGCCGCCGAACTCCTCCACCAGGGCGTGCATGCGCGCGGGCGTCCGGTTGTGCACCGCGACCGTGTAGCCGTTGCGGGCGAAGTTGCGGGCGAGGTTGCGGCCCATGACCGCGAGACCCGTGACGCCGATCTGCGCTGTACTGCTCATTCGGTTCGCTCCTAAAGACCTCGGTATCGGTGCTGCCGGTGGGAGGTGCCCACGGGCATCCCCCGTCGACCATCCTGACGTGCCGCTACTTCGTCCGCACGCCCGGGTCGCACGGCGTGGCGCAGGCTGATACGGACGAGAGCCCCGTCGCACTCAGCCGACGGGTGCGCCCCGCGCGCGTCGCACCGGCGCACGGTGTGCCGTGCACGGTGCACCGCCGTGGCGCGCGTCGCGCAACAGGGGCCTCATACCGGCCATTTGGACTCCCGGGCGGCGAAAAGCCGTCTTGTTCTGGCCGGTTCGCAGCGCTTACTTTTGCCCCTCCTGACGCATGTCTAGGGGGGCTTTCGATGGCCGTACGCGGCCGGCACCGCCGGTATCAGCCGAACAGGATCAACCGCGCCTCGCTCACCGTCACGGCGGGCGGCGCGGGCATGGCACTGCCGTTCATGGGCACCGGCGCCGCCCAGGCGGCGGACGTGGACACCTGGAACAAGGTCGCCGCCTGCGAGTCCACCAACAACTGGAGCATCAACTCCGGCAACGGTTTCTACGGCGGGCTTCAGTTCACCCAGTCCACCTGGGAGGCCTACGGCGGCCGGGCCTACGCGGCCCGTGCGGACCTGGCGAGCAAGGACCAGCAGATCGCCGTCGCGGAGAAGGTCCTCGACGGGCAGGGGCCGGGCGCCTGGCCGGTCTGCTCCAAACGGGCCGGACTGACCCGGGGCGGCGCCGAGCCCGACATCCGGCCGGCCGCCGAGCGCACGAAGCAGAAGGACACGAAGAAGAAGACCTCGATCGAGGACGTGCGGCCGCAGTCCACGCCGCAGTCCCGGGCGGGCAACGCCGAGATGTACACCGTGGTCCGCGGCGACACCCTCTCCCGCATCGCGGACGACCAGGACGTCCGGGGCGGCTGGCGGGGCCTGTACACCGCCAACCGCTCGACCATAGGGTCCGACCCCGATCTGATCGTGCCCGGCCAGCGCCTGGCGCTGCGCGGAGAGGGTGCCACGAAGACTCGGCCCGAGCACAGGCCGGCGCCGTCGGCCGAGCCCGCGACGAAGAAGCCGGCCCAGGACCGCGCCAAGGAGCGGCCGAAGGAGCGGCCCAAGGAGCGGGCCAAGGACGAGAGCAGGGAGCGCGCCGACCGGTCCACGGCCACCCGGCAGGGGTTCGTCGCCCCCGTCAACGCCTCCCTCGGCACGCCCTACCGCAAGGCGGGATCCTCCTGGTCGAAGGGCTACCACACCGGCATCGACTTCCCCGTGCCCACCGGCACAACGGTCAAGTCGGTCGCGTCGGGCAGCGTCGTCAGCGCGGGATGGGGCGGCTCGTACGGCTACCAGGTCGTGGTCCGGCACACCGACGGCCGCTACAGCCAGTACGCCCACCTCTCCGCGATCTCCGTGCGGGACGGGCAGTCGGTGAGCGCCGGCCAGCGCATCGGCCGCTCCGGCTCCACCGGCAACAGCTCGGGCCCGCATCTGCACTTCGAGGTGCGGACGGGGCCCGGCTTCGGTTCGGACGTGGACCCGGTGGCGTACCTCCGGGCCGGCGGCGTCAGGATCTGACACGCATGCGGTGCCGGTCGATCACGGGCAACGGGACGTACGGGATGCCGTAGAAGGGCACGTAGGAGAACGGGCGATCGTCGCCGGAGGCCGCCGCCCCCGACGACTCCCCGTTCCCGAACGCGACCTCCGCGAGGAGCACCTCTGCGGGGGTGTCCGGTACGGCCACGGGGACCGCCGCCGTCGGCTCCGGCGTGAGCACGTCCGCAGCTCCCTCCGGCCGCGGCGCGAGCACGGCGTCCGGTGCATCCGGCACGGGGACAGCGACCGTCGTCTTCGGGCCCGGCACGATCACCGCGGCCGGTGTGTCCGGTCCTGACGGGAGTGCCGCCGTCGGCTCCGGTGCGCGTACAGCTGCCGGCTTCTGCGGCCTGGGCACGATCACCGCGGCCGGTGTGTCCGGTCCCGGCACGAGCACCGCCGCCGTGGCGACGGGCGCCCGCACGTCTTCCACGAGCAGCCGCTCTCCGGTGAGCCCCGCCCGGACCCCGGCAGGCACCCGCTCCGGGACGTCGCCCGGGCGCTGCGGGCCACCCACCGGCACGGCCGGACCGCCCCGGCCCGTCCGCTCCGGCACCCGGCCCGGGCCTCCGGCCGGCAGGCCCGGCGCGCCCGTCCCGCTCGGCGCCTCCGCAGGCCCGGCCGGAACCGCGTCCGGGTGCTCGTGCGTGAGCCGCTCCGTGGTGAGGAGGATCAGGCCGCCCGCCGCGACCACACCACAGCCCAGCGCGAGCACCGTGCCCGTCGTGCCGTAGCGGAAGCTTTCTCCGAACATCGTGATGCCGACCGCGGCCGCCACCACCGGGTTCACCACCGTCAGCGTCGCCAGCGGGGCCGCGAGGCCGGCGCCCCGGTAAGCGGCCTGGGACAGCAGCATGCCGGCCGTGGCCAGGACGCCGATCACCGCGAGGGACGGCACGTCCGCCGCCGACACACCGCCGGTCCAGTCGACCGCGACGGTCTTGGTGAACACCGAGGACATGCCGAACGCGATGCCGGAGGCGGTCGCCAGCAGCATGCTGCGCACCGCCGGGTGCCGGTGCGCGGCCCGGGCGGCGACCATCAGCGCCACGACCACACCCGCGGTGACGACGGCGACGGCCACCCGCTGTGCCGTGTCCAGCGACCGCGCGTCGGACGCGGCGACCAGGGACAGCAGACCGGCGAGACCCACCGTCGCCATGATCGCGCCCCGCCAGGCCGTGGCACCGGCCTTGCGGCCGACGAACAGCGCCGCCATCGGCAGGGCCACCACGATGGTCAGCGCGCCGAGCGGCTGGACCAGGCTCAGCGGCCCGTACGCCAGCGCCACCACGTGCAGCACGCCGCCGAGGCCGTTCAGCCCGACCGCCGCCCACCAGCCCGGCCGCCGCAGCGGCGCGTACTGCTCGCCCGGCGACGACTCCGCCACCCGCTCCTGCACGATCGCCCCGCCCGCGTAGGCGAACGCGGAGACGAGGGACAGCAGGACGGACAACGCGAGGGCGCTCATCGGCTGCTCCTCTGCGTGAGGCGGGGGCGCTCGGCCCGGCGCGGCGAAAGGTGGGCTTTCATGACCAACACCCTGCCGTGTCCAGGTCTTCCCGTCGTCGTCCCTGAGCACTCATTGGGTCCTACTGCCGGTGGAGTACGCGGAGAACCCCGTCATCCCCAGGGTGGGTGAGTCCGGTCGGGGGCCACCGGGTCACATCCCCTAGGGGCCTTGGTACTACTGCTGTTCGTGGACCTCGACCCCGACCTCGCCGCGCTCCGCCCGCTCGCCGGCTTCTTCGTGCTGCGCACGGAACGAGCATCGGCCGGGTCTCTTCCCACTCTCGCACAGGCCTACGCCGCCACGTCACCGGATGTGTCGGCACATCCCCTGATTTTTCGCGTGCGGAAGGTCGCGACCGCCCTGCGCGCCCCGGAGTTGCGCGTCGCCGCGTCCGTGACCCACCAGGGGCTCGCGGCCCGGCTCTGGTCGATCGCCCTCGGCTGCGCCGCGCTCTACGGCTCCGTCCCCGACCTGGACGCCCGGCTGCTGCACTGGGACGCCGACGGCAGCGCTCCCGACGACCTCTGGCTGACGGACGTACGGCAGTTGCCCGGGGACGCGCCGTCCCTCGCGGACGTCGTCCTGCACGGGCACCTCGTCCCACTGGCGGCCGCCCTGCGCGCCCACCACGGCCTCGCCCCGGGCCTGCTGCGCGGCAACGCCGCCTCCGCCCTGGCCGGTGCCGCCCGGGAACTGGACCGCTGGGCCGGGCGGCACGGCCGTACCGACGTCGCCGTCCGGGCCCGGTCCCTGGCCGCCGAACTCCTCGCCCACCCCTTGCTCGCCGGTGCCGGGACCCTCACCGGCACAGCGTTCCGGCGCCGCAGCTGCTGCCTGTACTACCGGGTGCCCGGCGGGGGCGTCTGCGGCGACTGCTGCTTCCCGCGGCCGCCCCGCTCTTCCCCACGCGCCCCTTCTGGGTGACCATGAAAGGGAACGGCCGCTGAGAGCAGGGAGTTGCGGGTGCGCGTCGGACTGCTGACCCGGGAGTACCCGCCGGATGTGTACGGCGGTGCAGGCGTCCATGTGGAGTTCCTCGCCCGCGAGCTCAGACCGCTCGTCGACCTGGACGTGCACTGCTGGGGGGAGGGCCGCGCCGACGGCGTGCTGCGCCACCGGCCCTGGTCCGCGCTCGACGGCGCCAACGACGCGCTGCGCACCTTCTCCGTCGACCTCGCCATGGCCGCCGCCCTCGAAGGCCGCGAGCTCGTCCACTCCCACACCTGGTACGCCAACCTCGGCGGTCACCTCGCCAAGATGCTGTACGGCATCCCGCACGTGATGACCGCGCACTCCCTGGAGCCGCTGCGCCCCTGGAAGGCCGAGCAGCTCGGCGGTGGCTACGAGCTGTCCAGCTGGGCGGAGCGCACCGCGATCGAGGCCGCCGACGCGGTGATCGCCGTCTCCGGGGCGATGCGCGAGGACATCCTCGGCTGCTACCCGGCGCTGGACCCGGAGCGGGTCCACGTCGTGCACAACGGCATCGACACCAGCCTGTACCGGCCGGACCACGGCACGGACGCCCTGGACCGCGTCGGCCTGGACCGCTCCCGCCCGTACGTGCTGTTCGTCGGCCGGATCACCCGGCAGAAGGGCGTGCCCCACCTGCTGCGCGCGGTGCGGGACATCGACCCGGCCGCGCAGGTCGTGCTGTGCGCGGGCGCACCGGACACGCCGGAGATCGACCAGGAGTTCCGCGAGCTGTTCGGGGAGCTGAGCGGGGTCCGCGACGGGGTGTTCTGGATCCCGAAGATGCTGCCGCGCCCGGAGGTGATCCAGCTCCTCACGCACGCCGCCCTCTTCGTCTGCCCGTCGGTGTACGAGCCGCTCGGCATCGTGAACCTGGAGGCGATGGCCTGCGGCACCCCCGTGGTGGCCTCGGCGGTCGGCGGCATCCCGGAGGTGGTGGACGACGGCACCACCGGGCTGCTCGTCCCGCCCGGCGACAGCTTCGAGGTCGGGCTCGCCCGGGCCATGGACACCGTCCTGGCCGACCCGGCGGCCGCCGGGAGGATGGGCGAGGCCGGGCGCGAGCGCGCGGTCGGCGAGTTCGGCTGGGACGCGGTGGCCCGCCGCACGGTCCGGCTCTACGAGGAGATCGTCAAACAGGCATAGCGGGTACTGCTCAGGGGCAGGCATCGGGAAATCGGCGTGAGGGGAGCGGCCATGCGTGGTGGTGGTCCTTCGGTCCTGGGGATCGTGCTGGCGGGCGGCGAGGGCAAACGGCTGATGCCCCTGACCGCGGACCGTGCCAAACCGGCGGTGACCTTCGGCGGCACATACCGTCTGGTCGACTTCGTCCTGTCCAACCTCGTCAACGCCGACATCCTGCGCATCTGCGTCCTGACGCAGTACAAGTCGCATTCGCTGGACCGGCACATCACGACCACCTGGCGGATGTCCAACCTGCTGGGCAACTACGTGACGCCCGTGCCCGCGCAGCAGCGTCTCGGCCCGCGCTGGTACCTGGGCAGCGCCGACGCGATCCTGCAGTCGCTGAACCTCGTCTACGACGAGCAGCCCGAGTACGTGGCCGTCTTCGGCGCGGACCACGTCTACCGCATGGACCCGCGCCAGATGCTGACCCAGCACATCGAGAGCGGCGCGGGCGTGACGGTGGCCGGGATCCGGGTGCCGCGCACCGAGTCCTCGTCCTTCGGGGTGATCACCCCCGGCTCCGACGGGCAGACGGTGGAGCGCTTCCTGGAGAAGCCGTCCGCTCCACCCGGCCTGGCGGACGACCC
This sequence comes from Streptomyces sp. NPDC029044, assembly GCF_040637495.1. Taxonomy (NCBI): domain Bacteria; kingdom Bacillati; phylum Actinomycetota; class Actinomycetes; order Kitasatosporales; family Streptomycetaceae; genus Streptomyces; species Streptomyces sp. NPDC029044. The sequence goes on from NZ_JBEZWN010000054.1 coordinate 52,302, forward strand.
CGACTGCGTGTTCGCCTCGATGGGCAACTACATCTTCACCACCAAGGCCCTCATCGAGGCGCTCAAGAGGGACGCGGAGGACGAGTCCTCCGTACACGACATGGGCGGGTCGATCCTGCCCCAGCTCACCGACCGGGGCGAGGCCGCGCTCTACGACTTCAGCGCCAACCACGTGCCCGGCGAGACCACCCGCGACCAGGGCTACTGGCGCGACGTCGGGACGCTGGACGCCTACTACGAGGCCCACATGGACCTGATCGCCGAGCGCCCGGCCTTCAATCTGTACAACCGCAGCTGGCCGATCTACACGCACTCGTACCAGCTCTCGCCGGCCCGTTTCAACGCGGGCGGCATCGCCAGCGAGTCCATCATCAGCGCGGGCTGCCTGGTGCGCGGGCAGGTCACGCGGTCGGTGCTGTCACCGGGCGTCGTGGTCGACCCGGGCGCCGTGGTGCAGGGCTCGGTGCTGCACGACAACGTGCACATCGGCCGGGGCGCCGTGGTGCGCGGAGCCGTCCTCGACAAGAACGTCGAGGTGCCGCCGGGCGCGACCATCGGCGTCAACCCCGAGCGGGACGCGGAGCTGTACACGGTGTCCAAGGGCGGCGTGATCGCCCTGGGGAAGGGGCAGTTGGTCACCTGAGCCGCGGCGGCCCCGGGGACTTTGTCCTGCCTCTGGACGAAGTCCGGGATCTGTGTTGTCGTGCCCTTGTCTCTCTTCGGCGCATACATGACAACGTTGGCATGAAGGTTCCGTGCGTCCCCGACGCCTCAGAAACCGAGAAGCTCGACGAGGTCCGGGCGCTGGTCTGCAAAGGGAGCAACGGGGCCGTGTACACCCAGATCGCCGACGTCGAGGGCGAGCTGAACGGCTTCCTCACCTACGACCGGGCGGTACTGAAACCCGACACGGCCCGGCTGAAGACCGCGCACGAGGCGCTGATCCGTGACGCCTCCCGGGTGACTCCCACCGGGTGCCCGGCGGCGCGACCTGTGCTGGACTGACCGCACATGCACCATGAGTCCCGCCCCTATCACCGGGGCGGGACTTAATCGGATGTTAACTGTGCGTAGCCTGATCGTACTTGACCGTAATCGGGCGGGGGCGGTTGACTGCTGACCCACCCGTCGTCGACGCGAGGCAAGCCCTTGACTGCTGACCTGCTCGCTCCTCTCGACCTGGCGTTCTGGAACCTCGAGTCCGCGGAACACCCGATGCACCTCGGCGCGCTCGGGATCTTCTCGGCCCACTCGCCGGCCGCGGGCGCCCACGCCGCGGACCTGCTGGCGGCCCGGGCCGCGGGAGTCCCCGGGTTGCGGATGCGCATCCGCAACGTG
>NZ_JBEZWN010000055.1:0-53169 GCF_040637495.1 Streptomyces sp. NPDC029044
GCCGCCCCAGCTGCGGGCATGCGTGCCGCTGGGGGCGATGGGGGTCCCCCCTGCTCGAGCGAAGCCGAGAGCTTGGGGGAGGGTGGGCGCAGCGGCACCCCGCTCCGCCGGGTTGCGGAACGCCCCGGCCCCAGCGGCAGCGCCGAGTACCCCACACCCCCCTCAAGCCGTCGCAGCCGGCGGAACCGGCGGAGCCAACTGGCGGGACAGCCACGTCGGTACGCCCCCGAGGAGGCGGAACAGGCGGCGGGCCTCCTCGCGCAAGCGGGACGCCTCCGGCTCCGTCTCCGTGTCGGCCAGGGACACCAACGCCGGGGCCGTGCCGACGAGATAGCCCAGCTCCTCCCGGATCCGCAGCGACTCCGCGAAACCGTGCCGCGCCTCCGCCAACTCCCCTTCCCGCAGGGCGAGTCCGGCCATATGGCGCCACGTGAACGACAGCAGCAGTGGATCGGAGTGCGCCGTCGCGCCCGCATGCGCGCGGCGGTACGCCGCGCGCGCGGCCTGGGGCGCGCTCGTCAGGTTCTCCGCCAGCAGCCCGCGCCGGAAGTCCAGCAGAGCCCGCGCCGGAGCCCCCGGAGGGACCAGCGCCGCCGCCCGCCCGAGCGCGGCCCGCGCCTCGTCGGCACGGTCCCGCACCGCGAGCAGCGTCGCCGCGTAGGCCAAGTAACCGCGTTCACAAGCGGCCGCGCCGCGTTCGTCGTCGCTGTGGGCCATCGCCTCGGCCGTGCGCAGCGCGTCCTCGGCCTCCTCCCAGCCCTGTTCGGTGTACAGACACCGTTCCACCAGCAGCGACGCGCGTTGCAGCGCCGCCGCCGGTGTGGTCGGCGGCAGCAGGGCCGCCGCGTCGGCCCAGCATCCGCGGGAGCGCAGCCGCCATACCGCGGTCTGGAGGGGATCGTCACCGGCGGTCGTTCCGTTACCAGACATGGCGGTATGCGCCACGTTGCCCTCCCCGAGCACGCCATCGAGCTGTTGAGTGGTGGCGGCATCTCAGCACGAATCGGCGGGCGGGGCCAAGAGGGTGGGTGAAGGATTTCACAAAGTCGTGGGACTCGGGGGCGCCCCGGGTTTGGGCCGGGACACCCCGTGTCTCAGCTCATGCGCAGGGCCAGGAAGAAATCCAGCTTGTCCTCCAGCCGCGAAAGATCACGGCTCGTCAACTGCTCGATCCGGCCGACCCGGTAGCGCAGCGTGTTGACGTGCAGGTGCAGACGGGCGGCGCAGCGGGTCCAGGAGCCGTCGCAGTCGAGGAAGGCCTCCAGGGTGGGGATCAGCTCGGCGCGGTGGCGGCGGTCGTAGTCGCGCAGCGGGTCCAGGAGGCGGGCGGTGAAGGCCCGGCGGACGTCGTCCGGGACGAAGGGCAGCAGCAGGACGTGGGAGGCCAGTTCCTGGTGGCCGGCCGCGCAGACCCGGCCCGGGCGGGCCGCGGCGACGCGCCGGGCGTGGCGGGCCTCCTCCAGCGCGCCGCGCAGACCTTCCGCCGAGTGGACGGCCGCGCTGACGCCGAGGGTGAGCCGGCCGTCGTCGTCGAGGCCCGCCGTGAGGGGCTCCCGTACCGATCCCAGGAGGGTGTCCGCGAGGACGCCTGCCTCCGTGCCGTCGTGCTCCGCCGAGACGGCCGGGAGGGGCACCAGGGCGATGGCCTCGTCGCCCGTGTGGGCCACGGCGATGCGGTCGGAGTGCTCCGGTCCGGCCACCGCGGGGTCGACGAGGACCTCCTCCAGCAGGGCCTGCGCCACCGGGCCGCCCTCGATCTCCCCGCCCTCCCAGTCGACCCGGGCCACGACCACCTGCCAGTGCGGCGCGGCCCCCAGGCCGGGCAGCAGGACCGGCGCGGCCACCCGCAGCCGGGCGGCGATCTCGGCGGGCGCCGCGCCCGTCTGGACCAGTTCCAGGACCTCCTGGGCCAGGCGGCGGCGGACCGTGCGGGCCGCGTCGCGGCGGTCCCGCTCGACGGCGATCAGCTGGGTGACGCCGTAGAGCAGGTCCAGGCGCTCCTCGGGCCAGTCCCCGGCGTCCGCCTCCACGGCCAGCAGCCAGTCCGACAGGACGGTCTCGCGGACGTCCCGGGCGGGCTGCGGGGAGCGGCCCGTGGAGCGGACCGGGAACAGGGAGTACGTCGTGGCGCCCAGGGTGACGCGGTGCGGGCCGCGGCGGCCCGTGCGGGTGGCGGCCAGGTGTTCTCCGGCGAGCCGGGCGCAGGTCTCGGCCGGCAGGGCGGGGCCCGCCGCCTTCGAACCGGCGATCAGGCGGCCGGTGGGGGAGAGGACCCAGGCCCGCAGGTCCAGGTCCGTGCCCAGCAGGTCCAGGACCACGTCGGGGCCGCCGCCGGCCGGGCCCGAGGTCATCATCCGGCGGTGGCGGTCGACGACCGCCGCGAGGTCTCCGGCGCGCTCGCCGGAGACCTGCCGGACGACGTGCTCGGTGATCGTCGCGAACGCCACCGACTCGTGCACCGCGAAGAGCGGGAGGCGGTGCCGGGCGCAGGCCACGACCAGGTCCTCGGGGACGTCCCCGAGCTCGGCCTCGCCCGCGGCGAGGGCCGTCACGCCCGCCTGCACCAGGATCCGGACGAACGGCTCCGAGTCGTCGGCGTCCCGGCGCCAGGCCAGCCCCGTGAGTACCAGCTCGCCGCCCGCGAGGTAGCGGCTGGGGTCGCGGAGGTCGGTGGTCATCACACCCCGGACGGTGCGGTCCAGCTCGTCCTCGCCGCCGAGCAGCCTGAGGCCCAGCGCGTCGGTGTCCAGCAGTGCGCGCAGCCGCATTCTCGTCGCCGCCGATCTTTGTCTCGAAATCAAACCCTGCCCCGGCTGTGTTCCAGGTCACGCGGCCGTGTCGCGCGTTTCCACAGGAGAACGAGGAGGTTTCTGAGGGCCTCCGTTCATACGAATCTACAAGATGCCTGTCCTGGCCAGCCAACTCCTTCATGGTTTCCGTGACTGACTCAGTCGGAGCACCCCCCTGTGTACTGAGGCCACTACGCGTCAACAGCACATGAACGAGCCGGGACCGCCGCACACGGATTGGCTCAAACCGAACGCCCCACGAGAAGACGAAGAAGAGAGCCGGTCATGGACTTCCTTCGCCCCGCCAGCTGGGAGGAGGCGCTCGCCGCGAAGGCCGAGCACCCCACAGCTGTGCCGATTGCGGGTGGCACCGACGTGATGGTCGAGATCAACTTCGACCACCGCCGGCCCGAGTACCTCCTGGACCTGAACCGCATCGGCGACCTCGGCGAGTGGGAGGTCGGCGAGGAGAGCGTGCGGCTGGGTGCCTCCGTGCCGTACACGAAGATCATGGAGAACCTGCGCGCCGAGCTGCCGGGCCTCGCCCTCGCCTCGCACACGGTCGCCTCCCCGCAGATCCGCAACCGCGGCGGCGTCGGGGGCAACCTCGGCACCGCCTCCCCGGCCGGTGACGCCCACCCCGCCCTGCTCGCCGCGGGCGCCGAGGTGGAGGTCGAGTCGGTGCGCGGCAGCCGTCTCATTCCGATCGACGCGTTCTACACGGGTGTCAAGCGCAACGCGCTCGCGGCCGACGAGCTGATCCGCGCCGTGCACGTGAAGAAGGCCGACGGGCCGCAGCAGTTCTCCAAGGTGGGCACCAGGAACGCGATGGTCATCGCCGTGTGCGCCTTCGGACTCGCGCTGCACCCCGGGACGCGGACCGTGCGGACCGGCATCGGTTCGGCCGCCCCGACGCCCGTCCGGGCCAAGGCCGCCGAGGAGTTCCTGAACGCCGCGCTGGAGGAGGGCGGCTTCTGGGACAACGGAAAGATCGTCACCCCGTCGGTCGCCAAGCAGTTCGCGGACCTGTGCTCCGCCGCCTGCAACCCGATCGACGACGTCCGGGGCACCGCGAGCTACCGCCGCCACGCCGTCGGCGTCATGGCCCGCCGCACGCTGACCTGGACCTGGGAGTCCTACCGCGGCGCCCGCCGCACCATCGAGGGAGCTGCCTGATGCGCGTCAACTTCACGGTCAACGGCCGCCGGCAGGAAGCCGACGACGTGTGGGAGGGCGAGTCCCTGCTGTACGTGCTGCGGGAGCGGCTCGGGCTGCCGGGTTCGAAGAACGCCTGCGAGCAGGGCGAGTGCGGCTCGTGCACGGTCCGTCTTGACGGCGTGCCGGTGTGCTCCTGCCTGGTCGCCGCCGGGCAGGTGGAGGGCCGCGAGGTCGTCACCGTCGAGGGGCTCGCCGACTTCGCCAAGCAGCGCGCCGAGGGTGGCTGCGCGTCCGGGGCCTGCGGTACGTCGTTGCAGAGCGCCCAGGAATGGGAAGCCGGGGGCACCGACTCGCAGACCGGCGAGGGCACCGAACTCTCCCCGATCCAGCAGGCGTTCATCGACGCCGGCGCCGTGCAGTGCGGCTTCTGCACCCCCGGCCTGCTGGTCGCCGCCGACGAGATGCTGGAGCGCAACCCGACCCCGAGCGACGCGGACATCCGCGAGGCGCTGTCGGGCAACCTGTGCCGCTGCACCGGCTACGAGAAGATCATGGACGCGGTCCGCCTCGCGGCCGCCCGGCAGTCAGAGGCGGTCTGATCATGGCTTCCCCCAGCGGAACCCCCACGAAGATCACCCAGGGCTCCCCGACCAAGGGCGGCATCGGCGAGTCCACGCTCCGCCCCGACGGCACCCTCAAGGTCACCGGCGAGTTCGCGTACTCGTCCGACATGTGGCACGAGGACATGCTGTGGGGGCAGATCCTGCGCTCGACCGTCGCGCACGCCGAGATCGTGTCCATCGACACGGGCGAGGCCCTGGCCATGCCGGGCGTCTACGCCGTACTGACGTACGACGACCTGCCCACCGACGTGAAGAACTACGGCCTGGAGATCCAGGACACCCCGGTCCTGGCCCACGGCAAGGTCCGCCACCACGGTGAGCCGGTCGCGCTGGTCGCCGCCGACCATCCGGAGACGGCACGCCGCGCCGCCGCGAAGATCAAGGTGGACTACCGCGAACTGCCCGTCATCACCGACGAGGCCTCCGCGACCGCCCCGGACGCGCTCCTCGTCCACGAGAACCGCGACGACCACCACGCCGGCCACGTCCCGCACCCCAACATCGTGCACCGCCAGCCGATCGTCCGCGGCGACGTGGCCGCGGCGCGCGAGCGGGCCGACGTGATCGTCACCGGCGAGTACACCTTCGGCATGCAGGACCAGGCCTTCCTCGGCCCCGAGTCCGGCCTCGCCGTGCCGGAGGAGGACGGCGGCGTCCACCTCTACATCGCCACCCAGTGGCTGCACAGCGACCTGCGCCAGATCGCGCCCGTGCTCGGCCTGCCCGAGGACAAGGTGCGGATGACGCTCTCCGGCGTCGGCGGCGCGTTCGGCGGCCGCGAGGACCTGTCGATGCAGATCCACGCCTGCCTGCTGGCCCTGCGCACCGGCAAGCCCGTCAAGATCGTCTACAACCGGTTCGAGTCGTTCTTCGGGCACGTCCACCGCCACCCCGCCAAGCTCCACTACGAGCACGGGGCCACCAAGGACGGCAAGCTCACCCACCTGAAGTGCCGGATCGTCCTGGACGGCGGCGCCTACGCCTCCGCCTCCCCGGCGGTCGTCGGCAACGCCTCCTCCCTGTCCGTCGGCCCGTACGTGGTCGAGGACGTGGACATCGAGGCCATCGCCCTCTACACCAACAACCCGCCCTGCGGCGCCATGCGCGGCTTCGGCGCGGTCCAGGCGTGCTTCGCCTACGAGGCGCAGATGGACAAGCTCGCAGCCAGGCTCGGCATGGACCCGGTGGAGTTCCGCCGGCTCAACGCCATGGAGCAGGGCACGCTCCTGCCCACCGGGCAGCCCGTCGACTCCCCGGCCCCCGTCGCCGAGCTGCTGCGCCGCGTCAAGGCGATGCCGATGCCGCCGGAGCGCCAGTGGGAGTCCAGCGAGGGCGCCGACGTACGGCAGCTGCCGGGCGGCCTGTCCAACACCACGCACGGCGAGGGCGTCGTCCGCGGGGTCGGCTACGCGGTCGGCATCAAGAACGTCGGCTTTTCCGAGGGCTTCGACGACTACTCCACCGCCAAGGTCCGCATGGAGATCGTCGCCGGCGAGCCCGTCGCCACCGTGCACACCGCGATGGCGGAGGTCGGCCAGGGCGGTGTCACCGTCCACGCGCAGATCGCCCGCACCGAGCTGGGCGTCACCCAGGTGACCATCCATCCGGCCGACACCCAGGTGGGCAGCGCCGGTTCGACGTCGGCCTCGCGGCAGACGTACGTCACCGGCGGCGCGGTGAAGAACTCCTGCGAGCTGGTCCGCGAGAAGGTCCTGGAGATCGGGCGCCGCAAGTTCGGCTCCTACCACCCGGCCTGGGCGACGGCCGAACTGCTCCTGGAGGGCGGCAAGGTCGTCACCGACGGCGGCGAGGTCCTCTCCGACCTGGTCGACGTCCTGGAGGACGAGGCAGTCGAGGTCGAGGCGGAGTGGCGGCACCGGCCGACCGAGCCCTTCGACCTGCGCACCGGCCAGGGCAACGGGCACGTGCAGTACTCCTTCGCCGCCCACCGGGCCGTCGTCGAGGTCGACACCGAGCTCGGCCTGGTCAAGGTCATCGAACTGGCCTGCGCCCAGGACGTCGGCAAGGCGCTCAACCCGCTGTCGGTGCTCGGCCAGATCCAGGGCGGCACCACACAGGGCCTGGGTGTGGCGGTCATGGAGGAGATCGTCGTCGACCCGAAGACGGCGAAGGTCAAGAACCCCTCCTTCACCGACTACCTGATCCCGACCATCCTCGACACGCCGACCATCCCGGTCGACGTTCTCGAACTCGCCGACGAGCACGCCCCGTACGGGCTGCGCGGCATCGGCGAGGCACCCACCCTGTCGTCGACCCCGGCCGTCCTCGCGGCGATCCGGAACGCGACCGGGCTCGAACTGAACCGGACTCCGGTGAGGCCCGAGCACCTGACGGGTACCCAGCTCTCCGAGGGCTGAGCAGTCACGATCCCCCTGGGGGCTGCGTCCCCCAGGTCCCTTGTTCGTCTCGGGCCGTCCCCCGGGTCGTGAACATCCCAACCCCCTTTGAAACTTGGGAGACGGCACCCATGACCCAGCAATCACTGGAGCCGAGGACCACAGCCGAGGACGCGGGCGAAGGCACCCGCGTCCCGGCCGGACGGTCCTGGCTCGACCGGTACTTCCACATATCCCACAGAGGGTCGACGGTCGCCCGTGAAGTGCGCGGCGGCATCACGACCTTCATGGCGATGGCGTACATCCTGCTGCTCAACCCCCTGATCCTGTCCGGCAAGGACGCCGCCGGGGACACGCTCGCCCAGCCGGCCCTGATCACGGCGACCGCGTTCGCGGCGGCCTTCACCACCCTGCTGATGGGCTTCGTCGGCAAGGTGCCCCTGGCCCTCGCCGCCGGCCTGTCCGTCTCCGGTGTCCTCGCCTCCCAGGTCGCGCCCGAGATGACCTGGCCGCAGGCGATGGGCATGTGTGTGATGTACGGCGTGGTCATCATGCTGCTGGTTGTCACCGGTCTGCGCGAGATGATCATGAACGCGATCCCGCTCGCGCTCAAGCACGGCATCACCATGGGCATCGGCCTGTTCATCGCCCTCATCGGGTTCTACAAGTCGGGCTTCGTGCACCAGGGCGAGGCGACCCCCCTCGCGCTCGGCCCGGCGGGCGAACTGGCCGGCTGGCCCGTGCTGCTCTTCGCCGGCACCCTGCTGCTGATCTTCATGCTCCAGGCCCGGCACATCCCGGGCGCCATCCTCATCGGCATCGTCAGCGGCACGGTCGTCGCGGCGATCCTGAACGCGGCCGGCGTCATCAACCCCAAGCAGTGGGCGGGCGGCGCACCCGAACTGCACGGCAGCGCCGTCTCCATGCCCGACTTCTCGCTCTTCGGGGACGTGAAGTTCGGCGGCTGGGGCGAGGTCGGCGCGATGACGGTCGGCCTGATCGTCTTCACCCTGGTGCTCGCCGGGTTCTTCGACGCGATGGCCACCATCATCGGCGTCGGCACCGAGGCCAAGCTCGCCGACGACAAGGGCCGCATGCCGGGCCTGTCCAAGGCGCTGTTCATCGACGGGGCCGGCGGCGCGATCGGAGGCGTGTCCGGCGGTTCCGGCCAGACGGTGTTCATCGAGTCGGCGACGGGGGTCGGAGAGGGCGCCCGCACGGGCCTCGCCTCCGTCGTCACCGGTCTGTTCTTCGCGGCCTGCCTGTTCTTCACCCCGCTCACCGCGATCGTGCCGCAGGAGGTCGCGTCCGCCGCGCTCGTCGTCATCGGCGCCATGATGCTGATGAACGCCCGGCACGTGGACTGGGCCGACCGGGCCACCGCCGTCCCGGTGTTCCTCACCGTCGTGCTGATGCCGTTCACGTACACCATCACCACCGGTGTCGCGGCGGGCGTCATCTCCTACGTCGCCATCAAGACCGCCCAGGGCAAGTGGCGTGAGATCGGCGCCTTCATGTGGATCCTCACGGCGGTGTTCCTCGTGTACTTCGCCCTCAACCCGATCGAGAGCTGGCTGGGCGTCCACTGACGCCGGCCTTCCCGCGACCCCAAGGAGACCGAGACAGATGCTGGACATCGCCGAGGAGCTGAACCGGTGGGTCGAGCAGGGCCGTGACTTCGCCGTGGCCACCGTGGTGGCCGTCGGCGGCAGCGCGCCCCGGCAGCCCGGCGCCGCGCTCGCGGTGGACACCGACGGCACGGCGATCGGCTCGGTCTCCGGCGGCTGCGTGGAGGGCGCGGTCTACGAACTGTGCGAGCAGGCGCTGCGGGACGGCGGATCCGTCCTGGAGCGCTTCGGGTACAGCGACGACGACGCCTTCGCCGTAGGACTGACCTGCGGCGGCGTCATCGACATCCTGGTCACCCCGGTACGGGCCGCCGATCCGGCCCGCCCGGTGGTCGCGTCCGCGCTCGCCGCCGCCGCCCGAGGGGAGGCGGCGGCGGTGGCGCGGATCGTGTCGGGCCCGCCCGAACTGACGGGCCGGGCCCTGCTGGTCGGCCCCGACGGTTCCCACGACGGCGGCTTCGGCGCCCATCCGGAACTGGACCGCACGGTCGCAGCCGAGGCCCGCGCCTTCCTGGACGCGGGCCGCACCGGCACCCTGGAGATCGGCGAGCGGGGCTCCCGCTGCGGGGCGCCCCTCACGGTGCTGGTCGAGTCCTCGGTCCCCGCACCCCGCATGATCGTGTTCGGAGCGATCGACTTCGCCGCCGCCCTGGTCCGCGTCGGCAAGTTCCTCGGCCACCACGTCACCGTGTGCGACGCACGCCCCGTCTTCGCGACCCGGACGCGCTTCCCGGAGGCCGACGAGATCGTCGTCGAGTGGCCCCACCGCTACCTGGAGCGCACCGACGTCGACGCCCGCACGGTCCTGTGCGTGCTGACCCACGACGCCAAGTTCGACGTGCCCCTGCTGAAGCTGGCACTGCGCCTTCCGGTGGCGTACGTCGGTGCCATGGGCTCCCGGCGCACCCACCTGGACCGCAACGCCCGTCTGCGGGAAGTCGGCGTCACCGAGCTGGAGTTGAGCCGCCTGCACTCGCCGATCGGGCTGGACCTCGGCGCCCGTACGCCCGAGGAGACGGCCCTGTCGATCGCGGCGGAGATCGTCGCCGCGCGCCGTGGCGGCAGCGGGGTCTCCCTGACCGGCGCGCACACGCCGATCCACCACGAGCCGGGGCCGGCGGCCATGGGCCGGATCGGGTCGGTCGCCTGAGCACCGGCGGGGAACGCCGGGCCCACGCCGGTGCGTCAGGCCTGCCGGAGCAGACGGTTCAGGGCCCGCCCGAACACGTACCGCGAGGAGCGCCGCACCACCGCGTCGAAGGCCGACGGCACGAACCGGACTCGGATCTCCTCCCGCCACACCACGCGGGAACGTCCTCCCGGCCCCGGCCGCACCTCCAGCTCCGCCCACCCGAGGACGACCCGCCCCCGCTTCTCCAGCCGGCACAACCCGGTGCCCCCGTCCGCGGGCGGCTGCCACACCGTCACCTCCATCGGGTCGTCGAAGGCCAGCGGCCCGGCGCCCGAGCGGGCCACGACGAGTGTGCCCTCGCGTGTCGGCCCGGGCGGCACGACCCTGACCACCGTGAGCGGCACCGCGTCACCGTGCCGCCGCCACCGGGTGATCCGCCGCCACGCCTCGTCGAGGGAGAGCGGAACGGTGCGTTCGATCAGGAAGTTCGCCACCCCCCGATCGTAGGGAACCCGCAGGGCGTCACCGGTACACCTCGCCCGGCTCCGCCTTCCCCGGAGCGAGGAGCTGAGGCACCGTCACGAAGACGTAGCCGCGTTCCTTCAGCGCGTCGATGATCCCCGGTACCGCCGGCACCGTGCCGTCGTAGAGGTCGTGGAGGAGGATGATGCCGTCCCGGGAGGACTGGGCGAGGACGCGGCGGGTGATCAGGTCGGAGTCGGTCGTCTTGTAGTCCTTCGCCGTCACGCTCCACAGCACCTCGGCGAGGCCGAGTTCGCGGCAGATGGCGTGCACGGTGTCGTCGGTGCGGCCCTGCGGCGGGCGCATCAGGGTCGGGCGCCGGCCGGTGAGGCGCTCTATCTCCTCGTTGGGGCGTTCCAGTTCCTCGCGTATCTCCTCGGGTCTCAGCTCGGTCAGGATCTTGTGGTCCCAGGTGTGGCTGGCCACCTCGTGCCCCTCGTCGGCCATCCGCCGCACCAGCTCGGGGTACTTCTCGATGTGCCGCTTGCCGAGGAGGAAGAAGGTCGCCGGGACCTGTTTCTCCTTCAGGATGTCCAGCAGCCGCGCGGAGTGCTCGCTCGGTCCGGCGTCGAAGGTGAGTGCGATGCACTTGACCTCGCGGCAGTCGACGGCACCGAAGCGGGCCGGCTGCATGTCGGTCGCCGGACGGGCCCGGACGGTGCTGGGAGACGTGGTGTCGGTCCCCGTGCAGCCGCTCAGGGCGAGGGTGAGGGCGGCGGTCACCGCGAGCGTTCCGGCCGTTCGGAACGCGGTCCCCGTTTTCGTCATCTTCTTGGTCAGAGAAGGCATGCCGGGACTATATATCGCGTGTATACACGTGGTTTATAGTCCCCGAGGCGTGCCCGGACGGCCCTGACCCGGTGTTTGAGGGAGCCGTACCGCGGCACTCGCCAGCTCGGTAGTCCGCGCACGCCGCAGGAGGGAGGGCCGCACGCATGACGTCGTACGCCGTCGTGATCCCCACCCTCGTTCCGGACACCCTCGCCGACTGTCTCGCCGCGCTCGCCGCGGCGACCGGACCGCGCCCCGAGGAGATCGTCCTCGTCGACGACCGGGCCGACCCCGAACCCGGGCCGCTGGAGCACCCGTTGAGCGTCCTCGGCGACCTGCGGGAGCGGACCGTCGTGCTGGGCGGCGGCGGTCGTGGGCCCGCCGCCGCCCGCAACACCGGGCTGCGCGCCGTGAGCGCGCCGTGGACGGTGTTCCTCGACGACGACGTCCAGGTCGGGGCCCGCTGGTGCGACCGGCTGGCCGAGGACCTCGCAGAGGCGTCCCACGACACGGCGGGAGTCCAGGGCGTCCTCGCCGTGCCGCTGCCCGGCGAACGCAGGCCCACCGACTGGGAACGCGGTACCGCGGGACTCGTCCGGGCCCACTGGGTCACCGCCGACATGGCCTACCGCACGGAAGTCCTCCGGCAGGTCGGCGGCTTCGACGAACGCTTCCGGCGCGCCTTCCGCGAGGACGCCGACCTCGCGCTGCGCGTCCTCGACTCGGGCTGGCGTATCCGGCAGGGCCACCGCACCACCCGCCACCCCGTGCGCTCCGCCTCCCGCTGGGTGTCCGTGCGCCAGCAGCGCGGCAACGCCGACGACGCCCTGATGCGACATCTGCACGGCCCCGACTGGTGGGACAAGGCCGTCGCGCCGCGCGGCCGGATCCGCACCCACGCGGCCATCACGACCGCCGGGGTCGCGGCCTGTGCCCTCGCCGCCACCGGGCACGGCCGGGCCGCGACGGCCTGCGCGCTCGGCTGGGCGGCCGGCACGGCGGAGTTCGCCCGCGCCCGTATCGTCCCCGGGCCGCGCACCCGCCACGAGGTGGCGACGATGCTGGCGACCAGCGTGCTCATCCCGCCCACCGCGACCTGGCACCGGCTGGCAGGTGCCTGGCGTCACCGTCACACCCCCGCCTGGCAGGAGGAGGCCACCCCGTGAGCCCGGTGAAGGCCGTGCTGTTCGACCGCGACGGCACGCTCGTCGAAGACGTCCCGGAGACCGCCGACCCCGACCGTGTACGCCCGGTCGAGGGCGTCCGCGACACCCTCGCCCTGCTGCGCGGGCACGGCATCCGCACCGGCGTCGTCACCGACCAGCCCGGCGTCGCCCGGGGGCTGCTCAGCGACGCCGATGTCCGCCGTGTCAACCACCGCGTCGACGAACTGCTCGGCCCCTTCGACGTGTTCGCCGTCTGCCCGCACGGTCCCGACGACGGCTGCCACTGCCGCAGGCCACAGCCCGGCCTGCTGCTGTGGGCGGGCGGGCGGATCTGCACGGGCCCGGCCGAACTGGTCGTCATCGGCTCCACCGCCGCGGGCGCGGAGGCCGCCCGCCGCGCGGGCGCCCACGGCATCCTCGTCCCGAACGGCCGCACCCGCCCCGAGGAGACCGCACGGGCCGACCACATCGCCCCGGACCTGCTCACCGCGGTCCGAGCGGTGCTGGACGAACCGCCCCAGGGCCGCGTGCTCGCCGACGAGCGCCCCATACAGAGGGCGTTCACCTCCGGCCCCGAACCGGACGGGCCGGCGTGACGGCCGCCGCCGTACGGGGCGTTCGCCCGCGCTGACCCGGTGACAGGTCATGGACACCGCGCGGACCTTGACCCTTCGGCGACGCGCCGTGGGCTCAGGCAGGTGCGGTTATCGGCTGCCGCCGGAGGGAGCGATGGCCGGCACCGGCCTGGGTGCGGGGGTTCGGGGCCATGGTCGGGTGGGCCGGGTGCGTGCAGGGGGTGCTGGGCGGTGTTCGGCTGGCGCGGGTGCGCGGGTGCGCGGGTGCGCGGGTGCGCGGGTGCGCGGGTGCGCGGGTGCGCGGGTGGTGCCCGAGCATGCCCGCCGCGGTGGGATTGGCGGGTGCGCGTGTGGGGAGGCATCCTGGGCTCTTCCCGGCTGACCCCTGTGCACGGGGCTGACCCCTGTGCACGGGGCTGACCCCTGTGCACGGGCGAGGTCCTGACCGGGCAGGTGGCCGTGCCGGTGCGGTGTCGGCACCGGGCCGGTTCCGTGACCTCGCGGGAGTCCCGGTCGGCCAGGCGGACGCACTCTCACCGCTCCGGACGCAGTGGCACGTCCGGACCGCGCGGGTCGCGCCCGGCCGGTGCGGCGGTGAAGGCCGGTGCCGCACGAGGTCGTTTCCCTCGCCCGGCCGCTGCCGGGCCCCGCTGCACCCGATGGGCGGGCCTGCGGCGGCGGATGCCGGGTGCGCGCGGCAGGCTGCTGGCATGACGACCCCGGACCGAACCGCGCAGCCCGCGCGACCCCGCCTCCTCGTCCTGCGCGCCCTCGGCCTCGGGGACCTCCTCGCCGGTGTCCCCGCGCTGCGCGCCCTGCGGCGGGCCCACCCCGGGCACGAACTCGTGCTGGCGGCCCCCGCCGAACTCGCGCCGGTCGCGGAGGCGACGGGAGCCGTGGACCGGCTGCTGCCCGCCTCCGCCCCCGGCCGGGCCGTCCCGCGCACCCTCGACTGGACCGGTCCGCCCCCGGACATCGCCGTCGACCTGCACGGCAACGGCCCGCCCAGCCACCGGCTGCTCCTGGGCCTGCGTCCGCTGAAGCTGCTGGCCTTCGCCCACCCGGACCTGCCCGGGACCGACGGCCCGCCCTGGTACCCGGAGGAGCACGAACGTGACCGCTGGTGCCGGCTGCTGCGGGCGTACGGCATCGACGCGGACCCCGGCGATCTGCTGCTGTCCCGCCCGCGGGCCGCGTCCCCGGCCCCCGGCGCGGTCGTCCTGCACCCCGGCGCCGGGTCGCCCGCGCGCTGCTGGCCCGTCGAGCGGTACGCCGCCGTCGCGGCCGAACTGCGCGGCCGGGGCCTGCGGGTCGTGGTCACCGGCGGCCCGGCCGAGGGCGACCTGGTGGCCAGGCTCGTCAAGCAGGCCCACCTGCCGGACACCGACGTGTTCGACGGCGGCCTGCCCTTCGAACGGCTGTCGGCTCTCGTGGCCGACGCCTACGCCGTGATCAGCGGGGACACCGGCATCGCCCACCTCGCGGTCGCCCACGGCACACGCTCCGTCACCCTGTTCGGCCCGGTCGCACCGAGCCGCTGGGGCCCGCCTCCCGACCCCCGCCACCGCGCTGTGTGGCACGGCCCGGAGGGCGACCCGCACGGCCGCCGGCCCGACCCGGCTCTCCTGCGCATCACCGTCGAGGACGTCCTCCGAGCCGTCGGCGAACTGCCCGACACCCCGCGGACGTAGGGGACAGGGCCGTGCTCAGCCGTCGCAGCACCGGCACATCAGCCGGAACGCGGCGAACATCGTCAGGGGCCACAGCGCGGCGAACGCCCAGATCACACCCGGTTCGGACGTGACGATCCCGGCCACCATCAGCCCTACCGACACCGCGAGCAGGACCACGACGGTCCAGACACGGGGACGGTAGGCGGCCAGTCGGGCCAGGACGCGGGCGGGGTCGGGGCGGCGGCTCACTCGGTGGGTGCGCAGCTTGCGGTCGAGGCGACGGTCGCGGCGCAGAGCGCGTTCCATCTCGTCGAGGATGCGCTGCTCGTTCTCGGGAAGTCGGCCGATGGACACGCTCTCTCCTTCCGGGCGGCCGGACCGTCTCTCCTCCCGGGGGGACGTGCGGCGGGGGAAGTACAGCGGGGGACGTACAAGCGGGTGCCCCGTGGTGGCCCCCGGCTAACCGGGCACGGGCCGCGCCAGTGCCTCGACGAGCCGGTCCGCGCTGTCCGGCACGGAACCCTCGCGGAACCCGTCGCGGATCTGCCGAGCGGTCACCCGGCCGCCGGTCAGGCACCAGTCCCACCAGCGGTCCAACTGCCGCACGTCGAGCTGCTCGGCGGGCACCAGCGCGGGCCAGCCACAGGCCCGGGCCTGCGCGGTCAGCTTGGCGCCGCCCGCGACCGGGTCGACGGCCAGCACCGGTGTGCCCACCCGCAGCGCGATCACCAGCCCGTGCAGCCGGTCGGTGACGACGAGGTCCAGCCGGGCCAGGACGGACTGGAGCTGTGCGGGCGTCGCGCTCAGGTGCCAGTCGTGCGTGTCCAGCCGGGTCTCCAGCTCCAGCCGTCCGCAGTCCTTGGAGGCCAGCCAGCGCGTCACCTCTTCGGCGACCTGTCCGTGCCGCCGCAGCTGCCCGTACTCGTGCTGCCCGTGCGCGAGGATCACCCCGACGACGGGCCTTGCCGGCACGTCCGGGGCGCGGGCCGCGAGGTCCTCCACCGGCTCGCTGTCCGGTCCGTCCCGGGGCAGCACCCGGTGGAAGCCGGTCACGGCCGGGCTGACGGGGTCGATCACCGAGGTGCCCACCGCGATCCGCACGCAGTGCGCGAAGCGCCGGTGCAGCTCCTCCACCTGCGGTCCGTGCAGCGGGCCGCACACGAACACGAGGTGGGTGTAGTCCTCGGGCCACAGCCGGTCCAGATGCAGTGCCTCCGGACGGAAACGGGGACTCCAGGCGACGTCGTAGGGGATGCCCGTCCCCAGAAGCACGTCCTCCACCCGGCGCAGGGCCAGCACGTCCCCGGCGGTCGCCTCCCTGTCCCGGAAGCTGAACCAGCCGGTGAGCAGCACCCTGCGTGGTCGCTTGCCCTGTTGTGTCTGCACAGGCCCTGAGTGCCCGCCTCTCGGCAAGACATTCAGGGCATTACTCGCATTTACCGCACCGTCACTGGGTGTGGAACGCGGCGACCGCCCGGTCGGTGTCGGTGCTCACCGCCTGCACGTTCAGCGGGTACTCCCAGTGGCGGACGCATCGCCCCGGGTAGTGGTGCGACTCGTACGCCACACCCGCCGGACCCACGGCCCGCGCGGCCGGCTGTGCCGACGCCCCTGCCCCGCGGCAGCCCCCTCGTCCCGGTGCCGAGTCTGGGCAACGGCCCTCGCGGGCCGCCCGAGTACTTTCAGTCCGGCGGCAGTTGGGGCTCGGGCCGGAGGGCGGGAGGCGGGGCGGTGGTGGTCCGGGGGATGACATGGGTCGGCAGCACGAGGTGCCGCTCCCGGTCCGCGCCCGGGTCGTCGATGAGGGACAGCGCCAGTCCGCCGGCCTCCCGGCCGATCAGCGCCGGCGACTGGGCCACCGTCGTCAGATCGAACCACTGCGCGACCGGCTGGTCGTCGAAGCCGACGACCGACATCTGCCCGGGCACCTCGATGTGCGTCGCGCGGAGCGTCCAGATCACGGCGACGGCCACCTCGTCCTGCTCGGCGAAGACCGCGGTGGGCGGCTCCCGCAGCCCGAGCAGCCGGCCGACCGCCTCGGCCGCACCCCGCTTGTCGCCGGACGGGGTGGCGACCACCAGATCGTCGTCGAGGGGCAGGCCGGCCTCCGCCAGCGCCTGCCGGTATCCGACCAGCCGCTCCTGCGAGCTGAAGGAGAACCCGCAGGCACCCTCTGTCCGCACGTAGGCGATCCGGCGGTGGCCGAGGTTCAGCAGGTGCCGGGTGCCGTGCAGGGCGCCGGCCACGTCGTCGACGTACACGCTGGGGCGTCCGCCGACGTGCTGGCTGACGTAGACGACCGGCATGGCCAGGTCGTCCAGCCGGGCCGTCTCCTCGTCGGTGAGGTCGAAGGAGAACACCAGCAGCGCGTCCGCGTTGCGCCGGGCCGGGAGATGCTCGAAGAACGCGGTGCGCTCGGCCATGTCCGGGATCACATACACCGTCAGTTCCATGCCGGCCGCCCGCAGGACGCGCGCGAGGCCCGACAGGGCGGTGCCCATGAACCACGAGCTGAGGGTGGGCACCAGCACCGCCACGTTGCGGGTGCGGCCCGTCACGAGACTCGCGGCGTGGCGGGAGACCGCGAAGTCCAGCTCCCGGGCGGCCTGTTCGACCCGGGCGCGGACCTCGGGGGAGACGGTGGACAGACCGCGCAGGGTGCGCGAGACGGTGGAGGTGGAGACCCCGGCCCGCGCCGCGACGTCAGCCATCGTGGGGTGCCGCTGACCTGGTGGCATGCGCCGAACGCTAGCACGTGGACACCGCCTCGGGCGGCCGGTGCTGGCAGCGCTGTCTCACCGGATTCTTGCCTTCTTACGACGTTGGTCCGCATTGACTTCCCCATGGCTGCGCTTCTAGCGTGCAAACGTTGTCTCGACAGGTTCGAAGTCGCCCCGGATGGTCGCCTCTCACCCGCTGTGACCTGCTGTCTTTAGCAGTGCAATGCCGTGGCAACGCAATCTCATGACCAAAGCCATCCCGGGGGAACAGACACGACTTCGGTTCGTCAGACCAGGAGCGACAGTGAAGACCAGCACCGCCAGAGCGATTCAGTGTTCCGCAGCGCTCGCCGCCGCCGGACTCCTCCTCACCGCCTGCGGCTCGTCCGGCGGCAGCGGCGGCAGCGGCGGCTCGGGCGGCTCGGCGCAGGCCGCGACGGCCACGTTCAAGGGCCGCGGCCCCATCACCTACGTCGCGGGCAAGGACACCACCGGCACCGTCCAGACCATCATCAACCGCTGGAACAAGGCCCACCCGAAGGAGAAGGTCACCTTCATCCAGCTGCCGACGGACGCCGACTCGCAGCGCCAGCAGATGATCCAGAACGCGGAGACGAAGTCCGACGCCTACACGGTGCTCGCCACCGATGTCGTGTGGACGTCCGAGTTCGCCGCCCACCAGTGGATCGAGCCGCTGCCCGCGGACCGGTTCCCGCTCGGCAAGATGCTCAAGCCGGTCGTGGAAACCGGCCAGTACCGCGGCAAGCTGTACGCGGTCCCCGCCAGCTCCAACGGCGGCCTGCTGTTCTACCGCACCGACCTGCTCAAGAAGGCGGGCATCACCCGGCCCCCCACCACGTGGGCGCAGATGACCGCCGACTGCGCCAAGGTGACGAAGCTCCCCGAGGCGAAGAACATGTCCTGCTACGCCGGGCAGTTCCAGAAGTACGAAGGCCTCACGGTGAACTTCGCCGAAGCGGTCAACTCCGCCGGCGGCCGCATCGTCGACGCCGACGGCAAGCCCGACGTCGACACCCCGCAGGCGAAGAAGGGCCTGGACTTCCTCGTCAAGTCCTTCAAGGACGGGACGATCCCCAAGGAGGCCATCACCTACCAGGAGGAGGACGGCCGGCAGGCCTTCCAGTCCGGCAAGCTGGTCTTCCTGAACAACTGGCCCTACGTGTACTCCCTGGCCCAGAAGAGCGCCGTCAAGGGCAAGTTCGCCGTCGCCCCCCTGCCCGGCCTGAACGGCCCCGGCGCCTCCAGCCTCGGCGGCTCCGACCTGGCCCTGTCGTCCTTCGCCAAGAACAAGGCCACCGCGCTGGACTTCATGAAGTTCTTCACCAGCGAGGAGAGCTCGACCTACTTCCTGAAGAACGCCTCCCTCGCCTCGCCCTACGCCGACCTGTACGACAACGCCGCACTGGACAAGCAGTTCCCGTACCTGCCCGACCTGAAGCAGTCCATCACCAAGGCCGTGCCCCGCCCCCGCGTCGTGCAGTACGGCGACGTCACCGCCGCCGTACAGAACGAGGTCTACGCCGCCCTCACCGGCAAGAAGAGCAGCGGCCAGGCGCTGAAGGACCTACAGGCGGACCTGCGGAAGCTGACGGCTCAGTGAGGGCGTGGCGCATGGCCGACACCGCGATCCCGCCCGGCACCACCGCACACCGGCCCGGGACGGCGGCCGCCCGCCGCCCCGGGCGGCCCCCCGCGTCCGCCCGCCCGCGAGGCCGCTCCCGGGCCACCGCGGGCACGGGCCGCCTGGCCGCGCTCCTGGTCTCCCCGACGCTGCTGGTCCTCACCATCGTCGTCCTCTACCCGACGCTCATGGCACTCGACGAGTCCCTGTACGGGGTCAAGGGCCTGGACCCCAGGACCGGTTTCATCAGCGACACCGAGCCGTTCGTCGGGCTGAAGAACTACACCGACATCTTCACCCAGGCCGGCGACCGCTTCTGGAACGCCTTCTGGAACACCACCGCCTTCACCGTCGTCACGGTCTCGCTGGAGACGGTGATCGGCGTGGCCATGGCCCTGATCATGCACCGGGCGTTCCGGGGCCGCGGCCTGGTCCGGGCGAGCATCCTGGTGCCCTGGGCCATCCCGACGGCCATCTCCGGGCTGCTCTGGAAGTGGATCTTCAACGCCGACGGCATCGCCAACGTCCTCCTCGGCCACCAGGTGCTGTGGACCGCCGACGGCTTCTCCGCCAAGGTCGCCGTCGTCATCGCCGACGTGTGGAAGACCGCCCCCTTCATCGGGCTCCTCGTCCTGGCCGGCCTCCAGGTCATCCCCAGGGAGGTCTACGAGGCGGCCCGGCTCGACGGGGCGAGCGCCTTCCAGCAGTTCCGGCGCATCACCCTGCCCCTGGTCAAGCCCGCCCTGCTGGTGGCCGTGCTGTTCCGCTGCCTCGACGCGCTACGCATGTTCGACCTGCCCTACATCCTCATCGGCGCCCAGAAGGGCTCCGTGGAGACCCTGTCGATGCTCGCCCAGAACGAGGCGTCCAACGTCCGCTTCGGCCCGGCCTCCGCCTACTCCGTCCTGCTCTTCCTCTACGTCTTCCTCATCGCGCTCGCCTTCGTACGGCTGCTCGGCGCCGACCTCATGGGGGACGCCGGCGGCAGGAAGAAGAGCGGGAGCCGCCGCGCACGGGAGGTGACGGCATGACCCTCACCGCCAAGTGGCGGCAGTGGCTGCCCCATCTCGGCATCGCCCTGGTGGTGGCCTACTGCCTGGCCCCGTTCTACTGGATGCTGGTCTCCAGCCTGCGCAGCACCAACGACATCTTCAGCACCTCGCTGCTCCCGTCCCCGGTGTCCTTCGCGAACTACCGCTCGGTGTTCGGCCCGGCCCAGGGCTTCACCCGGGCACTCCTCAACAGCCTCGTCGTCGCGGGCGTCACCACCGCGCTGTCGCTGGTCCTCGCCACGTTCACCGCGTACGCGATGGCCCGGCTGGAGTTCCGCTTCAAGCGGCTGATCCTCACCCTGATCATCGCCACCTCGATGTTCCCCGTGGTGTCGATCGTCGTGCCGCTGCTGAAACTGTTCACGGACATCGGCTGGATCAACACCTACCAGGCGATGATCGTGCCCAGCATGTCCTTCACGCTGCCGCTCGCGGTGTGGAACCTGACCACGTTCTTCCGGCAGCTGCCCGACGAACTGGAGCAGGCCGCCATGGTGGACGGCTGTACCCGCGGCCAGGCCTTCCGCAAGGTCATCGTGCCGCTGGCGGCACCGGGCATCTTCACCACCGCGATCATCACGTTCATCGCGGCCTGGAACGAGTTCCTCATCGCCCTGTCGATGACCAACAAGCCGGGCATGCAGACCGCCACGGTCGCCATCTCCAAGTTCTCCGGCGCCACGACCTACCAGACGCCGTTCGGCAGCCAGATGGCCGCGGGCGTCGTCGTCACCATTCCGCTGGTGGTCATGGTGCTGCTCTTCCAGCGCCGTATCGTCGCCGGGCTCACCGCCGGCGCGGCCAAGTAGACACCCCACCCCCCTCAGGAGCCGGAACCACCGTGTCCTTCACCGCACCTTGGTGGCGCAGCGCCGTCATCTACCAGGTCTACATCCGCAGCTTCGCCGACGGGAACGGCGACGGCGTCGGCGACATCGCGGGCCTCCGCTCGCGCCTGCCGTATCTGAAGTCGCTGGGCGTGGACGCCGTCTGGATCAACCCCTGGTACAAGTCGCCCATGGCCGACCACGGTTACGACGTGGCCGACTACCGGGACATCGACCCGCTGTTCGGCACGCTGTCCGATGCCGAGCGGCTCATCGAGGAGGCGCACGCGCTGGGGATCCGGGTGATCCCCGACATCGTCCCGAACCACACCTCCGACCGGCACGCCTGGTTCCGGGCGGCGCTGGAGGCCGGCCCGGGCAGCCCCGAGCGCGCACGCTACGTCTTCCGTCCCGGCCGCGGCCCCGGCGGGGCGCAGCCCCCGAACGACTGGGTGTCCTGCTTCGGCGGCCCCGCCTGGACCCGGCTGCCCGACGGTGACTGGTACCTGCACCTGTTCGCGCCGGAGCAGCCCGACCTGAACTGGCAACATCCCGAGGTACGGGAGGAGTTCGAGTCGGTCCTGCGGTTCTGGTTCGCCCGCGGCGTGGACGGTTTCCGTATCGACGTCGCCCACGGGCTGATCAAGCACCCGGACCTGCCCGACCTGCCGCCGCGAGCGCAACCGGCGGTGCTGGGGCCGCTCACCCGCCGCGACGAGGCGCGCCGGCACCTCGACCATCCGCACTGGGACCGCGACGAGGTGCACGAGATATACCGGGCCTGGCGCAAGGTCGCCGACGAGTTCCCCGGGGACCGCTCCTTCGTCGCCGAGGCCTGGGCGGACACCCCCGAGCGCCTCGCGGCCTACGTCCGGGCGGACGGCCTGCACACCGCCTTCAACTTCGACTTCCTCATGTGCCGTTGGGACGCCGGGGACCTGCGGGCCGTCATCGACGACTCCCTCGCGATGCTCGGCGCGGTGGGCGCACCGGCCACCTGGGTCCTCTCCAACCACGACGTCATGCGCCACCCCAGCCGCTACGGCCGTACCGCGCGGCGCAGCTGGACGGTCGACACGCGCTACGAACCCGAGGGCCCGCTCGATCCCGCCCTGGGCACCCGGCGCGCCCGCGCCGCCGCCCTGCTGATGCTCGCGCTGCCCGGCGGCGCCTACGTCTACCAGGGCGAGGAACTCGGCCTGCCCGAGGTCGAGGACCTGCCCGAGTCCGCCCTCCAGGACCCGATCTGGGAACGCTCTGGCCACACCGACCGCGGACGCGACGGCTGCCGCGTCCCGATCCCCTGGTCGGGCCCGGTGGCCCCCTACGGCTTCGGCACCGGCGCAGAGCCCTGGCTGCCGCAGCCGGACGACTGGGCGGGGCTCGGCGTCGAGGCCCAGACCGGCGATCCCGCCTCCATGCTGGAGCTCTACCGCACGGCCCTGCGCATCCGCCGTGACCACCCCGCCCTCGGCGACGGCGCTATGACCTGGCTGGACACCCCGGAGGGGGTGCTGGCGTTCCGCCGCGAGCCGGGCTTCGTCTGCGTGGTCAACCTTTCCGGAACGCCGTACGAGCTGCCCGCGCACACCGGCCTCCTGCTGGGCGCAGGCCCTGTCGAGGGCGGGGTCCTGGCGCCGGACCAGGCGGTGTGGCTGGCGGTGTGACCGCCGTACAGGAGGGGTGAGGGGTGAACGGCCCCGGACCGGCCGATTTCTACAATCCACGCCCCCCGGACCCGGCGATCGTGGAGGCATGACTCAGACACCCGCACAGCAGACCGTCACCCGACTCTACGCCCGGCTCGTGGTCCCCGACGGCCCGCGCGCGATCGACTTCTACCGGGCCGCGCTCGGCGCCGAGGAGGTCGAGCGGTACACCGGCCCCGACGGGAGGATCGTGCACGCCCTGCTGCGGCTCGGCGGCTCGGTGATCGCGGTGAAGGACGCCGACGAGGGCGACCCGGCGCCGGGGTCCCTCGGCGGCAGTCCGGTGATCATGGCCCTCGACGTGTCCGACGCCGACGCCGTGGCCGAGGCCATGCTGCGGGGCGGGGCGACCGTGGTGTACCCCGTCGCCGACCAGCACTACGGGCAGCGCGGGGGCCGTCTCGCCGACCCGTTCGGCCATCTCTGGATGATCTCCCAGACGATCGAGGACCTGACACCCGGGCAGATCCAGGAGCGGACGGACGAGTTGTTGACGTTCTGAAGGACCTCGTCAGCCGGCGTGCGCGGCCGGCTCCGGCTCCTCCACCTTCGCGTTCGCGTCCACCTTGTCTCCCGGGTGCCGCAGGGCGCACAGGAACGCGATGCCCAGCGCGATGGCCATGCCGTAGAACACCCATTGGTTGGCCTCCGCGAAGTCCATGCGGATCGCCGACATCGCGTCCCGGGTCGCCTCGGCGGCGGGGCCGGTGCCGGTGGGCGGCTGGGCGTCGCCGTTGCCGGTGACCGATTCGGTGACGTCGCGCGCCACGCTCTTTGCCGTCCCCGCGGGCACGCCCCGGGACTCCAGGGTGCCCGTGACGTTGCCGGTCGTGACGTGCGTCAGGACCGTGCCGTAGACCGCCATGCCCACGCTCGCCGCGAAGTTGCGCACGGTCTGGGTGATGCCGGTGACCTCGCCGTAGGAGGTGCCGATGGCCCGGTTCACGGCGTCCGTCGACGCCGGCGCCAGGATGAAGCCGATGCCGGCCCCGGCGAGCGCCGCGTAGAGCCACTGGTCGTGCATGGTCAGGTTGGTGAGCTCGCCCGCCCAGAGCGCGAACCCCACGGCGCCCACCACCCCGCCCAGCTTCAGGGCCGGCCTCGCGCCCTTCTTGTCGAGGATCCGGCCGCCCCACTGGGAGGCGATCGCGAAGCCCACGAAGATGTACAGCAGGAACAGCGCCGCCTGGTTCGGTGAGGCGCTCAGCGACACCTGGGCGTAGACGGAGGCGAAGAAGAACAGCGGGACGAAGGCGAGCATCGCGAAGAACAGCACCAGCGCGTCCACGCCGAAGGCCTTGTCGCGGAACACCCGCAGATCGATCAGCGGGTGCTCCACCCCGCGTTCGTAGCGGACGAACCCGGCCAGCACCGCGAGGCCGCCCACGATGCACACCCAGGTCGCCCAGCTGTCCCAGCCCCAGGAGAACGCCTGCTGGAAGCCGAGGACGCTCAGACCCATGCCGATCGCGATGAGGACGGCACCCGGTACGTCCAGCGTGCCGGACCGCCGCCGGTCGGGGATGTGCGCCAGGGCCGTCAGCACCAGCGCCACGATCGCCACCGGGACGTTGACCCAGAACACGGCCCGCCAGGTCCAGTCGGTCAGCCAGCCGCCCAGCAGCGGGCCGATCGCGGTCAGTGCGCCGGTGATCCCGAAGAAGAGAGCCAGGGCGCGTCCGCGCCGCTCGACGGGGAACACCGTCACCACCACGGCCAGAGCCGCGGGGAACAGCAGGGCGGCCCCCAGCCCCTGCGTGGCGCGAAAGATGATCAGCCAGGCCTGCGCGGCGCCGCCCTCGGGGACACAGCCGCACAGCACCGACGAGACGACGAACACCAGCGTGCCGATGATCACGATCCGGCGCGGCCCGTAGAGGTCGGCGAGGCGCCCGCCGAGGGCGAAGAACGCCGCGAGGGCCAGCAGATAGGCGTTGACCACCCACTGCATGCCGGAGGACGACAGGCCGAGTTCGCGGACGATGTCCGGGGCCGCGATCGACACGATGGTCTGGTCGATGAAGGTCATGGCGACGGCGAACATCATCGCCGCCAGCGCGACACTCTGGTGCGGTGCGGATCGGGAGGGGGCCGCGGCCTCGCCGCGCCCCGGGCGCGTGCTGCTCACGCTTTCAGTCTGCGCCCGGCTGTGTCGTGTCGCATCAGATGGCTCATCAGTCCCGGAAGCCACACCGATACCGCGAATCCTGCTCTCCGGCAACCCCTCGGCGGTGTGAGGACGGCCTCCTCGGCCATGTGACCGTGGTCCGCCACGGATGCCGCGTCGAACGTGCAGGATGCGGGCACCAAGGAGGACAGGCAGTCGAACGACGGGAGAGGCACACGATGGTCCCAGCGGAACCGCAACCCCAGCGGATCGGCATACCGGCCGAATCCACTGCGGGCGAGACCAGGGTGGCGGCCACGCCGGCCACCGTGGGGAGACTTGTCGCACTCGGGTACGACGTCGTGGTCGAACCGGGAGCGGGAGCCTCGTCCCGCTTCTCCGACGCGGCCTACCAGGAGGCGGGCGCCGAACTCGGCGACCCGTGGCAGGCGGAGATCGTGCTGAAGGTCAACGGCCCCTCCAGCGAGGAGACCGGGCGGCTGCGCGAGGGGGCGACGCTGATCGCGCTCATCAGCCCGGCCCTCAACCCGGAGCTGGTCGAGGAGCTGGCAGCGCGGCCGATCACCGTGCTCGCCATGGACGCGGTGCCGCGCATCTCGCGGGCGCAGTCCCTGGACGTGCTCAGCTCGATGGCGAACATCGCCGGCTACCGCGCCGTGGTCGAGGCCGCCCATGCCTTCGGCCGGTTCTTCACCGGCCAGGTCACCGCCGCCGGCAAGGTGCCGCCCGCGAAGGTGCTGGTGGCCGGGGCGGGCGTTGCCGGGCTGGCGGCCATCGGCGCGGCCCGCAGCCTCGGCGCCGTGGTCCGTGCCACCGACCCCCGGCCCGAGGTCGCCGAGCAGGTGCGCTCCCTGGGCGGGGAGTTCCTGACGGTCACCGCCGAGCAGGAGGTGAGCACCGACGGCTATGCGAAGGCCACCTCGGACGACTACAACCGGCTCGCCGCGCAGCTCTACGCCGAGCAGGCCGCCGACGTCGACATCATCATCACCACGGCGCTCATCCCGGGCCGTCCCGCCCCGCGGCTGATCACCGCCGAGGACGTCGCGCGCATGAAGCCCGGCAGTGTGATCGTCGACATGGCGGCCTCGCAGGGCGGCAACGTCGAGGGCACGGTCGCCGGGAAGGCCGTCGTCACCGACAACGACGTGACGATCATCGGCTACACCGACCTGCCCGGCCGGCTCCCCGCGCAGGCCTCGCAGCTGTACGGCACGAACATCGTCAACCTGATGAAGCTGCTCACCCCGGGCAAGGACGGCCGGCTCGTCCTCGACTTCGACGACGTGGTGCAGCGGTCGATCACCGTGGTCCGCGAGGGCGAGAAGACCTGGCCGCCGCCCCCGGTCCAGGTGTCCGCCGCACCCACCCCGGCCGGCGCGAAGGAGCCGGACCCGGCCCCTGCCGAGACACCGGCGAAGACCGCCCGCCCGGCTTGGTCCTCCTACGCCCTGGTCGGCGCCGGAGCGCTCGCGCTGTTCCTGGTGACGGCCTTCTCGCCGAGTGAACTGCTGGGCCACTTCACGGTGTTCGTGCTGGCGATCGTCATCGGCTTCTACGTCATCGGCAACGTGCACCATGCGCTGCACACCCCGCTGATGTCGGTGACCAACGCCATCTCCGGCATCGTCGTGGTCGGTGCGCTGTTGCAGATCGGGCAGGGCGACACCGCCGTGACCGTGCTGTCGTTCGCCGCGATCCTGCTGGCGAGCATCAACATCTTCGGCGGATTCGCCGTGACCCGCCGCATGCTCGGCATGTTCTCGAAGGGCTGATCAGGGATGACCACAGACACGGCCGCTCAGGCCGCCTACGTCGTCGCGGCGCTGCTGTTCATCCTCAGCCTCGCCGGCCTCTCCCAGCACAAGACGTCCCGTTCGGGAGTCGTCTGGGGCATCGCGGGCATGGTCGTGGCCCTGGCCGCCACGGTCGGGCTCGCCTCCCGCAGCATCACCACGACCGGGCTCGTGCTGATCGCCGTCGCCACCGCACTGGGTGCGGGCATCGGCCTGTGGCGGGCCCGGGTGGTGGAGATGACCGGCATGCCGGAGCTGATCGCCATCATGCACAGCCTCGTCGGCCTCGCCGCCGCGTTCGTCGGCTGGAACGGCTACCTCGACGTCGACGCCGAGCTGTCCGGTTCGCTGCTGGCGATCCATCACGCCGAGGTGTTCATCGGGGTGTTCATCGGCGCTGTGACCTTCACGGGTTCCGTCGTCGCGTACCTGAAGCTCTCGGCACGCATCAACTCCCGTCCGCTCACGCTGCCCGGCAAGCACGTCCTCAACATCGGCGCACTCGTGGCCTTCGTGGGGCTCACGGCGGCGTTCGTCGTACGCCCCGGCATGGGCCTGCTCATCGCGGTCACCGTCATCGCGCTCGCCCTCGGCGCGCACCTGGTCGCCTCGATCGGCGGCGGTGACATGCCGGTGGTCGTCTCCATGCTCAACAGCTACTCCGGCTGGGCGGCGGCGGCCTCGGGCTTCCTGCTCGCCAACAACCTGCTCATCGTCACCGGCGCGCTGGTCGGCTCCTCCGGTGCCTACCTGTCGTACATCATGTGCAAGGCGATGAACCGCTCCTTCATCTCGGTCATCGCGGGTGGTTTCGGGACCCCGGCGGCAGCGGCCGAGGAGGGCGAGCAGGGCGAGCACCGGGAGATCAACGCCGAGGAGACCGCCGAACTCCTCGGCAACGCCACCTCGGTGATCATCACCCCCGGCTACGGCATGGCCGTCGCCCAGGCGCAGTACCCGGTGGCCGAACTGGCGCGCAAGCTGCGCGAGCGGGGCGTGGAGGTGCGCTTCGGCATCCACCCGGTGGCGGGGCGGCTGCCCGGGCACATGAACGTACTGCTGGCCGAGGCGAACGTCCCGTACGACATCGTCCTGGAGATGGACGAGATCAACGACGACTTCGCCGCGACCTCGGTCGTGCTGGTCATCGGTGCCAACGACACGGTCAACCCGGCCGCCACCGACAACCCGTCCAGCCCCATCGCCGGGATGCCGGTGCTGCACGTGTGGGAGTCGGCCAACGTGATCGTCTTCAAGCGGTCCATGGCCGCCGGGTACGCGGGTGTGCAGAACCCGCTGTTCTTCCGGGAGAACACGCAGATGCTCTTCGGTGACGCCAAGCAGCGGGTGGAGGACATCCTGCGCGGCCTGGACGCCCTGGACACCCCGGTCCGGGAGATGGCCGGCACCTCGCGCTGAGCCGCCCGGCACCCGAACGCGAAAGGCCGGCTCGACGGTGTCGAGCCGGCCTTCCGGGTCACATGCGGTCAGTCCGTGCCGGACTCCATCGCCGCCCGGTCCAGCCAGGCGTCCTCCTCCGAGACCTCGCCCCGGGAGGCGATGGCCTGGGCACCGCCCTGCGGCAGTTCCGGCATGGTGCCGATCAGCCCGGTCGCGGCGGCCTGGGACGCGCCGATCGTGGGGCTGCCGGTGCCGATCAGGCCGATGCCGGCGTACTGCTCCAGCTTGGCGCGCGAGTCGGCGATGTCGAGGTTGCGCATGGTGAGCTGGCCGATGCGGTCCACCGGACCGAACGCGGAGTCCTCGGTGCGCTCCATGGACAGCTTGTCCGGGTGGTAGCTGAACGCCGGGCCCGTGGTGTCGAGGATCGAGTAGTCCTCGCCGCGCCGCAGCCGCAGCGTCACCTCGCCGGTGACGGCGGCCCCGACCCAGCGCTGGAGCGACTCCCGGATCATCAGCGCCTGCGGGTCCAGCCAGCGGCCCTCGTACATCAGCCGCCCGAGACGCCGGCCCTCGGCGTGGTACTGGGCGAGGGTGTCCTCGTTGTGGATCGCGTTGACGAGGCGCTCGTAGGCGGCGTGCAGCAGGGCCATGCCCGGGGCCTCGTAGATGCCGCGGCTCTTGGCCTCGATGATCCGGTTCTCGATCTGGTCCGACATGCCGAGGCCGTGCCGGCCGCCGATGGCGTTGGCCTCCATCACCAGGTCGACGGGGGAGGCGAACTCCTTGCCGTTGATCGACACCGGACGGCCCTCGGCGAAGCCGATCGTCACGTCCTCGGCGGCGATCTCGACCGACGGGTCCCAGAACCGGACACCCATGATCGGCTCGACGGTCTCGACGCCGGTGTCCAGGTGCTCCAGCGTCTTGGCCTCGTGGGTGGCGCCCCAGATGTTGGCGTCCGTGGAGTACGCCTTCTCCGTGCTGTCCCGGTAGGGCAGGCCGTGGGCCAGCAGCCACTCGGACATCTCCTTGCGGCCGCCGAGCTCCGTCACGAAGTTCGCGTCCAGCCAGGGCTTGTAGATGCGCAGGTGCGGGTTGGCGAGCAGGCCGTAGCGGTAGAACCGCTCGATGTCGTTGCCCTTGAACGTCGAGCCGTCGCCCCAGATCTGGACGTCGTCCTCCAGCATCGCCCGCACCAGCAGCGTGCCGGTGACGGCGCGGCCGAGCGGGGTGGTGTTGAAGTACGCCCGCCCGCCCGAGCGGATGTGGAACGCGCCGCAGGTCAGCGCGGCCAGGCCCTCCTCCACCAGCGCGGCACGGCAGTCGACCAGACGCGCGATCTCGGCCCCGTAGGTCTTGGCACGGCCGGGCACCGAGGCGATGTCGGGCTCGTCGTACTGGCCGATGTCGGCGGTGTAGGTGCACGGGACGGCGCCCTTGTCGCGCATCCACGCGACCGCGACGGAGGTGTCGAGACCGCCCGAGAAGGCGATGCCGACGCGTTCGCCGGCGGGCAGGGAGGTGAGGACCTTGGACATAGAAAGAGTATGTATCACTTTGCATAGTCATGCAAGCCGGGTATGCGAAATCGCCGTTCCGGTTGCTTCCGGTTCAGGAACCAGCGGCCTCGGAGCCGCCGCCGAGCGCACCGAGGATCCGCTCGGCGGCCAGGGTCGGGGTGAGCTCGCCCTCCCTGACCCGTTGCTCCAGCACCGGCGCCAGAGCCCGTACCGCCGGATCGGCCTGGAGGCGGCCGAGGAGTTCGTCGCGGACCATGTTCCAGGTCCAGTCGACCTGCTGGTCGCGGCGCTTGGCGGTGAGGCGGCCCGTGGAGTCCAGCAGGGTGCGGTGCTGTTCCAGGCGCTCCCACACCGTGTCCAGGCCCGACGACTCACGGGCGCTGCAATGCAGCACCGGCGGGGTCCAGAACGCGTCCTTGCCGTGCATCAGCCTGAGCGCGCCCGCCAGTTCCCGCGCGGCGGCCCGGGCATCGCGCTCGTGCGGGCCGTCCGCCTTGTTCACGGCGATCACGTCGGCCAGCTCCAGCACGCCCTTCTTGATGCCCTGGAGCTGGTCGCCCGTGCGGGCGAGGGTGAGCAGCAGGAACGTGTCGACCATGTTCGCGACGGCGGTCTCGGACTGGCCGACGCCGACCGTCTCCACCAGGACCACGTCGTAGCCGGCCGCCTCCATCACCACGATCGACTCGCGGGTGGCCTTGGCGACCCCGCCGAGCGTGCCGGCCGTGGGGGAGGGGCGCACGAACGCCGCCGGGTCCACGGCCAGGCGCTCCATCCGGGTCTTGTCGCCCAGGATGGAGCCGCCCGTACGGCTGGAGGACGGGTCGACGGCCAGTACCGCGACCCGGTACCCGAGCGAGGTCAGCAGCGTGCCGAAGGCGTCGATGAACGTCGACTTGCCCACGCCGGGCACCCCGCTGACACCGATCCGCCGGGCCCGGCCGCTGTGCGGCAGCAGCGCGGTCAGCAGCTCCTGCGCCAGCGCCCGGTGCTGGGGCCGCGTCGACTCGACGAGTGTGATGGCGCGGGCGATGATCGCCCGCTTCCCGTCGAGCACGCCCTTCACATACGCGTCGACATCGATCACAGGTCGTGCCCGAGGCCGTCCGACAGTCGCTTCACCAGGTCGTACGCCGCGTCCGGGATCACCGTCCCGGGCGGGAAGACGGCCGCCGCGCCCATCTCCAGCAGCGTCGGCACGTCCTGCGGCGGGATCACACCGCCGACCACGACCATGATGTCCTCGCGTCCCTCCTCGGCCAGCGCCTCGCGCAGCGCCGGGACGAGGGTGAGGTGACCGGCCGCGAGCGACGAGACGCCGACGATGTGCACGTCCGCCTCGACGGCCTGCCGGGCCACCTCGGCCGGCGTCTGGAACAGCGGGCCGACGTCCACGTCGAAACCGAGGTCGGCGAAGGCGGTGGCGATCACCTTCTGGCCGCGGTCGTGGCCGTCCTGGCCCATCTTGGCGACCAGGATGCGCGGGCGGCGGCCCTCCGCCTCCTCGAAGGCGGACACCAGGGTGCGGGTGCGGTCCACGCTCGGGGACTCTCCGGTTTCGTTGCGGTACACGCCGGAGATCGTACGGATCTGGCTCGCGTGCCGGCCGTACACCTTCTCCAGGGCGTCGGAGATCTCCCCGACGGTGGCCTTCGCGCGGGCCGCGTGCACGGCCAGCTCCAGCAGGTTGCCCTCGCCGCCGGCGGCCCGGGTCAGCGCGTCCAGCGCGTCCTGGCAGGCCCGCTCGTCCCGCTCCGCGCGCAGCCGCCGCAGCTTCTCGATCTGCTGGGCGCGCACGGAGGAGTTGTCGACCTTCAGGACCTCGATCTGCTCGTCGGTCTCCACCCGGTACTTGTTGACGCCGATGACCGGCTGGCGGCCCGAGTCGATCCGGGCCTGGGTGCGGGCCGCGGCCTCCTCGATGCGCAGCTTGGGGATACCCGCGTCGATGGCCTTGGCCATGCCGCCCGCGGCCTCGACCTCCTCGATGTGCTGCCAGGCCCGCCGCGCCAGGTCGTACGTCAGCTTCTCCACGTACGCGCTGCCGCCCCACGGGTCGATCACCCGCGTCGTGCCGGACTCCTGCTGGAGCAGCAGCTGGGTGTTGCGGGCGATGCGCGCCGAGAAGTCGGTCGGCAGGGCGAGCGCCTCGTCCAGGGCGTTGGTGTGCAGCGACTGCGTGTGGCCCTGGGTGGCCGCCATCGCCTCGACGCAGGTGCGCGTGACGTTGTTGAAGACGTCCTGCGCGGTCAGCGACCAGCCCGAGGTCTGCGAATGGGTGCGCAGGGACAGCGACTTGGCGTTCTGCGGGTCGAACTGCTTCACCAGCTTCGCCCAGAGCAGGCGCGCCGCCCGCAGCTTGGCGACCTCCATGAAGAAGTTCATGCCGATCGCCCAGAAGAACGACAGCCGCGGCGCGAACGCGTCCACGTCCAGGCCGGCTTCACGGCCCGCCCGGATGTACTCCACGCCGTCCGCGAGCGTGTACGCCAGCTCCAGGTCGGCCGTCGCACCCGCCTCCTGGATGTGGTACCCGGAGATGGAGATGGAGTTGTAGCGCGGCATCCGCTGCGAGGTGTACGCGAAGATGTCGGAGATGATCCGCATCGACGGCTTCGGCGGATAGATGTAGGTGTTGCGGACCATGAACTCCTTGAGGATGTCGTTCTGGATGGTCCCGGCCAGCTTCTCGGGCGGTACGCCCTGCTCCTCCGCCGCCACGATGTACAGCGCCAGCACCGGCAGCACGGCGCCGTTCATCGTCATCGACACGGTCATCCTGTCCAGCGGGATGCCGTCGAACAGCTGGCGCATGTCGTAGATCGAGTCGATCGCCACGCCCGCCATGCCGACGTCACCGGTCACCCGCGGGTGGTCGCTGTCGTAGCCGCGGTGCGTGGGCAGGTCGAAGGCGACCGACAGGCCCTTCTGCCCGGCCGCGAGGTTGCGCCGGTAGAAGGCGTTGGACTCCTCGGCCGTGGAGAAGCCGGCGTACTGGCGGATCGTCCAGGGCTGGTTGACGTACATCGTCGGGTACGGGCCGCGCAGGTACGGCGCGGCGCCCGGGTACGTCCCCAGGAAGTCCAGGCCCTCCAGGTCACGGCCCGTGTACAGCGGCTTGACCGCGATGCCCTCGGGGGTCTCCCACAGCAGGTCGTCCCCGCCGGAGGCGTTCTTGACCGCCGTGCGCCACTCGTCGGCGCCGCCGTCGGGGGCCGGCATCCCCAGTTCGATCCCGGAGAAGTCGGGGATTCCCATCAGGACACTCC
Organism: Streptomyces sp. NPDC029044; assembly: GCF_040637495.1. NCBI lineage: Bacteria > Bacillati > Actinomycetota > Actinomycetes > Kitasatosporales > Streptomycetaceae > Streptomyces > Streptomyces sp. NPDC029044. The sequence goes on from NZ_JBEZWN010000055.1 coordinate 32,462, forward strand.
CATGCGGTCGAGGGTGGCGGACAGCACGGCGATGGCGTCACAGCCCGCGAAGACGTAACCGTCGACACCGGGATGCTCCCCGGGCCGCCCGGCGAGGAACACGTGCGCGGCGCCGGCGGCCTTCAGCTGTCCGGTCACTGTCCCGGCCTGCTCCTCGTACAGGGCGTCGCTGGAGCACAGGCAGGCCTCGGTGGCGCCGCTCTCCTCGAAGGTGCCCTCCGTGACGGGCTCGATGCCGCCGGCCTGGAAGAGGTTCGAGGCGAAGGTGAGGCGCGCGGTGTGGGCGGCCGCCGGGCCGAGCGCGGCGAGGAAGATCCGGGGCCGGGAGCCGGTCGCGGCGAAATGGGCGTCGGAGCGGGCGCGCAGCGCCTCGTACGCCTCGTCACGGCGCACCCGCGGCAGTCCGCCGGACGGCTGCTCGGGCGCGCTCTCCCGGACGACCGGCTTCTCCGCGAGGAACGGGAACTCGCTGACGCCGGTGATGGGTTCGCGCCGCTTGGCCAGCCTGCCGGTGCGGACCTGCCAGGTCTCGGCCAGGTCCCGCGCGAGGTCCCCCGAACGCAGGGCCGCCGCCTGGCCGCCCAGCCGCTCGACGCGCTGGAAGAACTCCCAGCCCGCGTGGGCGAGTTCGTCGGTGAGCCGCTCCACGTACCAGGAGCCGCCCGCCGGGTCGATCACCCGGGCCAGGTGCGACTCCTCGATGAGGATCGTGGAGGTGTTGCGGGCGATCCGGCGCGCGAACGCGTCCGGCAGGCCGAGGGCGTGGTCGAAGGGCAGCACGGTGACCGCGTCGGCCCCGCCCGCCCCCGCGGCCAGCGTGGCGATCGTCGAGCGCAGCATGTTCACCCACGGGTCGCGGCGCGTCATCATCACCGGCGACGTCACCACGTGCTGGAGCTGCGCCCCCGCGCGCGGCGCCCCGCAGGCCTCGGCCACCCGGGCCCACAGCCGGCGCGCGGCCCGCAGCTTGGCGATCGTCAGGAACTGGTCGGCGGTCGCCGCGTACCGGAACTCCAGTTGCGCGCAGGCCTGTTCGACACTGAGCCCGGCGCCGGTCAGCTCCCGCAGGTACGCCACCGCGGTGGCCAGGGAGCAGCCCAGCTCCTGGGCGGCCGAGCCCCCGGCCTCGTGGTACGGCAGCGCGTCCACGGTCAGCGCCCGCAGCCCCGGGTACCCCTCGGCGCACAGCCGCGCGAGCCTGGCCGCCGGTGCGAAGTCACCCTGCTGTCCGCTGCGGGCCTCCTGCCCCAGCGGGTCCGCGCCCAGGTTGCCGCGCGCCCGGTCCGGGGCGACACCACGCTCCTCGTACAGCCGCAGCAACTCCCGCGCGGCGGGCTCGGAGTCGGGCCCGGCGTCGAGGACGACGGGAGCGAGGTCGAGATGGACCCCGTCGAGCACCCGCCCGAGCTCGGGCACCGGGATGCCGGAGCCGCCCACGCCCAGCCAGAGGGAGGTGACGCCGTTCTCCAGGTCCGTCAGCACCGGGCCGCTGTCGGCCACCGTGTGCCGCTGCCGTACGTCCCAGCCGCCGAGGGTGTTCCCCTCGGCCCGGCCGCCGCGCACAAAAGGCGCGAACCCGGGCAGGCCCGGCTCCGGCGCGGGGTCATGGGCGGTGTAGAGGGGGCGGGTGCGCAACCCGTCCTCCAGGGCGGTGGACAGGGCTTCCTCGGCCTCGGCGCCCTCCACGTCCTTGCCCGACTTGCGCAGGACACCCGCCACAAGGCGCTGCCACTGCTCGTGGGGCACGTCAGGGAATTCGCCGGCCAGCTCAAGCCCGTCGTCAGGCAGGACCGTCATGCTCGGATGCTAGGTCACGGACGCGAAGGAGCAGCAGTGGGCACGGCTGTGACGTTTCCCTCGCCGAGAATGTGGCCCTGATCTCCACCTGCCGCTCTTGAATCAGGGCAGGTCAGGTACTAGGTCGTGTATCGGCCGATGCTATGAGCGGAGCTGAACGAGGGTTGATTTTCAGGGTGCGGTACCCGGGGCGGGCTGAGACTCAGTCACCGGGCCGTTCCAGGAAGCCGGCGAGGCTACGGTTCGCCCCGGGCGGGATGGCGTGCGGAAGCGCGTGACGGGGACACATCCGGCAGTACGGTCGTTGCGACGCGTGGCAGCAGCGCCTCCGCGCGGGCGGCCACCTTGGAGGGGTCATGGGTCCTGCTGCTTCCGGCGAGGAGCAACAGGACCGGCAGGTCCAGGCCGCGCAGGGCGTCCGGTGCCGGGCGCGGCCCGGTTACGGGTCGGAGAGAGGGGAAACCGGCGGCCGCCTCTTGGAGGGCGAGCCAGTCGGGATCGAGGGCGGAGCCTTTGGTCTCCCGCTCCAGGAAGGCGCGGACCCGGCGGGGTGTGTTCCTCAGCAGCATGGGCAGTGCGTGCAGCAGGTAGGCCGGGCTGAACCCGGCGAAGCACTGGGTCGGCTCCAGAAGGGCCGGGCGGCGTATCCGGTCGGGCGCGCGCATGGCGTGATGCGGCGCGATCCAGGCGCCGTACGAGTGTCCGCCCAGGTCGGTCTCGGCCACTCCGAGGCCGTCGAGGACCGCGTCCAGCCAGGCCGACAGGTCGGCGACCGGCAGGCACAGCATCCGGTTCGCACAGTGCAACGGCATGCACCCCACCGACGTGCGTGCGCTGATCGCCCTGTTGGACGCCGCCCGCGCCGGTGAGGAGACCACAGCAGGGCACTTGGGCACCGCTCTCGGGCTCAACTCGGCAGGAACCACAGCACTGGTCGACCGCCTGTAACGGGCCGGGCATGTGCGGCGGGTGCGATGCGCGGGACCGCCGCAAGGTCACCATCGAAGTGGACGAGCGGGCGGTCGCCCTCGGCTGGTCCCACTTCGGACCGCTCATCGATCGGGCGGTGGACCTGCTGCGGGGATACGACGAGCGGGAACTGGCCGCGGTCAGGGGCTTTCTGACCGGGATGCGGAAGGCGGCGGGCTGGGATGTATCTCGAATATGCTGGTCACAGCCACTGGTTAGCCGCGGACTGGGACGCTCGCGCGGCGGGTTCACCAGCAGACGCGTCCCTCATCGCCACCGTCATGGTGCCGGCCTTCGACCGGCCGAACTACCCCGTCCTGGGCATCGGCTGGCCCTCGGCATCCGCTGTTGAGGCCACAATGTTTTTGTTTCCGTGGCACGAGGTGTAACGGGGCGGCAATCGCACGGCGCTGTAGAGGGCAGAAAAGTCGGCCTGAACCGAAACCCGCTCCCGGTGTCATTTCACCTGGGCGACCGGCCGACGCATCCGAACATCGATGGGATCTCTCGTGAACGGCACCGACCCGGCCTCCGCATACCAGCCGTACGACCAGCCCACGCCGCCCGACCGCACCGCTCGCAACCAGGCCACCGCGCGTCGGGCGGCCCTCACGATCTGCACGATCGCCGACATCGCGGCCGGTCTGCTGGGCCTGTGGATCGTGCTTTATCTCCTCGACGCCAATCAGGGGAATCCCTTTGTCGAGTTCGTGCACGGAACGGCGGACTGGCTTTCCGGTTGGGCGCAGGACATTTTCACGATGGACACAGAAGGGTTGCGCGTGGTCCTCAATCATGGACTTCCGGCGGTCATCTATTTGCTGATCGGTCACGGAATCGCCGCCCGGATCAACAGAGTCTGACGAACGCGTGGAGCCGGCCCCCGTCGTTCCTTGCCTCGGCCGCAGGACATGCGGCGCAGAGCACACCACGACGGCGGGCGGTCGGCAGTATGCGAGCTCCGTGGCGGGGTAAGCGACGTCCGAAAGGTCACTGAGCAACACGCAACACAATGAAAGAGCCCCACATGGTCATCCCGCTTATGAAGCAGGCGGCAGATGAGCCGGGCACGGACGAACAGGCCACCCTGCGCTGCGGCGCGGCCTGGGCCGACGGCGCGGCGTGCGCCGTCGAGGCGCGCCGGGCGCTACAGGCGTTCCTGGCGCACGTACCGTGTACCGGCCGCCCGCCCGTGCCGGCCCCGCTGGCGATCGACGCCGAACTGGTCGTCAGCGAACTCGTCACCAACGCGATCCGGCACGCTCCCGGCCCCTGCGGGATGATCCTGCGGCTCTCCGACGACGGACTGGCCATCACCGTGTGGGACACCTCCGCCGAGCAGCCGGTGGTCCGCAAGCGCGACGGGCAGCGCTTCGGCGGCCACGGCATGCACGTGGTGCACACGGTCAGCGCGGAAGTCGCCGTCGCGTCCCTCGGCGTGGGCAAGCAGATCACCGCCTACCTGCACACGGCGCCGGACGCCGCCCCCGATGCCGACCCCCTCGCGCTGACCGACGCCAACCCGGCCGCCTGACGCGAACGGCGAGACCTGCCGCCGGCAGCGGTCACCACCCGGTGATCAGCAAATGGTTGAGGAACAGCGCGAGCAGGGCCTGGACGGTGAGCCAGGCGCGGGGGCGGGTCAGGAACGCGCAGGCCGGGAGCAGCCACAGGGCGAAGGGGAGCCAGATGCGTTCCGTCTCCGCCTTGCTCATGCCGGACAGGTCGGCCACCAGCAGGGCGAGGAGCGCGGCGGAGACCAGGAACGCCAGGCGGACGCCGGCCCGGGGTCCGGTGCGACGCCGGACCAGTGCGGCCGCCGTCCGCCGCAGTCCCGCCGCCGTCGCCACTCCCGTGACGAGCACCGTGCAGGCCAGGTTGGCCCACACCCAGTAGCCGTAGGGGCGGATGCCGCCCGCGCCCTGGCCGTAGCGCGTGACCAGCAGGCGGTAGGCCTCCCACCAGTCGAAGCCCGCGATCGTGAACGCCGCGGGGACCACGGCCAGTGCGGCGAGCCACGGCACCGCCAGGGCCGGGCGCTCCCGGATCGTGTGGCGGCCGAGCACCAGGACCGCCGCGGCGATCAGCGCGACGAGCGTCAGCCCGTACGACAGGTAGCAGGTCAGGCCGAACAGCAACCCGGACGCGCCCGCCCACCCCGGGGACCCCCGGGTGACCGCGAGAGCCAGGAAGGCCACCGCCCACGCCGCCACCGCCGCGAAGTACGCGTCGGCCGAGGTGCCCATCCACACGGCCGCCGGAGCCAGGACCAGGAAGGGAGCCGCCCGGCGGGCGAGGGTCTCGTCGGCCAGCGCGCGGACCGTGACCAGCACGGCCACGCAGGCGGTCGCCCCGACGGCGATGCACCACACCCCCGCCCACCCGCCGCCTCGCAGCCCGATCCGGTCGAGCAGCACGAAGGTGAGGGTGGCGGCCGGCGGATGCCCGGCGACGTGGGCGGGCCAGTTGTCGGGGGAGTCCAGCAGGATGTGCCCGGTGAAGCCCCGCAGCGCCGCCGGGATGTCCTGGAAGCGGTCGACGACCTGGAGGTATTCGTGCCGCGTGGTGAGCCGGCGCGCGATGCCCCGGTCCCAGCCGTCGATCAGGGCGAGGGAGAAGATCCACGCCGAGGCTGTGCCCCAGGCGGCCACGAGCAGGGCACGCCAGCGGAGGCGGGCCGCCAGCGCGGGGCCCTGGGCGACGGTGGCGATCGCCACCAGGACGGCGGCCGGCGTGCCGGGGCCCACGTGCGGCGCCCAGGACGCCAGCAGCGGGGGCCAGTCGACGAACAGCGTCCTGCGGGTGTCCTCGATGTGGCGGCCCACCACCACGGACACCGTCACGAGCAGCACGGCGGCCGCGGCGGCGTACAGGTCACGGCGCAGGTCCCGGGAGGGCGAGGCGAAGGGCGGAGTGCGGATCACACCGGCACGCTAGGCCGCCCGGCCGGCCGCGGACCGCCGACCGGGCCCGACGTCAGCGTTTCGTCATGGGTCGCACACCCTCCCGCGGGGTGCTCGCGGCCTACCGTCGGCTCATGCGAGACGATCCACGCGCCCCACGGCTCCCCACGTCCCCTGGCTTCTGGCGCAGCCCCTTGCGCGGCCCCCGGTTCACCTCGGTGCTGGGCGTGGTCCTGCTCGCCGGCATCACGGTGCTGTTCGTGACGGGACTCCTCTCGTACGCCGCGTACAACCCGGACCTGTCGCCGGTCAACGACAAGACCCCGGACAAGGGGATCCTCGGCTTCTACCTCTTCGACTGGCCGACGAACCCGCACTGGCTGTACCGGCTGAACCAGGGCGTCCACGTCACCCTCGGCATCACCCTGATCCCCGTCCTGCTCGCCAAGCTGTGGTCCGTCGTGCCGAGGCTGTTCGCCCTGCCCCCGGCCCGCTCGCTCGCGCACGCCCTGGAGCGGATCTCGCTGCTCCTGCTGGTCGGCGGCGGGCTGTTCGAGTTCGTGACGGGTGTCCTCAACGTCCAGCTCGACTACGTCTTCCCGGGCTCGTTCTACCCTCTGCACTTCTACGGCGCCTGGGTGTTCTTCGCCGCCTTCGTGGCGCACGCCGTGCTGAAGGCGCCCACGGCACTGCGCAATCTGCGGGGGATGCGGGAGGAGAGGAACGACCTGGTCTCCCCGCGTCCCGCCGAGCCGACCGTCTCCCGGCGGGGTGCCCTGTGGTTCGTCGGGGGCGGCTCACTGCTGCTGTTCGTCACGACCGTGGGGCAGAACTTCGGGGGCCCGCTCCGGCGCACCGCCCTCCTGGCCCCGCACGGCGGCGCCGAACCCGGCGACGGCCCCAACGGCTTCCAGATCAACAAGACCGCCGCGTACGCCGGGATCGACCCGGCGGAGACGGCCGGGGACGCGTGGCGGCTCGTGGTGACAGGGCGTGGGGGAACCCTCCGCCTCAGCCGCGCCCGGCTCGCCGGGCTTCCCCTGCACAGCTCGGCTTTGCCCATCGCCTGCGTGGAGGGCTGGTCCACGCCGGACCAGTGGTGGCGCGGGGTGCGGCTGCGCGACCTCGCGGCCCTCGTCGGCCACGAGGACGACCCACCGGACCTGTTCGTCGAGTCCCTCCAGCGGCACGGTGCCTTCCGCAAGGCCGCCCTGAGCGCCGACCAGGTGGCCGACCCGCGCTCCCTGCTGGCTCTGTACGTCAACGGCGAGGAGCTGTCCCCCGACCACGGCTACCCGGCGCGGATCATCGTGCCCGCGGCGCCCGGTGTGCTGAACACCAAGTGGGTGGCCCGCATGACGTTCGGAGACCTGTGATGCGCGCACCGCGGCTGCCGCTCGGCAGCCCCCTGCACCTCCTGCTGCTGTCCTGCTCGTTCGCCCTCGCCGCCTACGCGGGGGTGCGCCTGCTCGCCGGCGACTGGTTCGGCGTGGCGCTGTGGGTCGTGGGCGCGGCGCTGCTGCACGACCTCGTGCTGCTGCCGCTGTACGCGGCGGCGGACCGGGCGGTGGTGTCCGGGTTCGGCGCGGTCCGCCGCCGCGAGTGGGCGATGTACGTGCGCGTACCGGCCGCCCTCTCCGGACTGCTGCTGCTCGTGTGGTTCCCGCTGATCAGCGGCGCGGTGGAGCGGCGCTACCGGTCCGCCACCGGCCTGCCCGCAGACGTGTTCCTCGCGCGCTGGCTGCTGATCACCGCCGTCCTCTTCGGCGGCTCGGCGCTGCTGCTGATGGTGCGGCTGCTGCGGCTGCGCAGGGCGGCGAAGTGCCGTCCGCCGGCCGTCCACTGACCCGCCCGCTCCCAGCCCCGCGCGTACCCGAGCAGCGCCCGGGTGCCCAGGCGCGCCCACGGGAAGGGGTCGCCGGTGGTGGCACGGGCGTCGGTGATGTGCACGCGCACGCGTTCGTCGACGTCCGCCGGGACCGTCTCGGCGATCAGCAGGCCCCCGGGGCGCAGCAGCCCGGCGACCCGCTCCAGCAGGGCACGCGGGTCGCCGCCGATGCCGAGGTTGCCGTCCATGAGCAGCACGGTGTCCCAGCGGCCCTCGCCGGGCAGCTGCTCGAACACCGACCGCCGCAGCGCCTGGCCCCCGAGCCGGGCGGTGTGCTCCACCGCGGCCTGGCTGACGTCGATCCCCAGGGCGGCCTGCCCCCGGGCGGCCAGTTCGGCCACGAGCCGCCCGGGCCCGCACCCCACGTCCAGTACGGCCCCCTCGCACCGGTCCAGCACGTCCCGGTCGACCGGGTCGGCCCCGGCGCACCAGCGCTCCACCTCCAGCGGCAGCAGCCAGCCGTCCGTGCGCCGCAGGAACAGCGGGCCGCGGCCGGCGCGCAGGGCGGCGTCGTAGGGGTCGGCGGCGGCCCACGCCAGGGCGGTCGCGGACGGGGCGCTCATCGGGGACCGACCGGGCGGGGACCCGGCCCGGTGGCCGGTGTCCCGGCCGCCGGGCACCGCGCCAGCCGCGCCGCGAAGCGCCCGCCGGGGGCGAGTGCGGCGACCGCGTGGGCGTCGGCGGCGGTGTCGACGTCGCGCAGGGGCGGCAGGTCGCGCACCCGCAGTCCCGCGGCGGCCAGCCGCTCCCGCTGCACGGCACCCGTCACCGCCGTCGACATGGGCACGCCCCGCAGCAGAGCGGGATCCGGGCGCGCAAGACCGAGGGCCCAGAAGCCACCGTCCTCCGCCGGGCCGAACCAGGCGTCGCAGCCGGCGAAGTCCACGGTGAGCAGCTCCGGGGTCACCTGCGGGGTGTCCATGCCGATGAGCAGGGTGGGGCCGGCGCAGCCCGCGAAGGCCTCCGCAAGCCGTTCGTCGAGACCGCCCGCACACTGCGCCACGACGTCGAAACCCGGTGGCAGCCAGGGGCCGGGGGCACCGTCGAGGACCAGGACGCGCCGGGTGGCGGGCGTGGCGGCCACGGCGTGCAGTGTGTCCGCGAGGGCCGCTTCGGCCAGTTCGGCCGCCTCCCCGGGCGTGAAGGGCGGTGTGAGGCGCGTCTTCACCCGGCCCGGTCGCGGCTCCTTGGCGATGACGAGGAGTGTGGTCAACGGACGGTTCCCCCTTCGCGCGCGGTCGTTGCCGTCTCGCGGGCGGGCGGTTCGGCCAGCACGCGGCTCATGTCCCGTACGGCCTGCCACGTACCGCGCCACGTGCCCGTCACCTTCGAGGCCCCCGCACGCGGCAGGTACGGCACGTCGTACTCGGCGATCCGCCACCCCGCGTCGGCCGCGCGGACGACCATCTGGAGCGGATAGCCGCTGCGCCGGTCGCTGAGGCCGAGGGCGAGCAGCGCCTCCCGCCGGGCGGCGCGCAGCGGGCCGAGGTCGTGCAGCCGCAGCCCGGTGCGGCGGCGCAGCATCCGCGCGAGCGCGAGATTGCCGGCCCGGGCGTGCGGCGGCCACGCGCCCCGCCCCTGCGGACGCCGCCGCCCGAGCACCAGGTCGGCCCCGCCCTCGCGCACGTCGCGCACGAAGGGGACCAGGAGCCCCGGGTCGAGGGAGGCGTCGCAGTCGCAGAAGCACACCACCTCGGCGGTGGCGGCCGTCAGCCCGGCGTGGCAGGCCGCGCCGAAGCCACGCCGCGGCTCGTGCACCACGGTCGCGCCTTTCGCGCGGGCGATGCCGGCCGAGCCGTCCGTGGAACCGTTGTCGACGACGAGTGCGCGCCAGCCCGGCGGAATCCGTTCGAGCACCCAGGGAAGGGCCTCGGCCTCGTTCAGGCAGGGCAGCACCACGTCGACGTCCGGAGGTGTCATCGTCACGGCTTCACCCTACGAACGCGAATCGGGCATAACGGGCCATCGCTCCTTACGAAACGCGGACGTCGGGCGGCCGGATCGGTCCCCGGGCCCCGCCGGGGGCGGCCTGGTGCCAGGCTGGAGGCATGCAACAGCCGTACGAGCCCCCCGGGACCACGGGCGCGGCCCCCAGGATCCTGGTCGTCGACGACGATCCGACCGTCGCCGAGGTCGTCGCCGGATACCTGGACCGCGCCGGTTACGCCGTCGACCGCGCCGACGACGGCCCGAGCGCTCTCACCCGCGCCGCCGCGCGCCGCCCGGACCTCGTCGTGCTCGACCTGATGCTGCCCGGCATGGACGGCCTGGAAGTGTGCCGGCGGATCCGCGGCCAGGGCCCCGTGCCCGTCATCATGCTCACCGCCCGCGGCGACGAGGACGACCGCATCCTGGGCCTGGAGGTCGGCGCCGACGACTACGTCACCAAGCCCTTCAGCCCCCGCGAACTCGTCCTGCGCGTCGAGTCGGTGCTGCGGCGCAGCCGCCCCGCGGCCACGGGGGACCGGCTGGGAGCGGCCGGTCTGACCGTCGAGCCGGAGGCCCGCCGCGCCACCAAGAACGGCACCGAACTCGCCCTCACCCTCCGCGAGTTCGACCTGCTCTCCTTCTTCCTGCGGCACCCGGGACGTGCCTTCGGCCGCGAGGACCTGATGCGTGAGGTCTGGGGATGGGACTTCGGTGACCTCTCGACCGTCACGGTCCACGTCCGCCGCCTGCGCGGCAAGGTCGAGGACGACCCGGCCCGGCCCCGCCTGATCCAGACCGTCTGGGGCGTGGGCTACCGCTTCGAACCCGGTGAAGGGGACGACTGACCGTGCGCGACAACCTCCTCATCGCCCTGTACGCCTTCGCCGGTGCCGCCGCGACGGGACTGGCCGGAGCGGGGGTCCTGCGACTGATCCGCCGCCGCTCGCTGACCGTCTCCCTCGCGGTGGTGGCGGCGGTCGGCGTCGTCGCGATGCTCGCGGGCACGCTCATCGTCGCCTGGGCGATGTTCCTGTCGCGGCACGACCTGACCGTCGTCACGACCGTCGTCGCCATGGCGGCCGTCGTCTCCCTGGCCACCGCGCTCCTGCTGGGCCGCTGGGTCGTGGCCCGCAGCCGTGAACTCGCCGCGGCCGCACGCTCCTTCGGCGACGGCGGTGACTTCGCCGCCCCCGACGGGCCCGCCACCGCCGAACTCGCCGCGGTGAGCCGTGAGCTGGCGGCCACCAGCGCCAGACTCGCCGAGTCCCGGGAGCGGGAACGCGCCCTGGAGACCTCTCGCCGTGAACTCGTCGCCTGGATCTCCCACGACCTGCGGACCCCGCTGGCCGGTCTGCGCGCCATGTCGGAGGCCCTGGAGGACGGCGTCGCCGCCGACCCCGCCCGCTATCTCCGGCAGATGCGGACCGAGGTCGAACGACTCAACGACATGGTCGGCGACCTCTTCGAGCTCTCCCGCATCCACGCCGGGACGCTGGCCCTGACCCCCACCCGGATCTCCCTGTACGACCTGGTCGGCGACGCCCTGGCCGGTGTCGACCCCCTCGCCCGCGCGCACGGGGTCCGGCTGGTGGGCGGCCGGGTCGAGCCGGTGCCGGTGGAGGTGGACGGCAAGGAGATGAGCCGGGTGCTGGGCAACCTGCTGGTCAACGCGATCCGCCGGACCCCGGCCGACGGCACGGTCGCGATCGCCGCCGAGCGTATTCCCGAGGGCGTCGTCCTGTCCGTGACGGACGGCTGCGGCGGCATCCCCGAGGAGGACCTGCCGCGCGTCTTCGACACCGGCTGGCGCGGCACGCACGCCCGGACGCCCCCGGCCGGCGCGGGCCTCGGCCTGGCCATCGTGCGCGGCATCGTGGAGGCCCACCAGGGCCGGGCCGGCGTACGCAACATCCCCGGGGGCTGTCGCTTCGAGGTCGTGCTGCCCGCGGCGGCATCCTGACCTCGGGCGGGCTCCGCGTTCGAGTCCCGGCCCGCGCTCCGGCCGCCGCGCCCGCGGTCCCGTCCGGCCGGTCGGGACCGCGGGCGCGCCCGGCTCTCGCTCCGGCGACGGTACCGGGATTCAGGCCGCGACGAGCTCCTGCTCGCGGTCCGGCGTCGGGGCGCTGGGCCTCTTGTTCGGCAACGAGAGCCGGAAGACCTTGCGCCACGCGGAGAACACCTGCTTGGGCAGCGGCCCGGTGACGTACTCCAGCTCGTACTTCTCGAACAGCGCACGCACCTTCACAGCGACCTCGGCGTACCGGTTGCTCGGCAGGTCGGGGAAGAGGTGGTGCTCGATCTGGTGCGACAGGTTGCCGGTCATGAAGTGCATGGCCCTGCTGCCGCTGATGTTCGCCGAGCCCATCATCTGGCGCAGGTACCACTGGCCCCGCGTCTCGCCCTTGATCGACCGGCGCTCGAAGACCTGCACGCCTTCGGGGAAGTGCCCGCACATGATCACCGAGTGGGACCAGAGGTTGCGGACCAGGTTGGCGGTGAACGTGGCGGCGAGCGTGGGGAGGAACGACGGGCCCGACAGCAGCGGGTGGATCACGTAGTCCTTGAGCACCTGCTTGCGGATCTTGCGGCCGACGGCCTTGGCCCGCGCGCGGAACTCCGGGTTCTTACGGCGGTGCTTGCTCAGGTTCCTGCCGAGTTCCAGGTCGTACGCCGCGATGCCGTACTCGAAGAAGCAGGCGTTGATGAAGTTCCACAGCGGCTGACCGAGGTGGAAGGGGTGCCACTTCTGGTCCTCGTCGACGCGCATGATGCCGTAGCCGAGGTCGTTGTCCTTGCCGATCACGTTGGTGTAGGTGTGGTGCAGCTCGTTGTGCGAGTGCTTCCACTGGTCGGCCGGCGAGACGTGGTCCCACTCCCAGGTGGTGGAGTGGATCTTCGGGTCCCGCATCCAGTCCCACTGGCCGTGGAGGATGTTGTGGCCGATCTCCATGTTGTCCATGATCTTCGCCACGGACAGACCCGCGGTGCCGAGCACCCACGCGGGCGGGAAGAACGAGAAGAGCAGCACGCCCCTGCTGACCAGTTCGAGCTTGCGCTGCGCCGAGATCACCTTGCGGATGTAGGCGGCGTCCTTCTCGCCACGGCCGGCGATCACCTCGTCGCGGATCGCGTCGAGCTCGCGGCCGAGCTCCTCGATCTGCTCCGCGGTCAGGTGGGCGGTGGGGTCGATAGCGGTCAAGGTGTTCCTACCGTTCGATGTCGCAGGGGCCCGCGGCGGCGGACACACAGGTCTGGATGAGGACGCCCGGCTCGGCCTCGGTGATCTCGCCGGTGCGCAGGTCGCGGACGGCGCCCGCCTTGAGCGGTGTGACGCAGCCGAAGCAGATGCCCATGCGGCACCCGGAGGGCATGAGCACACCGGCTTCCTCGCCGACGTCCAGCAACGGCGTGGCGCCGTCCGCGTCGACGGTCCTGCCGGTGGCGCTGAACGTGACCTCACCGCCGTCGCCCGTGGCGACGACGGTCGGCCGGAAGCGTTCGGTGTGCAGGCGCTCCGGCACGCCGTGCCCGGCCCAGTGCTTCTCGGCGGCGTCGAGCAGGCCCGCGGGCCCGCACGCCCAGGTCTCGCGCTCGGCCCAGTCGGGCACGAGTTCGTCGAGACGGGTGATGTCGAGCATGCCGTCCGTGTCGGTGTGCACCTCGGTGAGCCGCAGCCTGCCGTCCGCGACCAGGTCGTGCAGTTCGCTGCGGAAGATCACGTCGTGCGGCTGTGGCGCGCAGTGGACCATGACGACGTCGTCGAAGGCGGTGTCACGCAGCATGCCCATCACGGGCGTGATGCCGCTGCCGGCCGTCAGGTAGAGCACCTTGGCGGGCCTGGGCCGCGGCAGTACGAAGTCACCGGTCGCCTGGTCGAGCTGGATGAGCGTGCCCGGCTTCACCCTGCGGACCAGGTGGTTGCTGACCTTGCCGTCCGGGATCGCCTTCACGGTGATCGTGACGCGGCCGTCCCGGCGGTGCGTCGGAGAGGTGATCGAGTAGGCACGCCACAGGCGCACCCCGTCGACGTCGACGCCGATCCGCACGTACTGGCCGGCCGTGTGGCCGCGCCAGCCACGACCCGGCCTGATCACGATGGTCGCGGCGTCACCCGTCTCGGGGTGCACGGCCTCGATGCGTCCACGCAGGTCAGCGCCCGCGCGCAGCGGGCTGACCAGGTCGAGGTAGTCCGACGGCAGCAGCGGCGTCGTGACCATCTCCAACATTTTCCACGCCCTGCTGCGGAGGGCTGCACTCGTCATGACTCCAGCTTGCTGCGTCTCAGGGCGTAAAGTCCTGACCGTAGGACGTGAATCTGGGCGGCAGAATTGTTCGCAGGGAATGAATCGTGAGCCATGTAATCCGGAGAGCCAGCGAACTGGCCTTGGATGAGGCGACGGTCACCGCACTCCGGGCCGCGCTGAAGACCACCGCCGACGAGGTCGTCCAGGCGATCATCGACGAGGTACCTCCCTACGCCAACGCCCTCTCGGGCCACATGGGCGCCACCATCCGCCGAGCGGTCCGCACCGCCCTGGGGCACTACCTGGACCTCGCGAGCGGGAACGCCACAGGCGGCGACGGCGGTGACGCGGCCTACGAGCTGGGCCGCGGCGAGGTCCGGGACGGCCGTTCGATGGACGCCCTGCTCAGCGCCTACCGCGTCGGAGCCCGCGTGGCCTGGCGATGCCTGGCAGCGGGTGCCGTACCCGCAGGTCTGCCCGCCGCCGAGGTCGCCAAGTTCGCCGAGCTGACCTTCGCCTACATCGACGAGCTCTCCGCCGCGAGCGCCGCGGGCCACGCCGACGAGCTGGCCGCCCAGGGGAGGGCCCACGAGCGTCACCTGGAACACCTCGCCCGCGACCTGCTCGCCGGCGCGAGCCCGGACGTGCTGCTCGTCTCGGCTCAGCGGGCCGGATGGCAGCCTCCGGTGGCACTGACCGCCGTCCTGCTGCCCGCTGCCCAGACCCGGCCTGCCTACCGCGCGCTCGACCCGAGCACCCTCGTCCTGGACGACCTGCCGGACGCGACCGGCGTGCTGCTCGTCCCCGACGCCGACCGAGCACATCTCCTGCGGCAGCTGACCGACCGCACGGCCGTGGTCGGCCCGGCCCGGCCATGGACGCGTGCGTCCGCCTCGTACGCGCGAGCCGCACGCGCGCGCTCCCTCTCCTCAGACATCCGCGACACCGAGGACCACCTGCCCGAGCTGGTACTGAGCGCCGACGTGGAGGCGTTCGCAGACCTGCGTGCCCGAGCCCTCGCACCGTTGCGGACCTTGCCCGACGCGACCGCACGGCGGCTGGAGGAGACGTTGCGGGCATGGCTGCTGCACCAGGGCAGGCGGGAGGAGGTGGCGGCGGCGTTGTTCGTCCACCCCCAGACCGTCCGGTACCGGATGTCGCAGCTGCGGGAGCTGTTTCCGGATCTCGCCTCGCCACACCGGGTGCTCGAACTGACGCTGGCGGTCGGTCTCGGGGCCGGCTGACGCGAACCGGGGTTGCCGTGCAGACCGGACAAGGCCGCGGGAAGCCCCCCGCGGTGCTGTCTTTGAGAAGCGCCGGCGTCCCTCATGTCTCGTCCCTGCCGGGAGTCCGTGACGGCCGCTGCCGGGGTGCTTGCCGGGTGCCGCGACCGGCGATGACGGGGGCCATGGGCGCCACCGGCCTCACCGGGCCGGCCGCCTACGCGCCCCGCATCCCCGCCCGCGCGAACTCCGTCATGCCCTCCTCGAAGCCGACCGCCGGCTTCCAGCCCAGCTCCGCCCGCAGCCGCGAGGAGTCCGCGGTGATGTGCCGTACGTCCCCGAGCCGGTACTCACCCGTGACGACCGGCTCGGGTCCGCCGTGCGCGGCGGCCAGCGCCCGGGCCATCGCGCCGACGGTGTTCGGGGTACCGCTGCCGGTGTTGTACACGGTGAGCGCGCCCGGAGCGGCCTCGGCCTCCAGCGCCACGGCGTTCGCCGCCGCCACGTCCCGGACGTGCACGAAGTCCCTGCGCTGCCGCCCGTCCTCGAACACCCGCGGGGCCTCGCCCCGGGCGAGCGCCGAGCGGAAGAACGAGGCGACCCCGGCGTACGGAGTGTCCCGGGGCATGCCGGGCCCGTACACGTTGTGGTAGCGCAGTGACACCGCCGACCCGCCGGTGCAGCGGGCCCAGGCGGCGGCCAGGTGCTCCTGGGCGAGCTTGGTCGTCGCGTACACGTTCCGCGGATCGGCCGGGGCGTCCTCGCCGACCAGCCCGGGGGAGAGGTCCGCCCCGCACACCGGGCACGGCGGCTCGAACCGGCCCGCGTCGAGCGCGGCCACGGCCCGTGGCCCGGGCCTCACCACCCCGTGCCGCGCACACGCGTACCGTCCCTCGCCGTACACCACCATCGACCCGGCGAGCACGAGGGTGGGGACGCCCGCCTCCGCCATGGCCGCGAGCAGCACGGCCGTCCCGAGGTCGTTGTGCGCGACGTAGTCCGCCGCGTCGGCGACCCCGTCGCCCAGCCCGACCATCGCGGCCTGGTGGCACACGGCGTCCACACCGGCCAGGGCGCGGCCCACGGCTGCGGGGTCCCGCACGTCCGCCGCGGGATCCTCCCGTACGTCGAACACGACCGCCTCGTGCCCCCGCTCCCGCAGGGCGGCGACCACATGGGACCCGATGAACCCGGCACCGCCGGTGACCAGTACGCGCATACGGGCACGCTAGGCGCCCACGGCCGCTGCCTCCCGGGAACGCGGCCGTACGTCATGACTCCGTAAGACGGGCACGGGTGTGCCGGAACGCGACAAACCGGACCCGGCACGAGACCCTGCCCCCATGACAGCCCCCTCCGCACCCGGCACGGCGCACCGTTTCGACGACCTGACCGCCCTCTACGTCAACTGCACCCTCAAACCGTCCCCGCAGCGCAGCCACACCCAAGGCCTGATCGACAGGAGCCGGTCGATCATGGACAACGCCGGCGTGACCACGGAGCTGATCCGTGCCGTCGATCACGACATCGCGCCCGGCGTCCACCCGGACATGACCGAGCACGGCTTCGCGACGGATGTCTGGCCGGCGCTGTACGAGAAGGTCATGGCGGCGGACATCCTGGTCCTGGCCGGCCCCATCTGGCTGGGCGACAACAGCTCCGTCACCAAGCAGGTCATCGAGCGCCTCTACGCCTGCTCCTCGCTGCTCAACTCCCAGGGGCAGTACGCCTACTACGGCCGGGTCGGCGGCTGCCTCATCACCGGCAACGAGGACGGCATCAAGCACTGCGCGATGAACGTCCTCTACAGCCTCCAGCACCTCGGCTACACGATCCCGCCCCAGGCGGACGCCGGCTGGATCGGCGCGGCCGGCCCCGGACCGTCGTACCTGGACCCGGACTCCGGTGGCCCGGAGAACGACTTCACCAACCGCAACACCAGCTTCATGACCTGGAACCTGATGCACATCGCGGCCCTGCTGAAGCGTGCCGGAGGGGTCCCCGCCCACGGCAACCAGCGCTCCCAGTGGGATGCCGGGTGCCGCCCCGGAGCGGACAACCCCGAGCACCGCTGACCGGCGCGCGGGCGCCGGGGTGCCAGTTCTTACGCGATGGTGACGCCCCGTCGGAACCCGTGGTCCGCCCTCGTCCCAGGGGCCACGGTGGTCACATCTGACACACCTGACGGACGAACGGAAGACCACCATGAACCAGGGACACAGGCGCAACCGGAAGCGCCGTAACGCGATCGTCCTGGTCGCCGGACTGGCCGCGGGCGGGGTCGGACTCTCGCTGGTCGCCATGCAGGCCAACGCGACCGACGCCCCTCGTGCCACCACCCGCGCGGCCTCACCCATCTCCTGCCCCTCGGTGGCCGACCGGCTGCCGGACGTGCCCTCGCAGGCGCGCGCCGAGGTCGACCGCAACCTGCGCCTGCTCCAGTCCCAGATCACCGAGGCCGGGAACCGGCTGGCGGCCACGCGCGGCCAGGGCGGTGCGGACTTCGTGCAGAACGCCATCCTGGGCCCGCTGAAGGACAAGCGGACCGCCACCGTCGACCGCATCGCCATCGCGATCAGCCGCACCGGCGCGCCCCGGCCGCAGGGCCTGAGCGGCCTGGCCGCGTGCACGCTGGCAGGCGCAGGTCAGGGCGAGCAGGGGCAGGGCCAGCAGGGGCAGGGACAACAGGGGCAGGGGCAGGCGGGGCAGCAGGGGCAGGGAGCGAGCCCGTCTCCGGCCGCCGGCAACGGCCCCGTGCCCGAGGACTTCGTGGACATCACCAAGGTCACCCCCAACGTGCCCGCCCGGCCCCGCGACGGCCGCAACGCCTCCAAGGGCGCCTTCAAGACCCGCTGCGGTGTCAACGCGGAAGGCAGGCACAACTCCGACAACGTGATCGTCGCCCCGGGGGTGGGCAACGGAGCCCACCACACCCACGACTACGTCGGCGCCATCGGCGTCGACGCCTTCACCACCGACGACACCCTCGCCGCGGCCCGCACCACGTGCACCAACGGCGACCGGTCGACCTACTACTGGCCCGTGCTGCGCGACCGCAGCGGCGTCGAGGAGGCGGACGCGGACAAGCCCGGTGGTGGAGCCGAGGGCAACATCGGCAAGATCCTCACCCCCACGTCCGTGAGCCTCACCTTCGTCGGCAGTCCCACCACCAAGGTGGTCGCCATGCCGCGCTTCCTGCGCATCATCACCGGCGATGCCAAGGCCAACGCGAACGGCGGCGCCAACGCCAACGCGGCCTGGTCCTGCACCGGCTTCGAGAACCGCGTCCAGCTCAAGGACAAGTACCCCATCTGCCCCGCCGGCAGCCAACTGGTCCGCACCGAGCGCTTCCAGAGCTGCTGGGACGGCCGCAACACCGACAGCGCCAACCACCGCAGCCACGTCGCCTTCGCCGACGCCCGGGGCAGGTGCCCGGCCGGGTTCAAGGCGGTCCCGCAACTCGTGCAGCGCCTCACCTACAGCGGCCTGGCCGGCAGCACCGCCTTCGCCGTGGACAGTTTCCCCGAGTCGCTGCACAAGCCCGTCACCGACCACGGAGACTTCATCAACGCGATGCCCGAGCGGCTGATGAAGCAGGCGGTCAAGTGCATCAACTCCGGCCGCCGCTGCGGCTGAACCGGGGGACCCCGGTGTCGAGCCGCACCCGGTCGCTGCCGTGCCGAGCGGAGCGTGCCTCCCGTACAGGAGGGCCTCAGGCCTGGTGGGGCTCGAACTCGGTCTCCTTCGCCGTGGTGATCCGGGCACCCATGTTGCGTTCCATCATCTCCAGGGCGGCGGACGCCAGGTGGGGATGGATGGAGGCGACGGCGTCCTTCGGCACCGTCACCTCCAGATGGCGGATGTGCGCGTCCAGGGCGGAGTAGAGGACGCACTGCTCGGTGACCTGTCCGGTCAGCACCACGTGCCCGACGCCCAGGCTCCACAGGAGATAGGACAGGGGCGTCTCGAAGAAGACCGAATGGCGCGCCTTCATGACGAAGAGCGACCGGTCGTCGGGCCGGATCGGCTCGATCAGGTGGGCGTTCGGCTGCGAGAGAGCCGCCTCCAGCAGCTCTCCGTGGTGCGAGCGCCACAGCCCGAAGTTGTCGTTCACATAGATCACGGGGACGTCCGCCTCACGGGCCCGGCCGAGCAGTTCGGTCAGGACCGGCACGACCCCCTCGGCGGACGGCACGAGGAGCTCGGCGTCCTCGTGGTCGTAGGTGTTGATCATGTCGATCACGATCAGAGCCGCCCGCGCCGGGTCCGCGCCTCGTTCCATGCCCTCCACCGCCCGTCCGGTGCTGTCACTCATGGGGTGCGGTGGGATGCGGCGGGGGTGGGCGTCGGAGCATCGGATCTCCCGAGTGGTGCGGGTGGTGCGGGTTCCGGGAATGTACTGCTGAGTACCCGGCAGTGCCGTGGGCCTAACGGCCCATGAACACCGCCCGAAGCCCGAAGTCGCGGACAGAACCTGTCCGCAATCCCCGCTACCGTGCCCCCATGACGAACACCAAGCGGAGCGTCACCGGCACGGCACCCCTGCTCGGCACCCGTGCTCTGAACCGTGCGACCCTCGACCGCCAGTTGCTCCTGCGCCCCGCCCCGCTGTCCGTCGCGGCGGCCGTCGAGCATCTGGTCGGGCTCCAGGCGCAGAACGTCAAGCCGCCGTACTACGCGCTCGCCGCCCGCCTCGACGGGTTCGCACCCGAGGCGCTGTCCCGGTTGATGGCGGACCGCGAGGCCGTCCGGATCGTCACGATGCGCTCCACCATCCACACCCACACCGCGGACGACTGCCTCAGCCTGCGACCGCTGGTGCAGCCCGCCCGGGACCGGGAGCTCGTCACCTTCCGCAAGGGACTCGCCGGTGTCGACCTGGACCGGCTCGCCGCGATCGCCCGCGACCTCGTCGAGGCCGAGCCGCGCACCATGACACAGCTGCGCGAGGCCCTGATCCGGGAGTGGCCCGACGCCGAACCGCAGGCCCTGGCCGTCGCCGCCCGCTGCCGTCTCCCGCTCGTGCAGGTGACGCCCCGGGGGCTGTGGGGGCGCAGCGGGCAGGTCCGTCTGACCACCGCGGAGCACTGGCTCGGCCGGCCCGCGCAACCGGCACCCGCGCCCGACGCGGTCGTCCTGCGCTACCTCGCCGCCTTCGGCCCGGCCTCGGTGCGGGACATGCAGGCCTGGGCCGGAATGACCCGGCTGCGTGACGCCTCCGAACGCCTCCGCCCGCGGCTCGTGACCTTCCGGGACGAGACCGGCGTCGAACTCTTCGACCTCCCGGACGCCCCCCGCCCCGACCCCGAGACCCCCGCACCGCCGCGCTTCCTGCCCGAGTTCGACAACCTGCTGCTCTCGCACGCCGACCGCACCCGCGTCGTCCCGCCCGAGCACCGGGGCCGTTCGTGGCAGGGGAACCTGGCCCACCGCACGCTCCTGGTCGACGGCTTCCTGGCGGGGCTGTGGCGGCTGGAGGAGGACGCGCTCGTGATCGAGCCCTTCGAACGCCTCACCCGGGCCCGGCGGAACGAGGTCACCACCGAGGGCGAGCGGATGCTGCGGGTCATGCACCCGGGGTCGTCGTACGACATCCGGTTCGGTGTCGTACGGGGCTGAATGCGCTGTCCGGACATGGAGAGGGGGCGTTGCGGGCCGCTACACCGAGAGCCCCGGAGGACTCGTCATCCGCACCAGCGCCCCGGACAGCCCCGACCGCGTCTACGGCTGGCGCATGCGCGGCTACGGACTCGAA
>NZ_JBEZWN010000056.1:0-53077 GCF_040637495.1 Streptomyces sp. NPDC029044
TGCGGGTCGGTGGTGAGGTCGTGTCCGCCGACCCGCAGCACGCCGGCGTCGGCGGTGATCAGAGTGGAGAGGATCTTGACGGCGGTGGTCTTGCCCGCGCCGTTCGGGCCGAGCAGGGAGAAGATCCTTCCCTCCGGAACGGCCAGGTCGACGCCGTCGAGGACGGTCTTGTCGCCATAGCTCTTCCGCAGCCCGTGTGCCGCGATGGCCAGATCGGTCATGAGGGGTGCTCCTTCGGAGAGGCTCGGGATCTCTACACGCTGCGGGCGGTGATGTCGCCGTAGGCGGTGGTCGCGTGGATGGTCAGTCCGGCGGCGGCGCCGTCGGCGTTCATGAGGCTGTTGTGGATCCGGCCGTAGCCGGTGCCGGCGTCCAGGGAGGCGGAGATGCCGCGGGCCGCACCGACCGAGATGTCGCCCTGCTCGGTGCGCAGCGCGACCACGCCGCCCACGGCCTCGGCGACGCCGAGGTCCCCCTTCTGGGTGCTGATCTGCGCGGGGCCGCCCAGGCGGCCGACCGAGATGTCGCCGGCGAGCAGGGTGAGGCGGGCGCCGCCGGTCTCGTCGAGCTTGACCGAGCCCTGCGCCGCCTCGAAGGCGACGTCGCCGAGCCGTCCGACGCCCCGGAGTTCGGCGGCGGCCGCCTTCGCCTCCACACTGGAGCCGGCGGGCAGCTGCACCGTCACCTCGACGGAGCCGGAGTGGCCGAGGATCCGGTTCTTCGCCGCCCGGGCCTCGATCCGCAGGACGCCGTCGCCATAAGCCACCTCGACCTGCTCCGCGGCCTGCACGTCGCGGCTCTTGGCGGCGTCCGCGGGCAGGACCTCGACCGTGGTGTCGACCCGGTCGGCCGCGATGAACCGGATGCGCCCGGCGGGGATGTCGAGGACGGCCGAGACGGGGGCGGGGCTGTCGAACTTCTGCATCGTGCTCTCCTTCGATCCGCTGTTTCCAACGATGGAAAAGCTACGTTGCATTCACAGATCCGGCAACAAGCTTGTTGCACTCGACGGACAAATACGCAGCTCAAGGCGGCAGAATCATTGCAATGACCATGCCGCCTAACGCAACAACGCCCCTCACTGTCGTTGCAATGACATGAAGATGAACGCTAGGCTGCGGACATCACGCACCACTAAGGAGGCCGCGATGCCGGGAGGCAGGCTCACTCAGCAGGAACGCCAGCAGATCGCACTGGGACTGGCCGACGGCCTCGCCTACGCGGAGATCGCCCGGCGTCTCGACCGCCCGACCTCGACGGTCACGCGCGAGGTCATGCGCAACGGCGGCCCCACGGCCTACCGCGCCGACCTGGCCCATCGCGCCACGGAACACCGCACCCAGCGCCGCAGGCAGACCGCACCCCGGGATCCGAAGACGCCCCCGCAGGCCGACGGGCGGGACGCCGAGGCCGTACGCGAGTACGAGGAGACGTTCACCACCGTCCTGATGGGGTCGGGCATGCCCAAGATGATGTCCCGGGTGATGGCCTGCCTCTGCCTGACCGACTCGGGCAGCCTCACCGCTGCCGAACTCGCCCAACGGCTCCAGGTCAGCCCGGCGTCCGTGTCCAAGGCGGTGGCGTTCCTCGACAGCCAGGGGCTGGTCCGCCGGGAAGCGGACGAAGGACGCCGGGAGCGCTACGTCGTCGACGACGACGTCTGGTACCAGTCGATGATGGCCAGCGCCCGGTCCATCGCCCAGGTCGTGGGGATTGCACGGCAGGGCGTGGGCGTCCTCGGCCCGGGCTCCCCGGCCGCCGCCCGCCTGGAGAACATCGCCCGTTTTCTCGACTTCGTCTCCGAGAGCACCGCCCGTGCCGCGGAGCAGGCGCGCGACATCCTGCACAGCAAGCCCGGTACGGCCTCCGGCGCCCCCGGCCCCGCCAACCCCCTGTAGGGCCTCCGGCGCCCCCGGCCCCGCCAACCCCCTGTAGCCCCAGCCCCACCTCGGCAGATAGGTTCGTTGCATGCCCGACTACCTCGACGACCTGCGTCTCGCCCACGTCCTCGCCGACGCCGCCGACGCCGCGACGACGGACCGGTTCAAGGCCCTCGACCTCAAGGTCGAGACCAAACCGGACATGACCCCGGTGAGCGAGGCGGACAAGGCCGCGGAGGAACTCATCCGCGGCCACCTCGGGCGCGCCCGCCCCCGGGACGCGATCCTCGGCGAGGAGTACGGCGTCGAGGGCACCGGCCCCCGCCGCTGGGTGATCGACCCGATCGACGGCACCAAGAACTACGTACGCGGCGTGCCCGTGTGGGCCACGCTCATCTCCCTGATGGAGGCCGGTGAGGGCGGCTTCCAGCCCGTGGTCGGCGTCGTCTCCGCCCCCGCCCTCGGCCGCCGCTGGTGGGCCGCGAAGGGCCACGGCGCGTTCTCCGGCCGCAGCCTCACCAAGGCCTCCCGGCTACAGGTCTCCCAGGTCTCCCAGCTCTCCGACGCCTCCTTCGCCTACTCCTCGCTGAGCGGCTGGGAGGAGCAGGGCCGCCTGGACGGCTTCCTGGACCTGACCCGCGAGGTGTGGCGCACGCGCGCGTACGGCGACTTCTGGCCGTACATGATGGTCGCGGAGGGTTCCGTCGACATGTGCGCCGAGCCGGAGCTGTCCCTGTGGGACATGGCCGCCACCGCCATCGTCGTCACGGAGGCCGGCGGCACCTTCACCGGCCTCGACGCCCGCCCGGGCCCCCACAGCGGCAACGCGGCAGCGTCGAACGGACTGCTCCACGACGAGCTGCTGGGGTACTTGAACCAGCGCTACTGAGGGCGCTTACGGCTTGGCCTGCGCGCCTGCCCGCTGGGCCGTCATGGGGCCGTCGTCAGCGTCGGCACGGAATGACAGGGTGACCGTCGACCGACGGTCACAGCGCTAGCGGCGCGTGAATGGCAGCCGGAGGCCGGAGTACTACGTTCGGCGTAGAGCCTGTTTACACTCATGACCACCTGGGGTATTCACGGGTCTTGATGAACGGAATCTCCCACTTTCTATCGGCTCAGCACGGTGTAATTACATGAACACGGAGCTGATCGTGGCGACCGTTTCCGGGGCTGTCGCCCTGGTGAGCGCGGCCTACAGCTCTCAGGCGAATAGAAGGAATTCACTTCTCGCAAGCGACCTGGAAAGACAAGAGGCTGAGTATCATCGCGCATTGGAGCGACAGGACGCCATGAGTCGCTTTCGCGACCCGCTGCTCTGGGCTGCCTTCGATTTCCAGTCTCGCCTCTTCAATATTGCCCATGGAGGATTTCTTCGAATCTACTTCACCGACCCGCATGACCGCCAGTACGCAATCCGCAGCACTCTGCATGTGCTGGCCGAGTACCTCGGATGGGTCGAGATCCTCAGGCGCCGCATCTATTTTCTTGATCTCGGCAACCAACAGGCAAATCGCCAGGTTGTAGCACTGCTTACCCACATTGGCACGGTTCTGAACAGCGACAGCTACCCAGATCGGCACTTCCATTTGCTTCGCAGCAACCAGAGAGCCATCGGAGAGCTTGTCATGAGAGATGGCGAAGAAAGCTGCATGGGGTACGCAGAGTTCTCCGCAAGGATGAAATCGGACCCAGAGTTCTCCGCCTGGTTCGCGCGCCTGTCCGACAGCATCGCCGAACTTGCCGTGATTCCAGGACGACACCCGCGCCTGGTAGACCTGCAAGTGGCCTTGATGGACTTGATTGACTTCCTTGACCCGGAGCAAGAACGCTTTCCTCAGAAGCGCCGCTTCAGAACCACCATTGATGGCCAACTGTACTGACCAGACAGCCACATTGCGCGATTACGACCGCTGGCACCGACCGGCGACGAGGGGAGAGAGTGGTCGACCCGTCTCCCTCACCTCTCCTACGCCAGCCACACACCCCTGCCATTGGCGCAGCGCTCTCCAACAGCCTTGGTGACAGCTTTAAGGCTCAACGCCGCGTAAGTGCCTTGACGCTCTCGCCGGCGTCCAGCAGTACAGAACGACTCCTTCGACGCCGCCTGTGGTCCGTTTAGGGGGGCCTCCACCGCCCAGCAACGACCGACGATTAACTACAGCCACGCAGGTCATGGCGCGGCCGGGGCGCTGATACACGCCGCCGCCGGGCAGGCCGATCTCAACCAGCGCTACTGAGCTCCCCTCGTTGTTACCGAGCGCCCTCTTGTTGACCCTCCCTTTGCCTGCCACTATGAGAGTCCCCCCACTTGTGAACTTGTGAAACGCTGAACAAACGGCGGGGGCACTCCCGGGAGGTGGTTCCATCCATGCTCGTCCGTGACGCCATGAGCACTGTCGTCCTCACCATCGGACCGACCCACACCCTGCGCCAGGCCGCAGCGTTGATGTCCGCGCGCAGGGTGGGAGCGGCGGTGGTCCACGACCCCGACGCAGGCGGCATCGGCATCCTCACCGAACGCGACATCCTCAACTCCGTGGGCCTGGGCCAGGACCCGGACACGGAACGCGCCCACGCCCACACCACCAACAACGTCGTGTTCGCCGCTCCGTCCTGGACGCTGGAGGAGGCGGCGGGAGCCATGGCACACGGCGGTTTCCGGCACCTCATCGTGCTGGACGGCGGCGAACCCGCCGGCATCGTCTCGGTCCGCGACATCATCCGCTGCTGGGCACCGGCACGGCAGCAGGTCCCCGCGTAGCAGCACGAACGGGCCGGGCCCCCGCGAGGGGACCCGGCCCGTCCACTACCGCAAGCGGTCCAGTGCTGGAGTTCAGCCGCGCAGGGCCTGGACCGCGGCCTCCAGCCGCTTGCCGTAGTCTCCGTCGGCCCGACGGAAGTTGTCGATCGCGCGCTCGGCGATGTCGTCGCGCGAGACCTTGGCGATGAAGCCCGCCAGGTTGGCGACCAGGCGCTCCTTCTCGTCCTCCGACATGAGCCGGTAGAGGTTGCCCGCCTGGACGAAGTCGTCGTCCTCCGCGTGGACCGGGGCCGGGTGGGCACCCGTCGCGCCGCTCACGGCCGTGGCGGACCACAGCGGACGGTCCGTCTGGAACGGGCCGCCGAAGCTGTTCGGCTCGTAGTTCTTCGCACCGGCGTGACGGCCGTCGTAGAGGTACCCGTCACGGGAGTTGGTGCGCGCCACGGTGGCGTGCGGGCGGTTCACCGGCAGGTGGTCGGCGTTGATGCCGACGCGGTAGCGGTGGGCGTCGCCGTAGGCGAAGAGGCGGCCCTGGAGCATCTTGTCCGGGGAGGGTCCGATGCCCGGCACGAAGTGGGCGGGGCTGAAGATCGACTGCTCGACCTCGGCGAAGACGTTCTCCGGGTTGCGGTTGAGCTCCAGCTTGCCGATCTCGACGACCGGGTAGTCCGCGTGCGGCCAGACCTTGGTCAGGTCGAACGGGTTGAAGCGGTAGGTCGCCGCCTCGGCCACCGGCATGATCTGCACCCCGACCGTCCAGGTCGGGTACTCGCCGCGCTCGATGGCCTCGCGCAGGTCGCGCTGGTGGGAGTCGGGGTCCTCACCCGCGAGCCGGGCCGCCGCCTCGGCCGTCAGGTTCTCGATGCCCTGGTCGGTCTTGAAGTGGTACTTCACCCAGAAGGCCTCGCCGGCCGCGTTGCTCCACTGGAAGGTGTGCGAGCCGAAGCCGTCCATGTGGCGGTACGACGCGGGGATGCCCCGGTCGCCGAACAGCCACGTCACCTGGTGCGTGGACTCGGGCGACAGGCTCCAGAAGTCCCAGACGTTGTCCGCCTCGGTCGAGCCGGTGTACGGATCGCGCTTCTGGGTGTGGATGAAGTCCGGGAACTTGATGGCGTCCTTGATGAAGAACACCGGGGTGTTGTTGCCGACGAGGTCGTAGTTGCCCTCCTCGGTGTAGAACTTCAGCGCGAAGCCACGCGGATCGCGCACCGCGTCCGCCGCGCCCAGGTTGCCGGCCACCGTCGAGAAGCGCAGGAACACCTCGGTCTGCTTGCCGATCCCGGAGAGGAAGGCGGCCCGCGTGTACGGGGTGACATCGGCGGTCACCGTGAAGGTGCCGTACGCCCCGGCGCCGCGGGCGTGCACCACGCGCTCCGGGATGCGCTCACGGTTGAAGTGGGCCAGCTTCTCCAACAGGAGCTGGTCCTGGACGAGCACCGGGCCACCGACGCCCGCGGTCTCGCTGTTCTGGTTGTCGGCGACCGGAGCCCCGGCCTCCGTCGTAAGCGGTCCCTGCGTCACGTGCGCCTCCTGCACCATTCCCGACCAGTCCTGTCCCCTGGCCAAAGCCGTTCGCGATCCTACAATAGACGTTGTCTAAAGCAAGCGAGGCTCTAATCTCACACAAGTTCGGGACCTGGTCCACTTAGCTGTTAGGCTGGTGGCCATGAGTGACCTTCTGGAACGCCTGCGCGGACGCGGATGGCGGATGACCGCGCAGCGGCGCGTCGTGGCCGAGGTCCTCGACGGCGAGCACGTCCATCTGACGGCCGACGAGGTCCATGCCCGGGCCGTCGCCAAGCTGCCCGAGATCTCCCGAGCGACCGTTTACAACACGCTGGGCGAGCTCGTGACCCTGGGCGAGGTGCTGGAGGTTTCCACCGACCAGCGCGCCAAGCGGTACGACCCGAACGCCCACCAGCCGCACCACCACCTGGTCTGCGCCCAGTGCGGCGCGATCCGGGACGTCCACCCGGTCGGCAACCCGCTGGCGGACCTCCCCGACACCGAGCGCTTCGGCTTCACGGTCTCGGACGTCGAGGTGACCTACCGCGGCGTCTGCCCGAACTGCGCGGCCGCCGCCTAGCCCGCACGAACGCGCGAGAGCCCCGGCACCGATGGGTGCCGGGGCTCTCTGCTGCCATGCCGCATAACGCCGCTGGATACACCGAGGGCCGGAACCCTTTCGGATTCCGGCCCTCGGCCTTCAGTAGCGGGGACAGGATTTGAACCTGCGACCTCTGGGTTATGAGCCCAGCGAGCTACCGAGCTGCTCCACCCCGCGTCGGTGAATGCAACGTTACGTCACCGCGGAGGGCGGATGCAAATCCATTGCCCGGCCGCACCCCGGCACCCGCACAACCTCACGCGGAGAGCTCCTGCCGCAACGCGTCCCTCAGCCGCTCCGCCCGCTCGGCGACGGACGCCGGTCCCAGTGACACGGCCCGGTCGGCCCAGCGCTGCCCTTCCGTCAGCTCACCCCGACGCGCGTAGACCAGGGCCAGCCGCAACGCCGCCCGCCCGTGACCGGCGTCGGCGGCCCGCTTCCACCACACGGCAGCCTCGGGCTCGCTCCCCTCCCGGGCCAGCAGCAGCCCGAGATTGAACGCGCCGTTGCGGGACCCGGCCTCGGCCGCTTCCCGGTACCACCGGGCCGCCTCGGCGACATCGCCCCGGGCGGCCGCCAGCATGCCGACCCGCACCTGCGCGCGCCGGTGCCCCTGGTGCGCCGCTCGCTCGTACCACTCCTCGCACTCGCTCCGCCGGTGCACGGGCTCCCCGAGCTCGTGCGCGGGCTCCGGCGGGCGCCGGGCGTCGAGCACCGTCGCCAGCCGGTACGCGGCCTCGGCGCTCCCGCCCCCGGCCGCACACCGCAGATGCTGCTCGGCCTCCTGCTCGTCGCCGCCCCGCAGCCGCGCCATACCGACCTGGAGCGCCGCCTCGGTGTGCCCGGCGGCGGCAGCCCGCTCGTACCAGCCCAGCGCCGCCTGCTCCTCACCCCGCCCGGCATGCAGGATGCCGAGGTTGAAGGCGGCGTCGACGCTCCCGGCCTCCGCGGCCTTGGAGAACCACGGCTCCGCGCCCGTCTCGTCGCCGCCCCGCAGCAGCAGGATCGCCAGCGCGTTCGCGGCCTCCCGGTGCCCGGCGTAGGCAGCCCGGCGGTACCACTGCTCGGCCTGCGGCGTGCGCCCCTGCTCGGCGCAGAGCAGGCCGAGGTTGTAGGCGCCGTTCACGTCGCCCGCGTCCATCGCGGCCCGGTACCACCGCTCGGCGGTCTGGGTCTCGCCCCGCTCGGCGTGCAGCGCGCCCAGCGCGTTCGCCGCGTTGCCGTCGCCGTCCTGCGCGGCCCGCAGCCACCACACGGCGGCGTTCTCGGTGTCGCCCGCGTCGCGCAGCAGGAAGCCGAGCGCACAGGCGGCACGCGCTTCGCCGTCCTTGGCGGACGTCAGATACCAGCGTCCGGCTTCCTTGAGCTCGCCGCGCCGCTCCAGGATCGTCCCGAGGTGCAGGGCGGCCCGCCGGTGGCCGCGCGCGGCGGCCTGCCGGTACCACTGCTCGGCCTCCTCCGGCACCTGGACACCGTTGTCGCCGTCGGCTTCCCGCGCCGTGTTCCGGTCCAGCGCCCGCGCCAGCCGGTACGCCGCCTCCCGGTGGCCGCGCTCGGCCGCGACCCGCATCCACCGCTCGGCCCCGGCGTCGCCGCGGTGCTCCAGCAGATCGGCCAGCGCGTACGCGCCCAGCGTGTGCCCCTGTTCGGCGGACTGGCGCAGCCAGTACTCGGCGGCGGGTTCGTCGCCGCGCTCACGGTGGTGCCGGCCCAGGGCGTGCGCGGCCGCCGTGGATCCGGCGACGGCGGCGATCCGCCACCATCCGGCGGCCTCGTCGGCGTACCCCCGCTGATGGAGGAGAACTCCCAGGTTGTTGGCGGCCGCCCGGTCGCCCGCGGCGGTGGCGGCACGCAGATGAGGCTCGGCACCGTCGAGGTCACCACGGCGCAGCAGCATGGCCCCGAGGACACTCATCGCCTCGACGTCGCCGGCCTCGGCGGCGAGCCGCTGGCGCAGCTCCTCGGCCGCCTCGTCGGCGATCTCCCCGGTCTCGTCCGGGGTCTCGGTGTCCTCCCGGCTGGAAGGCTGCACAAAACGCCCTGTCTCGAACAGAGTTGCCTTGTCCCCCATAACGTCCATCGTCGCACCACCTGCAACCTGGGTACACCTGGTATACCGCAGCCAGTGAGGTCACTTCAGCGTTTTGTCGACATGCCCACAGAGAGACAAGTCAAACACAGATTGCCCAACTCCCCCCGGCGGCGCGGCCACGCCCTGCGCCAGCACATGCGTTCACACATCACGAAGGCCCGGATTCCTTTGTGGAATCCGGGCCTTCGTGGCCGCTCCGTCACTCGGACATCGCGACTTCAGTAGCGGGGACAGGATTTGAACCTGCGACCTCTGGGTTATGAGCCCAGCGAGCTACCGAGCTGCTCCACCCCGCGCCGTTGTGTTCACAACCGTATCACGGCGCGGGATGGGCATTTGACCAGGCCAGGGCCCTAACTGCTCGGCTTCGGACTCGGGCTGCCGCTCGGCTTCCCGCCGGGCTTGCTCTCGCCGCCCCCGGAACCGCCCGCCCGGCTCGCCTCGGCCTGCGCGTCCTCGGCCCGCCGCAGGGCGTCCTCGAGGTCCTTCTGCGCCTTGCCGTACGCCTCCCAGTCGTTCTTCTTCAGGGCCTCCTGGCCGGCGTCGAACGCCTTCTGGGCGTCCTGGAGGGCCTGTTGGACCGTCGGGTTGTCGGACGTCGGCGGCGGTGTCGTCGTGTCACCCTCGTCCGGTGGCTCGGTGGCCGGGCCGTCCGCTCCGAAGACCTTGTTGAGGGCCTCGTCAAGGGTGTTCTCGAAGGCGGTCTGGCCTCCGTAGGTGACCAGCACCTTGCGCAGCAGCGGGTACTTCAGACCGCCGCCGCGGACGTAGACCGGCTCCACGTAGAGCAGTCCCCCGTCGAGCGGCACCGTCAGCAGGTTGCCGTACTCGACCTCGGAGTCGCCGCCTCTCAGGAGCCTGATGGACTCGGCGATGTCCTCTTGGGAGTTGAACTGGCTCTGGACCTGCTTGGGTCCGTTGACCGTGGTGTTCGTCGGCAGCTTCAGGATTCTGATCTTGCCGTAGTCACCGGTGCCCGCCTCGGCGTCGACCGCCATGAACGCGCTGAGGTTGTCCCGGCCGTTGGGCGTGAAGGTCGTCGTCAGCGAGAACGCCTGCGCCTTCTGGTCGGGCATCTTCATGCTCAGGTAGTACGGCGGCACCGCGCTGCCCGACCGGTTCGTCGGGTCGTCGGGCACCTGCCACACCTCGCTGCCGCTGAGGAACGTCGTGGCGTCCTTCACGTGGTAGCGGGTGAGCAGCTCCCGCTGGACCTTGAACAGGTCCTGGGGGTAGCGCAGGTGGTCCATCAGCGACTTGGAGATGTCGCTCTTGGGCTCCACCGTGTTCGGGAAGGCCTTCATCCAGGTCTTCAGGACGGGGTCCTTGGTGTCCCACTGGAAGAGCTTGACCTTGCCCGTGTAGGCGTCGACGGTCGCCTTCACCGAGTTGCGGATGTAGTTGACCTGGTTCTGCTGGGCCACCACCGCGCGGTTGTCGTTGGTGGCGGTCAGCGAGTCGGCCGTGGTGTCACCGAGCGTCGTGCGCGAGGAGTACGGGTAGCCGTTCGTCGTCGTGTACGCGTCGACGATCCACTGGATCCGGCCGTCCACGACCGCCGGGTAGGCGTCGCCGTCGATGGTCAGCCAGGGGGCGACCGCCTCGACGCGCTCCTTGGGCGTGCGGTTGTACAGGATCCTCGAACCGTCGCCGATGGCACCGGAGTACAGGATCTGCGGCTCTCCGAACGCCACCGCGTAGGCGGCCCGGTTGACCGGGTTGGAGAGGTTGACCCCGCTGTCGCCCTTGTAGCTGGTGGTCTTCTCGCCGTTGTCGTCGGAGTAGTCGATCTCCTTCTGGGGACCGCCGACGATCGAGTACGTGTCGGTCTTCTCCCCGTAGTAGATCCGCTGCTCGTACGTGCCGAGGTCGCCCTCGGAGGGCAGGTCGGACTCCGTGAAGTTCGGACGGCCCTGGGCGTCGGCGCTGGTGCCCTCGGCGGCGACCACTCCGTATCCGTGGGTGTAACGGAAGTGGTTGTTGATCCAGTTCTTCTTCGGGATGCCCGCGAGGTTGATCTCGCGCAGACCGATGACGGTGTCCTGGTCCTTGCCGTCCTTGGCGTAGCGGTCGACGTCCAGGTTGTTCGGGAACGCGTAGTAATTCCTGATCTGCTGGAGCTGCTGGAACGTCGGCGAGACGATGTTCGGGTCCATGATCCGGATGCTGGCCGTGGAGGGAACGTCGTCGCGCAGCGTGGTCTTGTCCTCGGTCTTGCTGGTGCCCGAGTAGTCGGTGACCTTGGTGCCGTCGATGCCGTAGGCCTTGCGCGTCGCTTCGAGGTTCTTCTCGACGTACGGCGCTTCCTTGGCCTGCTCGTTCGGCTGGACCTGGAACTTCTGCACGATCGCCGGGTACAGGCCGCCGATGAGGATCGCGGAGAGCACCATCAGGCCGAAGCCGATCACGGGCAGCTGCCAGGTCCGCCGCCAGATGGTGGCGAAGAACAGCAGCGCGCAGATGACGGCGATGCAGAACAGGATCGTCTTGGCCGGCAGGTAGGCGTTGGCGTCGACGTACCGCAGGCCCGTCCAGTTGTCGGTCGCCCGGAAGTCGCTGGACTTCACCGCGAGTCCGTACCGGTCGAGCCAGTACGCGACCGCCTTGAGGGCCACGAAGATGCCGATGAGCACCGACAGGTGCCCGGTGGCCGCCGCCGTGGCGCGGGCGCCCGGGCTCGTGACGCGCAGCCCGCCGTAGAGATAGTGGGTGAGCGCGGCGGCGATCACGGACAGGATCGCCGCGGCGAAGCCGAAGCCGAGCAGGAACCGGTACCAGGGCAGGTCGAAGGCGTAGAAGGCGACGTCCAGCTTGAACTGGGGGTCCTTCTCACCGAAGGGCACGCCGTTGACCCACATCAGCCACGTCCGCCACTGGCCGGAGGCGGAGGCACCGGCGATCAGGCCCACCAGGGCGGTGATCCCGAACAGCAGCCACTTCTTGTAGGGCGCGATGCCCATCCGGTAGCGGTCGAGGTTCTGCTGCTCCATCGACATGGCGCTCAGCGGCGGCCGCAGCCGGTGCGCCAGCCAGATGTTGAACCCGACGGCGAGGGCCATGAGCAGGCCGAAGACGAAGAAGAGCCCGATCTTGGTCCACAGCGTGGTGGTGAAGACCGAGGAGTAGTCCACCGAGCGGTACCAGAGCCAGTCCGTCCAAAAGCCCGCGAACATGGTGAACGCCATGCCGAGGACGGCCAGGACGCCCAGCGTCATGAGCAGGGTCCGGACACGCCGGGACGGGCGGCCCACTCTGATCCGCGGCCCCGAAGGGCCTCCGCCGCGGTCCGGCATCTGGAAAGCCAAGGTGCGCACCTCGAAGTTCGCTGTTGATTCGTCAGGCCCGCGTCTTCACGGACCGTGCGTGGCCCCCGTGATCGTGGGCCCCCACCTATGCAACTTACTCACCGTTTACTCGGTTCCCGATTCCGGCCGGGAACGAGGCAGGATTGTGACCATGTCCAACACTCCCATGGCTGCGAACCCGCTCACCCGGGCCGTACTCGAGATCGACGAGTACGTCTCCGGCCTCGGCTGGGACCAGCCGGCCCGCCTCTTCGCCCTCGTCGACACCGCACGACTGCGGGCCGAACAACCCTCACTCGCGGACCGGCTCGGTCTGGGCGAGGAGTCGGAGAACTCCGGCCTCACCCCGATCGAGCAGGACGAAGTTCCAACGGGCAAGCCGCTCGACGAGTTCCTCGCCACCATCGCCTGGCCCGACGCGGTGGCCGGCTGCGCCCTCGCGGTGGAGCGCCTGATGCTGCCGCCGTCCGCGGAGGCCCAGGTGCCGAAGGGTCTGAGCGAGGCCGCGCTCACGAAGTGGGTGGCGGACCACCCGGACCGCCAGGAGGTCCGCATGACGGTCGCGGTCCTGCGCGACGGCACGCGTGAGTCGGCCCTGCGGCTGCGCGAGAAGGACTCCCCCACCGAGGTCCTGACCGGCTCCGACCTGGTCCCGGGGCTGGCGGAGGCGCTGGCGGCGACGTTCGAGGAGTAGCCCCGAGGACGTGGGGCCCGGCGCGCCGGGCCCTGGTTCCCGCTCTACTTACCGCACTCCGGCAGATCCGCGGTGTCGCCGCTGCGGATGTCCTTGAGGGCGCCGAGGGCGTCCTTGATGGTGCCCACCTTGATGAGAGTGAGGCCCTCGGGGGTGTCCTTGGCGGCGGCCGCGCAGTTGTCGGCGGGCGTCAGGAAGTACTGAGCGCCCTTGGCCCGCGCGCCGACGGTCTTCATCTCGATGCCGCCGATCGGCCCGACCTTGCCGGCGTCGTCGATCGTGCCGGTGCCCGCCACGAACCTGCCGCCGGTCAGGCTCCCCGGGGTGAGCTTGTCGTAGATGCCGAGAGCGAACATCAGCCCGGCGCTCGGCCCGCCGACGTCGGCGAGCTTGATGTCGATGGTGAACGGGAACGTGTGGTCGGTGCCCGCGGAGATCCCGACGATGGCGCGCTTCTCACCGGTGTCGTCGGACGTCGTGGTGGTCATGCTGATGTCCTGCGTCCTGGTCGGCGTCCGCTTCTCCTTCTCGGCTGCGGCCTGCTCCTTGGCCGGCACGATCGTGAAGCGGACGTCCTGTCCCGGCTTGTGCTTGGTGACGAGCTTCGCGACGTCGTTCGGCTCCTTCACCGCCGTACCGTCGACGGCCTTGATCACGTCCCCCGCGTGCAGCTTGCCCTGGGCCGGGGAGCCCTTGACGACGGTCGAGACGATCACCCAGGACTTCACCGGAACGTCCAGCTGCTTCAGGGCGGCGACCTTGGCGCTCTCCTGGGACTGGCTGAACTCCTCGGCGTTCTCCTGGGTGGACTGCTCCTCGGTCTTGCCGTCCGGATAGAGCGTCTCGTGCGGCACGACCTTGTTGTCGTGTGCGAGCCAGCCGTAGACGGCTTCGACCAGGTTCATCCGGTAGTCGGCACTCGTGACCCGGACCGTGGTCATGTTCAGGTGGCCACTGGTCGCGTAGGTCTTCTTCCCCGCGATCTGGAGCACCGGCTCACCGTCGTGATCCCCCAGCGTGTTCACCGTCGGCCCCGGGGACATCTCCGCGTAGGGCACGGGGATGAACACTCCCGCGCACAGGAGCGCGATCAGCATCAGGGTGGAGGCGAGCATCGTCGCGGTGCGGCGTGGCATGACTCGACAGTACGGGACGGTCCTGTCAGCGCACCGTCAGGGCCGCCCGTCCGGGGCGGCCCTGGGCTCACAGACGCCTGTGACCTGCTGTTTCCCGACCGTCAGGCACCCGGCCGGGGCTTCTCCATGGCCTCGCGGAAGCGGGCGTAGCCGGTGAGCTCCGGGCCGTCGTTACGGACCCTGCGGGTCCGGTTGGCCCAACTGCCCCAAAGCCCCGCGCCGATGGCAGCCACAAGCGGAATCAGCAACCAGGCGAGCGCCGCCATGCCGACCTCCAACCCCTTTGAACGTCCGCAACTGACTGATCAGCAGATTAACGATCCGCAGTGACAACGCTCATGCCAGGGGTGCGGTTACGCAACCGGAAGGCGGCTCGCCGGATCAGCAGGCGCCGACCCACTCCTCCGTACCGTCCGAGAACTTCTGGTGCTTCCAGATGGGCACTTCGTGCTTGAGGTCGTCGATCAGCTTGCGGCAGGCCTCGAAGGCCTCCCCACGGTGCGGGCAGGAGACCGCGACGACCACGGCCAGGTCCCCGACCCTGAGGTCCCCCACGCGGTGCACGGCCGCCAGCGCCCGCACCGGGAACTCGGCGGCGACCTTCTCGGCGATCCGCCGCATCTCCGCCTCGGCGCTGGGATGGCACGAATACCCCAGCTCCTCGACGTCGGCACCCCCGTCGTGGTTCCGCACGGTTCCCACGAAGAGCGCCGTGCCCCCGGCCGCGTCGTCCCCGACGGCCCGGAACACCTCGTCCAGGGAGAGGGCCGAGTCCCGGATCCCGATCAGCTTGACCGGATCCTGCGCTGCCTGCTCACCGGGGTGATCGTTCGTGGTTGCCATGCCCCCATCGTGCCGCACGCGACCGATGGCGCGGAATAGAACCATCGACCGGCACGCGCGCGTACGCGTTTGGAGTCTCCTACAGGGGGAGTCCTCTTCGGCGTTTCCGGCAGCGGGCTCCTCAGATCCGCCGCCGGGCCTTCCGTGCCCGCCGTACCACCGCGGCCGCACCCAGCAGCGCCACGGTCGCGCCCGCGGCACCCGCGGCCGTCGCGTCCTTGCGGCCCAGCCGCCGCCCGGCGACCGTGTGCCGGCCGGCGACCTCCTCCAGGAGTTCCGCCAGCACCTCCTCGTTGGTGTACCGCGGCCGCCACCCGGCGTCGTGCAGCCGGCTGCCGCTCACCACCCAGGGGTACATCGTGTACGCCAGGTCCCCGGCCGGGGACGGCGTCAGCCCGATCCGGTGCAGCCGCGCCGCCGCGCCCAGCGCGACCGCCGACGGCAGCTCCATCCGTCTGATCCCGCTGAGCTCCTCGACCTCCTCCTGCTCCAGCCAGCCGTCGCACCCGACGGTCAGCTCGCCGTCGACCTTCTCCAGGACGGCGTACTCCAGCGCGCTGCACAGGTCCTCGGCGTGACAGAACTGCCACGCGGGCCGCGACCCGGCGACGACGAGGAGCCGGGGAGACTCGAAGTACCTGGTCAGCGCGGTGTCCGTGCCTCCGCCCACCAGCACGGCGGGCCGTACCACGGTGACGTTGAGCCCCGGGTGCGCCCGGGGCGCGCGCCTCGCCAGCCGTTCGATCTCCAGCAGGTCGCCGACGCCGGTCGCCTCGGCCGTGGCGCGCAGCTCGGCGTCCTCGGACAGCGGAAGCTCGTTGTCGGGCAGCGCCCCGTAGACCATCGCCGAGGTGCAGAGCACGACCCGGTGCACTCCGGCCGCCGCGGCGGCCGTCAGGACGGTCTGCGTCCCCCGTACGTTGTAGGCCGTTCGGGCAGCCGCGTCGGTTTCCAGATCGAGATCCAGTGCGAGGTGCACCACCACGTCGGCGCCGCGCAGTTTGTCCGCGATGGCAGGGTCCCGTACGTCCAGGATGTGCCACTGTGCCGCGGCGCACTCGCCGCGCCGTTCGTCGATGGCCACGACCTGCTTGACCTCGTCGGACGCGGCGAGCTGCTCGGTGAGCAGGGCTCCTACGCCGTACGCGGCGCCGGTGACCGCGACGACGGGTCCACGTGCCGCGGGACTCGCGGAACTGGTTGACTGGTTTCGCGCTGCGCGAACCTGCGGATCTGGGGAACTCACCGGGCGTCTCCAGCGGTTGTCTTCAGTAC
Organism: Streptomyces sp. NPDC029044; assembly: GCF_040637495.1. NCBI lineage: Bacteria > Bacillati > Actinomycetota > Actinomycetes > Kitasatosporales > Streptomycetaceae > Streptomyces > Streptomyces sp. NPDC029044. Next base: position 16,100 of record NZ_JBEZWN010000056.1, read on the forward strand.
GAGCGCGTCCGACGCGTGCGTACCAGGTGGCATCCATCCTGCCGCAGGCCGTCAGTCGGCGAAGCACCGAGGCCCGATCCGCCCCAGGTGTCTACGCTGGGTGGTGTTGTCGGGCAGCCGTGCCGCCGGAAAGAACCGGCGGCCCTACCAGCCGAGGAATCCCGTGAGTGACACCCCATTCGGATTCGGCCTTCCGCCGGAGGAGCCGGACGACGGCGACGAGGGCAAGAAGAAGGACCAGCAGAGCGGTGGTGGTCAGGGACCGGCCAACCCGTTCGGTTTCGGCGGCCTGCCCGGAGCCGGTGGCTTCGGCGGAGGCCCTGGCGGCCCCGGGGGCCCCGGTGCGGACAATCCGTTCGCAGCCATGTTCGGGTCGCTGAACCCCACCGACCTGGGCGCCGCGTTCCAGCAGCTGGGCCAGATGCTCTCCTACGAGGGCGGCCCGGTGAACTGGGACATGGCCAAGCAGATCGCCCGCCAGACGGTCTCCCAGGGCAGTCCTGACGGCACCAAGGACGCCAGCGTCGGCCCCGCCGACCGCAAGGGCGTCGAGGAAGCCGTCCGCCTGGCCGACCTGTGGCTCGACGATGCCACCTCCCTGCCCTCCGGCGCCGCCTCCGCGGTGGCCTGGAGCCGCGCGGAGTGGGTCGAGGCCACCCTGCCCGCCTGGAAGGAGCTCGTCGACCCGGTCGCCGAGCGCGTCGGCAACGCCATGGGCGACGTCCTGCCAGAGGAGATGCAGGCCATGGCCGGCCCGCTGATCGGCATGATGCGCTCGATGGGCGGCGCCATGTTCGGCACGCAGATCGGCCAGGCCGTCGGCGTGCTCGCCGGCGAGGTCGTCGGCTCGTCCGACATCGGCCTGCCGCTCGGCCCGGCCGGCAAGGCCGCCCTGCTGCCGGTGAACATCGAGACGTTCGGGAAGGACCTGAGCGTCCCCCAGGAGGAGGTGCGGCTGTACCTCGCCCTGCGCGAGGCCGCCCACCAGCGCCTCTTCGCGCACGTGCCGTGGCTGCGCTCGCATCTGTACGGCGCGGTCGACGGCTACGCGCGCGGGATCAAGGTCGACACCGCCAAGCTGGAGGACGTGGTCGGCCAGTTCGACCCGCAGAACCCGGAGCAATTGCAGGAAGCCCTCCAGCAGGGCATGTTCCAGCCGGAGGACACGCCCGAGCAGAAGGCCGCCCTGGCCCGTCTGGAGACGGCTCTGGCGCTCGTGGAGGGCTGGGTGGACGCGGTGGTCCACGCCGCCGCGAAACCCCGCCTGGCGTCCGCCGACGCCCTGCGCGAGACACTGCGCCGTCGTCGCGCCTCGGGCGGGCCGGCCGAGCAGACGTTCGCCACGCTGATCGGCCTGGAGCTGCGCCCGCGCCGCCTGCGGGACGCCTCCCGTCTGTGGGCCTCCCTCACGGACGCCCGCGGTGTCGACGGCCGGGACGACCTGTGGCACCACCCGGACATGCTGCCGACGGCGTCCGACCTGGACGACCCGGACGGTTTCGTGCACCGCGAGCAGATCGATTTCTCCGAGCTGGACAAGATGCTCGGCGAAGCGGCGGACAAGCCCGACCTCAAGAAGAAGGACGAGGGCAAGGACGAGAACAAGGGCGACGACGCCGGGTGAGCCTGTACGACGATGCGGTCCTCGTGCTCAAGGGGTACGAGGACCAGCCGGATCTCCGCCAGGCGTATCTCGACCATCTGGCGGAGCACCCGGACGGTTTGTGGAAGGCCTGCCACGCGGGGCACATCACGGCGAGCGCGCTGGTGATCGACCCCGAGGGCGGCCGGGTACTGCTGACTCTCCACAAGAAGCTTCAGATGTGGTTGCAGATGGGCGGCCACTGCGAGCCTGGTGACGCCTCCCTCGCGGACGCGGCCCTGCGTGAGGCCACGGAGGAGTCCGGCGTGCCGGGGCTCTCCTTGTTGCCCGGTGGCCCGGTGCGCTTGGACCGGCATCCCATCCCGCCGCCGTGCCACTGCCACTTCGACGTCCAGTACGCGGCCCTGGCACCGCCGGACGCCGCGCACACGATCAGCGACGAGTCCCTGGACGTGCGCTGGTTCGGGTACGACGAGGTGGCGGACGTGGCCGACGCGTCGGTGATACGGCTGCTGGAGTCCACGCGGGCGAGGCTCGCGGCCTGAGAACGTGTAAGGGGCGACCGCTGTGGCGGCCGCCCCTTACTTCGAGTCCCGACGGCAGGCTGCGCCCGTCAGGGGCGCGGGGAACTGCGCGACCAGCCCCCCACGGCCCGCAGGCGAGAACCGGCCCCACCCCCATGAGCCCGCCGGCCGAACCCGCGGAGCGCTCAGCTCCAGACGTTGCCCTGGTTCTGCCCGCGCGCCCCCTGCTGGCCCATGCCGTACTGCGCGGCCAGGCCCGAGCCGATCTGCGCGCCCTGCGGCGGCAGCAACTCGCTCGGCTGGACGAGCGCGAAGCCGGTGCCCATGAAGCTGAGTTCCCAGCCCTCGCCGGTACTGCCGCGGCGCCGCCACACCCCGGAGGAATGCGTCTGGGCCTGCATCTGCACGCGCAGGCCGGTCGACCAGGCGACGATCGCGTCGGCGTCACAGTTGACGTACTTGTCGGGCGTCACCTGGAGCAGCAGCGGCATCCCGGAGGTCATCAGGGCGACCTTGCCCCGGCCCGAGATGTTGAGCTGGTACTTCCCGGAGCCGGAGATGCCGTACAGGCTGTCCACGGCGATGACCTCGTGGTGCAGGGAGGAGTCCATCGCCAGCACATAGCTGCTGTCGACGGTGAGGCCGTCCTGGTCCACCTCCATCACGTGCACGTGCTGCTTGAGGTTGGCGAGGTAGACCGTGCCCTGCCCGTGGCAGCGCATCAGGTCGAGCCCCTCACCGGTGTGCGCACGCGCGCGTGACTGGTCGTTGCTCTGGTACTCGGCGTCGAACTCGACGAGGCCCTGGTAGGCGACCATGGTGCCCTTGCGGGCCAGGATGTCGTCGTGGCCCTCCAGGGCGACGCGCAGCATCTGCTTGTTCTGCAGACTCCAGCGCTCCTGGGTCTGCTGCTCGTTGTAGGCGAAAATCGGGCTCTGCATGACGTGTGGCTCCCCCTCAGCCCCGGACCCGGAGACGGTCGGTGCTGTCCTCGCTGGGCTGGACGACGACGATGCCCTGACCGGAGAAGGCCATCTGGTAGGCCTCGCCGCTGCCGCGGCCGATCAGCGACTGGGCCCGGAAGCTGCGCTTGCCCTTCACCTTGAGGTTCGGGGACCAGGCGACGAGCGCGTCGGGGTCGACGTACGTCTCGTCCTCGCCGCCTCCGCAGTCGACGACGATGGGCTTGCCCCGGGAGGTCAGAGCGACCCAGCCCTGCCCGGAGATCTTGGTGTTCCACAGGCCCTGCCCGGCGAACTTCGCCAGGCCCTTGACCCGCTCCACGCCCCACGTCAGGTGGGCGTCGAAGGCGAGCAGGTTGGTGGCGTTGACGGAGATGCCGTCGCCGTTGAGGTTGATGACGACGACGTTCGCCCCGTAGTCGGCGAGGTAGAGCAGGCCGTCGCCGGAGCACTTCATCAGGGGCGCGCCCTCGCCGGTGAGCCAGTCCTTGGCGATCTGGCGCACGGCCGGCGGGTTGGGCTCGTACTGCACGAACCCTTCGTAGGCGACCATCGACCCCACGCGCGCGAGGAGGTCGTTCCCGGTCTGCATGGCGACCTTCAGCATGTGGTTGCCGTGGTTCTCCATGCGGGCGGTGACGGGTGCGGGGGCATGGCCCGCGAGCTGCTGTGTCATGACGGGCTCCCTCAGACCTCGTACGGCTGGACGACGATGAAGTTGCCGGGCGCTCCCCGGAACTGGAGGTTGACGCTCTCGCCGGTGTCGCCCGGGTAGGCGTTGCGGCGCATCCGCACCTGGCTGGAGACGACGACCTGGGCGGCGGCCGACCAGGCGACCACGGCGTTGCAGTCGGCGAACGTGGTGGGCGTGACGGGCAGCACCACGGGCGTGCCGTGCGTTTTCACGACGATCGTGCCGGTGCCCTGGAACTGCATGGTGAACAGCGCGCCGCCGGGGATGCCGTGGCCCTCGATGCGGCGGACCTCGTACTGGAGGCTCTCGTCGAACGCGAGGACGTTCTCGGCGGAGACGCAGACCGCGTCGCCCTGAAGTTCGAGGGGGTGCAGCATGGTCGAGTTCTCGGCGAGGAACACCTGGCCCTGGCCCGTGCAGCGCATCAGCTGCATCTCCTGGCCGGTCGCGTTGCCCACGATGCGGCCGGAGAAGCCGGCGCCCTTGTAGCTGAAGTCGACCTTGCCCTGGTACAGCACCATGCTGCCCTGCCGGGCCAGCACAGGCTGTCCGCCGATGCCGAGGTCGACGCGGACGAGCTTCTTGTTCTGCTGCGTCCAGCGCTGCCCGGTCGGGGTCTCCTTGAACTGCTGGAGCGCTGCGGACACACCGGGACCCTGGGGGGCGCCCTGCGGGGCTCCGTGAGGTACACCCTGCGGGGCTCCGTAGGGAGCCTGTCCGAACGGCGGCGCCTGCTGGCCGTAACCCGGGGGCGGCGTCGGCTGGCCGTAACCGGGCGGCGGGGCCGGGGCATGGGGCGCCTGGGGCTGGCCGTAACCGGGAGGCGGCGGGGCCGTCTGGCCGGGGACTTGGCCGTACGGCGGTGGCTGCTGGCCCGGCTGGCCGTACGGCGCGGGTGCCGGGGGCGGCACCGGGGAGCCGCCGGGCGGGGTGTTCAGGGGCGCGACGATGGTCGGGGCGGCGTGCACCTGCGGCGCGGGCGCCGGGGCCGGAGCCGGAGGCGGGGTGGGGCCGGGCGGGGGCGCGAAACCCTGCGCGGCGGGCTGGGGCGCGGGAGCCGGAGGGGCCGCCGGGGCGGGTTCCGTGGTTCCGGGGACACCGAACGCGGGCGGCGCGAAGCCCGGGGCCGCGCCGGCCTGCGGCTGCTGCGGGGCGGGCGCGGGCGCCTCCTCCTCGGCCACCTCGCCGCCGAAGTTCTTCAGCAGCGCGTCCAGGCCGCCGTCGAAGCCCTGTCCGACTGCGGCGAACCGCCAGACGTCCTTGAGGTAGAAATCGCCCAGCATCACGGCCCGTTCGGTGGAGAACTCCGAGCCGTTGAAGGAGTAGCGCGCCACCTCCTCGCCGCCCGCGACGATCCGGATGTAGCCGGAGGCGATCTGCGACATCTGCCCGGCGCCGTCGATGGTCGCCGTGAAGGACAGCTTCTGGATCTGCGACGGGATCCGGTCGAGCGTCACCCGGAACGACTCCGTGTCGCCCGCCTGGGCGCCCAGGAGCTGAATGGACTCCTCGGGGGACTTCGGCTGGTTGAAGAAGACGAAGTACCGGTCGTCCGAAAGCCGTTCGTCGGCGTCGAGGCCGAAGCAGCTGATGTCGAAGCTCAGCCCGGGGCCGGCGATCTGTACGCCTACGTACAGATCCGTGCCCGCGGTGAGGTCACTGATCCTGGCCTTGTGGCCGCGTTGGAATTCCCTGGCCATGCGTAACGACCGTCCCCCATCCAGAGCGTGAGTGCGTCGCGCCAGGCTAACGGCAAACTCGGACACCGGACGAGGTCGGTACAGAGCCGGTACACAACGCCCGCACAGCCGTATCGGCTGTTCGCTCGCGGAAAGCGGTCGGTCACCCCACGGGGCTCTCGCCCCGGGCACCGGGCACATGGGGCAACCGCTCGGCGGCTACCACGCCTTCGAGGTATCCCCGGGCCCGCTCCGTGCGCGGATAGGCATCCAGGAGTTCCCAGAAGCGAGGCCCGTGTCCGGGAACGAGCAGATGGGCGAGTTCGTGGAGGAGGACGTAGTCGACGACGTACTCGGGCATGCCCTGGAGGCGATGGGACAGACGGATGCTGCCCTCGGAGGGGGTGCAGGACCCCCAGCGCGTGTTCTGGTTGGTCACCCAGCGCACCGACGCGGGCCGGGCCCGCCCCTCGAAGTACTGGTCCGAAAGACGCCGGGCGCGCTCGGCGAGCTCGGCGTCGCCGAGGGCCCGCTTGCTCTCCTGGGCGGCGAGCTTGTCGAGCATGACGTTCACCCAGCGCTGCTCCTCCGCCTCGGACATCCGGGCGGGGATGAGCACCACGGTGCGATCGCCCTCGCGGTACGCGGAGACCGTTCTGCGTCGGCGGGCGCTCCTGCGGACCTCGATCGCGCTCGCCCCCGAGCCGCTCGGCGGCTGGCTCGTCGTGCTGCGCTGTGCGGTTCCGGCGCGGTGCAGTGGGTCGGCGGGCACGCCCCGACGTTACCCGCTGCACTCGGGGAAGTCCCGACTCCGGGACGGTTCGGTGCCGCCGCTCCCACCGGCCGCCGGATTTGTACGACGAATGCTCGCGCCTGTGGACAACTTTCGGCAGCCGTCGGCGGGTTTGGGCATGCTGGATCTCGTCGGCGAAGCGATGACGGGTCGGTCCGGGACCAGGGGCCGTTCCCGCACTCGGACTCGGGCCACGCACGGGCCGCGGCTGCACTCGGGGCAGGCCTTTACCCGGTTCAAGCTGGTGCGGGCCGAGCCGCGGCTGCGCTCGGGGCAGGCGACCCGCCTCGGCGGCACCGGCCGGGGTCCGCGTCCTCACTCCGTCGGCATACGGGGACGATCTACAACATAACGGGGGCCAGACATGCATCCGATGGTGAAACCCGCGCTCAGGCGCGGCTGGCGCGACCTCAAAACCGTGCAGTTCGGCATGACACCGGCGCACGCGATGACGCTCGGTCCGATGGACCAGGCGACGGGCAGCTTCCTCGACCTGCTGAACGGCACACGGGGGCTGGAGCTCTTGCGCGAGGAGGGACGCCGCATGGATCTGCCCGACGGGCATGTCGACAGGCTGGTGCGAGGGCTCGCGCGAGCCGGGCTGCTGGACGACTCCCGGGGCGGCGGACCGGCCGCCGACGACCTGCGGAAGAAGAAGGAGGTGCTGGACCGGTTGCGCCCCGACCTTGCCTCCCTGTCCTTGACGGCCTCCGCACCCGGCGACGCGATCGGGCGGCTGGCCGCCCGGCGCTCGCAGCGCGTGCAGGTGCGCGGTGCCGGCCGCGTGGGCGCCCTGCTGGCCTCACTCCTGGCGGGGGCCGGCGTGGGCGAGGTGGATGTGCTCGATGGTGGCCGTGTGGAGCCGTGGGACGTCGCACCGGGCGGGCTCCCCCCGGGATCCGTCGGCGACCGCAGGGACGAGTCGGCCCGGCGTGCCGTACGCCGGGCGGCCCCGGACCGGCCGCCCCGCCGTACACCGGCCGGGGCATCCCCGGAGGACGGCGACCCTGGGTTCTCACTGGTGATCCTCGCCCCACGCGACGACGTGGCCGTGCACGCACCCGACCCGGCCGCCGCCGAGCCGCTGATGGCCTCCGGGACCCCGCACCTGTACGCCGGTGTCGTGGAGGGCACCGGTGTGGTCGGTCCCTTCGTCCTGCCCGGGGAGACGGGCTGCGCCGGCTGTCTGCACGAGGACCGCGCCGACCGGGACCGGGCGTGGCCGCGCCTGATCGCCCAGTGGCGGTCCGGCAGACAGCGGCAGGTGCGTCCCTGCGACCTGACGCTGGCCACGACCGTGGCCGGACTGGCCGCCGCCCATGCGCTCGCTTTCCTGGACGGCCGGGTTCCGTCCAGCGCCGACGCCCGCTGGGAGGTCTCCGTCCCGGCTCTCCACTGGCAGGCGAGGCCGGTCCGGGCACATCCGGCATGCTCGTGTGCCGCGGCGGAGAGAGGAAAAGGGGAGCACCTCTCGGAGGACGGGGAGTCGCACGAGACAATGGCGGTGCAACGGCCGTCGGAGCAGTGCCGCGAGGCAGAGGCGGAGCGGCCGGCTGGGACTTGGAGGGCGCATGTCTGATCTTCCCCGGAAGGCGGTTACCCGGACCGCCAAGCTCGCCGCGCTCCCGCTCGGCATCGCCGGGCGGGCCACCTGGGGATTCGGCAAGCGAATCGTCGGCGAGTCCGCCGAGCTCGTCGGCCGGGAACTCCAACAGCGCACGGCGGAGCAGCTGTTCAAAGTGCTCGGCGAGCTCAAGGGCGGGGCGATGAAGTTCGGCCAGGCCCTGTCGGTCTTCGAGTCCGCCCTGCCCGAGGAAGTGGCCGGCCCCTACCGGGCCGCGCTGACCAAGCTCCAGGAGGCGGCGCCACCCATGCCGACCCGCACCGTGCACGCGGTGCTGGAGGAGCGGCTCGGCGAAGGCTGGCACGAGCTGTTCCTGGAGTTCGAGGACAAGCCCGCCGCGGCGGCCTCGATCGGCCAGGTCCACCGAGGGGTGTGGCACGACGGCCGCGAAGTGGCGGTCAAGGTGCAGTACCCGGGTGCCGGTGAGGCCCTGCTGTCGGACCTGAACCAGCTGAGCCGCTTCTCGCGTCTGCTCGGTCCGCTGATCCCCGGTATGGACATCAAGCCGCTGATCGCGGAGCTGAAGGACCGCGTCTCGGAGGAGCTGGACTACGACCTGGAGGCCCAGGCCCAGCAGGCCCACGCGGAGGAGTTCACGGACGACCCGGACGTGGTCGTGCCGCAGGTGGTGCACCAGTCCGATCAGGTCCTGGTCACCGAGTGGATGGACGGGGTCCCGCTGTCGGAGATCATCTCGGACGGTACTCCGGAGCAACGCAACCGTGCCGGTCAGCTCCTGGCCCGCTTCCTGTTCTCCGGCCCCGCCCGCACGGGCCTGCTGCACGCCGATCCCCACCCGGGCAACTTCCGGCTGCTGCCCGGCGGCCCCGAGGGTGAGGACGACTGGCGCCTGGGCGTCCTGGACTTCGGCACGGTCGACCGTCTCCCGGGGGGACTGCCGGCCACGATCGGCGAGTCCCTGCGGATGACCCTCGACGGGGAGGCCGAGGCGGTCTACGAGCTGCTGTGCGCGGAGGGGTTCGTCAAGGAGACCATAGAGCTGGACCCGGACGCCGTCATGGACTACCTGCTGCCGATCATCGAGCCGGCCCAGGTCGAGGAGTTCACCTTCACGCGGGGCTGGATGCGCAGCCAGGCGGCTCGGGTCGCCGACCCCCGCTCCCCCGCCTACCAGCTCGGCAAGCAGCTCAACCTGCCTCCGTCCTATCTGCTCATCCACCGGGTGACGCTGAGCACGATCGGCGTGCTGTGTCAGCTGGGGGCGACGGTGCGGCTGCGCGAGGAGTTGGAGGAGTGGCTGCCGGGGTTCGTCCCCGAGGACCCGGTGGACGGCGAAGAGGCGGTGGCACAGGCGTGAGTCCCGGCCGCGGGGTTCACCACCAGTCCGAGTCCAAGCGCCCCTCGATGGACCTCAGGTTCTCTCGGGAGCAGGTCTCGCAGTAGTACTGGCGGATGCCGCTCTCCACGGAGTATGTCCAGGTGAGGGGTATGCCTTCGGTCTGGATGTCGGCCGATGCACCGCAGCGGGCGCAGACGAAACGCAGCGGCTCGGTGGCGGAGCCGTCGTCGCCGCCTCCAGGAGGACTCGTCACCCGGCGACGATATCTCCGCGCCCGGAGCTTCGCCGGGCACAACGCCCCGGAGGCCAGTAGCCCGCCGGCCTGGTGGCCCCGCCGTATGGTCCGGTAGTCCCTCGCATCGAGCTGGATGATCACGTCACCCCGCGACAGCGGGGGCACCAGACGCCGGCCCGGGAGAACACGCCCTGGGAACGGCACACGCCGGCCCGGAGGAGTACAGCGCACCAACCCGGGCGACCCCCCGACGGCGGAGCACCACGCACCAGCCCGGGCGGCACCGAGCACCCGGCACCGGTGAGCGTCCCGTGCTTGCCTGGTCGGCCCAACGCACGGCGGGGGCCGGCCCGTCGGTACGGACCGGCCCCCGCGGTGAGAGCTCTGCGGCAGCAGCACGGCCTCCCTGCTCGGGAGGCACCCGCCAGGTGCGGTGGGTTACTGCATGACCGCCATGGCGAGCGCCCGACGGGCACGCATCGACGCGCGCTCCGCCTTGCGCTGCATCCGGCGGGCGGTCACCAGGCGCGCGGCCTGGCGGTCCCTCTCCGCCTCCTGCAGTCGCTCGCGCATATGCGCACGAGCCATGGCTTCTGGAATGAGTTGCATCTCTCGGGTCCTATTCTGACGCGAGTCCTTCGCGCCGCTGATGGTGAAGTCTTGGGTCGCGGAGCCTGCGGGCTCGTAAGTGGACGGCTTCATCGGGGCCTGCTTCTGGGGGTCGTGCGTGAGGGGGCGGTCGATCGTTCCTGCGATGTTCATGCTGTGACCGGGTTCTTGCGCGGGCGACCACGCGGCCGCTTCCGGGCAACGACGACACCCTGGACGAACAGCTCGCCACCCCAGACGCCCCAGGGCTCACGCCGCTCCTTGGCCCCTGCGAGGCAGGCCTCGACCAGCGGGCAGGTGCGGCAGAGGGACTTGGCGTACTCGACGTCCGCAGGCGACTCGGCGAAGAAGACCTCCGGGTCGTAGGAGCGGCACGGGACGGGTACGCCGAGGTTCTCGATGGCGTCGTCGAGCGCGGTGAGCGCGGTGAGCGGGGTCAAGGCGGGGTCCTCCGTGGAGCCGGGCTTGGGGATCGTGTCGGAAGGCGGTACGGACGGGGCGTGCGCTTCGAGTTGCACGGTTCGTCTTCCTCGTCTGGTCGTTCCGGCCTGTTGGCCGGGGGGTGGTGGTACCGGGTTCTTTTCTTGTCCCGAGGCTCCTTCGGTCTGTCATCCCTGGTCAGGGACAAACAGAAGGGCCGCGGATCCCGGATGGGGTTCCGCGGCCCTGAAGGCGCCGGCCTGATCGGCGATCAGGCTGGATCACTCCAGGGTTCTGGCCCACGGAAGGCCCACATCTGGTGGTGCTGCGTCGTCTGCTTCCGGAATCCGGCACCGGTCGCCGTAAAGGCATAAGCCTGCGCCTGTGCCGCTACTGCTGCTTCCAGTGCCTTGGTCGGTCGCTCATTGCGCTCTCGGACGGGAAGACCCGCGGGAGCAACGGAGGAGGACGCCGGACGGACGGCACGAATGCCGGACAGACCGGTGCCCAGGTTCGAAACGCCGAGCATGCACGCGGAGACGGCCGAGCGATCGGTCATTTTCACGGTGCTGAAGGAGCTGGTGTAGATGCTGATCACTGGACTCGCCTCCTCTCGGCGTATCGGGGGACCGGGTGAACCAGTCCGACGGATATGCAAGTACAACACGGGATCAGGGCCTTCGAGAAGGCCGCTGCTCTCGTGCCTAAGAACCTATGGGGATTGCTGGGGCATGCGCAAACTATTTTTTCGACGAGTTCGTGTCAGTCCTGATCTCTGCTCTCCGCCGGCGACTGGCCTGCGCAGATGGCCAGTACGTCGGCGCCGTAGCGGGTGAGCTTGCGCATCCCGACGCCCGGGATGCGGGCGAGCTCGCGTTCGTCGTCGGGGGCGGACTCGGCGATCGCCATCAGCGTCCTGTCCGTGAACACGCAGAAGGCGGGCTGGCCACTGCTGCGTGCCTGGTCGGCGCGCCACTCACGCAGCCGCTCGTACAGGCCCTCGTTCATGTCGGACGGGCAGTCGTCGCAGCGCATCAGCTTCATTTCGCCCGGGTCGGTGAGCGTGCGGCCGCAGACCCGGCAGCGGGCGGGGACTCGCTGCGCCCGTTTCGGGGCGGACCCCCTGGTTCCAGGGATTCCACGCTCGATTCCGCCCGGTCCTCCGGCGGCGGTACGGCCCGCGGTGGCCGTCGAGCCGGGGCGCAGCCCGTCGAGGAAGCGGCTGGGGCGGCGGCTGGGGCGTCCTCCGGGCGAGCGGGAGAGCGCCCAGGAGACATGGAGATGTTCTCGCGCCCGCGTGACACCGACATAGAGGAGGCGGCGCTCCTCCTCGATCTGTTCGTCGGTCTTGGCGTAGGTGATCGGCATCATGCCCTCGGCTACGCCCACCAGGAAGACGACATCCCACTCCAGGCCCTTGGCCGAGTGCAGCGAGGCGAGGGTGACGCCTTGGACGGTGGGGGCGTGCTGGGCGTTCGCCCGTTCGTCCAGTTCGGCGACGAGGTCCGCCAGGGTGGCGGCGGGTCTGGCGGCGGCGAAGTCCTGGGCGAGGTTCACCAGGGCGGCCAGGGACTCCCAGCGCTCTCTCACCGCGCCGGAGCCGGCCGGTGGCTGCGTCGTCCAGCCCTCCCCGGACAGCACGGCGCGCACCTGGGAGGGAAGGTCGACGACATCGTCCAGGAGGGAGTCGTTGCCGCCGAAGCGGGCCGCGCCGCGCAGGGCGATGCCCGCCTTGCGCACCTCCGGGCGGTCGAAGAACCGCTCGGCGCCGCGCAACTGGTAGGGCACCGCGGCGTCGGCGAGGGCCTGCTCGTAGGTCTCGGACTGCGCGTTCGTGCGGAAGAGGACGGCGATCTCGGAGGCCGGGACTCCCGAGTCGACGAGTTCGCGGATCCGGCGGGCCGCGCCTTCCGCCTCGGCGGGTTCATCGGTGTATTCGGCGTAGACCGGCTCGGGCCCGGCGGTGCGCTGGGAGACGAGCTCCAGGCGGTGGTCGGCGGCGCGGCCCCGGGCCTGGGCGAGCAGACCGTTGGCGAGATGGACGACCTGGGGCGTGGAACGGTAGTCACGGACCAGTTTGACGACGGTCGCACCGGGGTGGCGGGTGCGGAAGTCGAGCAGGTGGTCCGGGGTGGCCCCCGTGAACGAGTAGATCGTCTGGCTGGCGTCCCCGACCACGCACAGGCTGTCCCGCTCGCCCAGCCACAGTTCGAGCAGGCGCTGCTGGAGGGGGCTGACGTCCTGGTACTCGTCGACCACGAAGTGCTGGTACTGGGCGCGGATCTGTTCGGCGATGTCGTGGCGGTCCTGCAGGACGGCCACGGTCAGCAGCAGCACGTCCTCGAAGTCGATGACGGACCGCTCGCGCTTGACGTCCTCGTAGGCGGCGTAGAGCTGGGCGATCTCGGCGGGGTCGCGGGGGGACTCACGGCCGGCCTTGGCGGCGGCGGGCGCGTAGTCGGCGGGGACGGTCTGGGTGACCTTGGACCATTCGATCTCGGCGGTGACGTCCCGCAGCTCGCCCCGGTCGAGCCGGATGCGGCAGGCGGCCGCCGCGTCGGCGACGAGCTGGATCTTGCGGTCGACGAGCCGGGGCATGGCGCCGCCGATCGCTTTCGGCCAGAAGTACTGAAGCTGGCGCAGGGCGGCCGAGTGGAACGTACGCGCCTGGACGCCCGCTGCGCCGAGCTGGCGCAGCCGGCCGCGCATCTCGCCGGCGGCGCGGTTGGTGAAGGTGACGGCGAGGACGCTGGAGGGGTGCAGGATGCCGGCGCGCACTCCGTAGGCGATGCGGTGGGTGATCGCCCGGGTCTTGCCCGTGCCCGCGCCCGCCAGGACGCACACCGGACCGTGCAGGGCCGTGGCCACTTCGCGCTGCTCGGGGTCGAGCCCTTCGAGCACCGCGTCGGCGGAGTCCGGTACCTGCGGGAACAGGGTGGAGTGCGTTGCTGCTGTCACACAGCCATGCTGCCAGGTCGCGCGAGACGGCTGCGCCGGTTGTCCACAGGCACGCACTGATAGTCGTACTGATGCGGCAGGCGTCACGCCGGGCCTCACCCGGGGACCGGGAATGGTGGACGTTTCACATACGTTCCCCCACTGCGACCACCCGCCCCGAGCCACCGAAGGAGCACGAGAGACATGCTGGGCACTGTGACGATGTACAGCACCACGTGGTGCGGCTACTGCCGCCGGCTGAAGAGCCAGATGGACCGCGAGGGCATCGCGTACACCGAGATCAACATCGAGCAGGACCCGGAGTCCGCCGCGTTCGTGGAGAAGGCGAATGGCGGAAACCAGACGGTGCCCACCGTCCTCTTCCCGGACGGCTCGACGCTCACGAACCCGTCGCTGGCGCAGGTGAAGCAGAAGATCGGCGCCTAGTCGCCGTGCGCTGGTGCGAGGAAGGCGGCTCCTGAGGAAACTCAGGGGCCGCCTTCTCTCATGCCGGCGACAGCCGCGCCGAGAAGGTCAGACGACGCTTCGCGTGGGGAGCGGCTTGCCGTACCAGAGCTCGATCAGGCGGGCCGCGATCGAGATGCCGTAGGGCGGGAGCACCTCGCCGGACTCGAAGGCGGCGCGCAGCTCGTCACGGGAGAACCAGCGGGCCTCGTGGATCTCGTCGCCGTCGACCTCGATCTCGGTGGAGGTGGCGCGGGCCATGAAGCCCAGCATGAGGCTGGACGGGAAGGGCCAGGGCTGGCTGGCGACGTACTCGACCTGGCCGACGCTGATGCCGACCTCCTCGTGGACCTCCCGGCGCACCGACTGCTCGATCGACTCGCCGGGCTCGACGAAGCCGGCCAGCGTCGAGAAGCGGCCCTCGGGCCAGTGGACCTGGCGGCCGAGCAGGACGCGGTCGTCCTCGTCGGTCACTGCCATGATCACGGCGGGGTCCGTGCGCGGGTAGTGTTCCGCGCCGCAGGCCTGGCAGCGGCGGATGTGTCCGGCGGCGGCGATGACGGTGCGCTCGCCGCAGCGCGAGCAGAAGCGGTGGGTGCGCTGCCAGTTCTCCAGGCCCACCGCGTGCACCATCAGGCCCACGTCGCGAGCCGACAGCAGGGCGCCCGCCTCGCGCAGGCCCGCCGGGCGCGCGGACTGGTCCATGCGCCCGGGCAGGGAGTCCTTCTGGAGGGCGAAGTAGCTGACGCCGTCCTCGTCGATGCCGAGGAAGTAGCGGTGTGCCTCGGTGAGGGGGGCCTCGAAGGAGGGGGTCATGACGAGTTCGGTGTGCCCGTCCGCCGTCTCGTCGATGAGGACCTGTCCGCCGGAGACCACGAAGCAGCGCGTCGTGGGGTGGCTCCACGCCGCCGCGAGCCAGGCCTCGTCGAGCCGGTGGTGGGCGGCACGGTCGATGCCGCTCGGGGCGGTGAGCGAGATGGGACGGTCGGCGTTGTGGTCGGTCCAGGTGGTCACGGGTGCTTCCAACTCCCCGGTGGAACGGTCGGGTTCGGCGGGCGGTTCAGGGGGACGTACGGCGGGAGGCGACCGGGTCCGGTGGGCTCGGGCGGTGCGGGGCGGCGCTTCCAGTGTGCCCCGCGCGCGTGCCCGGTCCGGACGGGGCGGGACGCTCAGGGCGCATGGCGCCAGTTCTCGGCGAGGTCACCCCACAGGTACGCGGCGGTCTCGACTCCTTTGAGGAGCAGGTCGAGTTCGACTTTCTCGTTCGGCGCGTGCCAGCCGTCCGAGGGGACGGAGATGCCCAGGAACAGCACCGGGGCGCCGAGGACGTCCTGGAGGTCCGCCGCCGGTCCGGAGCCGCCCTCGCGCGTGAAGCGGACCGGCTTGTCGAAGGCCCGGCCCATGGCGCGGGTGACCGACCGGAGGGCCGGGTGGTCCAGCGGCGTCAGACACGGGCGCGTGGCCCCGCTGAACGTGATGTCGCAGCGGATCCCCGGCGGCACCTGCCGCTCGGCCCAGGCGCGGACGGCCTTCTCCACCTGCCCGGGATCCTGGCCCGCCACCAGACGGAAGGACAGCTTCACCAGGGCGTTGGAGGGGATGATCGTCTTGCTGCCGGGGCCCTGGTAGCCGCCGCCGATGCCGTTGACCTCCGCGGTGGGGCGGGCCCAGATCCGCTCCAGGGTGGTGTACCCGGCCTCGCCCTCGGTGGCGTAGGACTTGGCCGTGCGCAGCCACTGCTGTTCGTCGAAGGGCAGCTCGGCGAGGAGTTCGCGCTCGCGGTCGGTGAGTCCGACCACGCCGTCGTAGAAGCCCGGGACCGCCACGCGCCCGTGCTCGTCGTGCAGGGCGGCGACGAGGCGGGCGGCGGCCGTGGCCGGGTTGGGCACGGCGCCGCCGAAGGAGCCGGAGTGGATGTCCTGGTCGGGGCCGTGCAGGCGTATCTCGCACTCGGCGAGGCCGCGCATGCCGGTGCACACCGTGGGGGTGTCCTCGGACCACATGCCGGTGTCGGAGACGATCACGGCGTCGGCGGCGAGCCGCTCGGCGTGCTGCTCGACCAGGGCACGGAAGTGCGGCGAGCCGGACTCCTCCTCGCCCTCGACGATCAGCTTGAGGTGCACTGCCGGGGTGCTGCGGCCGGTGGCGGCGAGGTGGGCGCGGACGCCGAGGGTGTGGAAGAACACCTGGCCCTTGTCGTCGGCCGCCCCGCGCGCGTAGAGCCGGTTCCCGCGCACGACCGGCTCGAAGGGCTCGCTGTCCCAGCCGTCCTCCCGGGCGGCGGGCTGCACGTCATGGTGGCCGTAGACCAGCACGGTGGGTGCCTGCGGGTCCTCACAGGGCCACTCGGCGAAGACGGCGGGCGCGCCGGGGGTCTGCCAGACCTCGGCCGTCGGGAAGCCGGTCTCCTTGAGCTTGGCTGCGAGCCAGTCGGCGCTGCGTCGTACGTCGGGCGCATGGTCCGGCTGGGCGGACACCGACGGGATGCGCAGCCACTCGGCGAGGTCGTCGAGGAAGGCGGCGCGGTGCCGCTGGATGTACGTACGGACGACGCTGTCCGGGGTCTGGCTCATGGTCACGAGCCTATCGGCCCGCACGGACGTCCTCGGAGTGCGGTTCCTCACCGGCCTCCCCTTCCGACGGCTCGTCCAGGAGCAGCCGCTCCAGGGCGGCCCGGCCGGGCAGGTCCCGCGGACGTACGACCTCGCCGCTGCGCACGTACAGGAACGCGGCCGTGACCGACTCCGCGGGCACGCCCTGCTGCTCGGCCCAGGCCAGCCGATAGACGGCGAGCTGGAGCGGGTCGGCGGTACGGGAACGGCTGGTCTTCCAGTCGACGATCTCGTACGTCGCGTCCTCCCCGTCTCCCTCCTTGTAGACGGCGTCGATGCGGCCCCGGACGATCCGGCCGCCGATCGCGAGCTGGAAGGGGGCCTCCACCCGGTGGGGCGTGCGGCGTGCGTACTCGGTGCGCTCGAAGGCCTCCTTGAGCCCCTCCAGGTCCTGCTCGTCGGCGATCTCGGCGTCGTTGCCGGGCAGTTCCTCCGGCTCCAGCATGGGCAGCGTGAGCTCCTCGAAGCGGGCCTCGACCCAGGCGTGGAAGCGGGTTCCGCGGCGCGCGGCGGGCTGGGGTGGGCGCGGCATGGGGCGGGCCAGCTCCTGGGCGAAGCCGTCCGGGTCGGCTGCCAGGTGCATCAGCTGGGAGGCCGTGAGCGAGGCCGGCAGGGGCACCTCGGTGATGCTGTCGCGGGCGCGCAGGAGTTCTCCGGTGAGGGCGTCGAGGTCGCGGTCCCAGGAGGCCACGGTGCGGGCCTCCTCCGGGGTGAGGTGCGGATGTGCCCGGCCGCGGGAGCCGGGATGCCCGGGGGGCCCGGGGCGAGGGCGCGTGGCCCGGGGCTCCGGCGGGGCCGCCTGATGCGGGACGGTGGGGTGGGCCACGGGCGGCGCGTCCCCGTCCGCCGGGTCCTCGCCGGAGACCTTTTCGAAGGGCTCCTCCTCGAAGGGGACGTCGTTGAACGGTGCCTCGCCGAAGGGAGCCTCGGCGTACGGGTCCGGTTCGCCGTACGGGTCCGGTTCGCCGTACGGGGGTTCGTCGTCCTCGGGCGGCGTGGGCCACTCGGGGTCGTCGAGGGTGTCCGGGTCGTGCGTGGTCGCGGGGTGCCCGTCCTCGGGGGACGCGAGGTTC
Organism: Streptomyces sp. NPDC029044; assembly: GCF_040637495.1. Taxonomy (NCBI): domain Bacteria; kingdom Bacillati; phylum Actinomycetota; class Actinomycetes; order Kitasatosporales; family Streptomycetaceae; genus Streptomyces; species Streptomyces sp. NPDC029044. The sequence goes on from NZ_JBEZWN010000056.1 coordinate 33,630, forward strand.
TCCAGGTGGGCCAGGACGGTCTCGGCTGCCGCGCGGCGGCGTGCCAGGGCTGCCACGTCCAGGGGCAGGGGCCATACCTGGTCGGCCGTCGCCCGGTGCAGGGCCGGGTTCTCCTCGTCGTCGTCGGGTTCGTCCGCCCAGGCCTCGATCTCGCCGTACCCGGCCTCGCAGTGCTCGTAGAGGAACTGGAGGAACGCGGACGGCCCGCGGCGCTTCTTCTGGGTGGGCCCCCACCAGTGGCCGGAGCCCAGGAGGAGGGAGCGGGGGCGGGTGAAGGTGACGTAGCCGAGGCGGAGTTCCTCGGTGTGCTGGTGGTCCTTCATGGCCTCGTGGAAGGCCTTCAGGCCCTTGGCGTCCCAGGACGTCACGTCGGGCAGGGTGTCGGCGTCGCCGCGCAACCCGTGCGGCAGGACTTTGCCCTGCGAGGTCCACTTCTCGCGGCCCTGGCTGCTGGGGAAGGTGCCGGTGACCAGGTCGGGGACGACCACGACGTCCCACTCCAGGCCCTTGGACTTGTGGGCGGTGAGCACCTTGACGGTGTTCTCGCCGCCCGGAAGGGCGTTGTCGAGCCCCTTCTCGTACTGGGCTGCGGTGCGCAGGAAGCCGAGGAAGGCGAGCAGGGTCGCCTCGTTGTCGCCGGCGGCGAAGGAGGCGGCGACGTCCAGGAAGTTGGACAGGGTCTCGCGGCGGCGGGCGGCCAGGGCGTGCGGGGAGGCCGACAGCTCGACCTCCAGACCGGTGACGGCGAGGACGCGGTGCAGGACGTCCATCAGCGGGTCGGCCAGGGAGCGGCGCAGCTCGCGCAGCTCGGTGGCCAGCCTGGCGAAGCGCACGCGCGCGTCGGGCGAGAACGGCAGTCCGTCGTCGTCACCGCGGCCGTCCAGCGGTGTCTCCAGGAAGGTGTCCAGGGCGTCCGCGAGGGAGATCACCTCGGACGGATCCACCCCCTCGACAGCCTCGGCGAGACGGCGGTCCGGGTCGTCGTCGTCCGCCACGCGCGCGTGGCGGACGAGAAGCCGGGCGCGCCGCCCCAGGAGGGCGAGGTCGCGCGGCCCGATGCGCCAGCGGGGGCCGGTGAGCAGGCGTACCAGGGAGGCGTTGGCACCCGGGTCCTGGAGGACCTCGCAGACGGCGACGAGGTCGGCGATCTCGGGCAGGTGCAGCAGCCCGGACAGGCCGACGACCTCGACGGGTACGTCACGCGCGACCAGGGCGCCCTGGATCTCGGCGAAGTCGGTCGCGGTGCGGCACAGGACGGCGATCTCTCCGGGTGCCGTGCCGGTTCGGACGAGGTGGGCGACGGAATCGGCGGCCCAGTCGATCTCCTCGGCGTGGGTGCGCAGCAGGGCGCAGCGGACCATGCCGTCGCGTTCGGCGCCGGGGGCCGGGCGGAGTGCCTCCACGCCCGCGTGCAGGGCGCGCAGGGGCTCCGCGAGGCCGTTGGCGAGGTCGAGGAGGCGGCCGCCGCTGCGGCGGTTCTCGCTGAGGGCCTGGCGGGTCGCGGGGCGGCCGTCGGCGTGGGCGAAGTGCTCGGGGAAGTCGTCGAGGTTGGCGACGGAGGCGCCGCGCCAGCCGTAGATCGCCTGGCAGGGGTCGCCGACGGCGGTGACGGGATGGCCGGTGCCCTCGCCGAACAGGCCTGCCAAGAGGACGCGTTGGGCGACCGAGGTGTCCTGGTACTCGTCGAGCAGGACCACCCGGAACTCGTCGCGCAGGACACGGCCCACCTCGGGGATGCCGGCGAGCCGGGCCGACAGGGCGATCTGGTCGCCGAAGTCGAGCAGGTCCCGCTCGCGCTTGGCGGCCCGGTAGCGGGTGACCAGCTCGGCGAGTTCGCGTCGGGCGGCGGCCGCGTCGGGAACCTTGCGCAGGTCGGCGTTGCTGAGCTTGGCGCCCCGCAGGGTCAGCAGCAGTTCGGCGTCGTACGCGCGCAGTGCCTCCGGGCGTACGAGGTGCTCGGCGAGTTCGGCATCGAGGGCGAGGAGGTCGCCGACGAGGTCCGGGAAGGAACGGGTCAGGGCCGGGTAGGGTCCCGGGGCCTCGCGCAGGACGCGCGCGGCGAGCTGGAAGCGGGTGGCGTCGGCGAGCAGTCGGGAGGTTGGCTCCAGACCGAGGCGCAGGCCGTGGTCGGTCAGGAGGCGGCCCGCGAAGGCGTGGTACGTGGAGATCACCGGCTCGCCCGGCGGGTTGTCCGGGTCGATGGCGTCCGGGTCGGTGACGCCGGCCCGGACGAGCGCCTTGCGGACGCGCTCGGCGAGTTCGGCGGCGGCCTTGTTGGTGAAGGTGAGGCCGAGCACCTGCTCGGGTGCGACCTGGCCGGTGCCGACCAGCCACACCACGCGGGCCGCCATCACCGTCGTCTTGCCCGAGCCGGCTCCGGCGACGATCACCTGCGGGGCGGGCGGCGCGGTGATGCAGGCCGTCTGCTCCGGGGTGAACGGGATGCCGAGGAGCTCCTTGAGCTGTTCGGGATCGGTGATTCGGGCGGGCACATCGAAAGGCTAGCGGCGGCCACTGACAGTGGTGACCGAACGGGCCGCCGGGGCGGAGGAAGCGCAGGTCAGCACAGGTGGTGCGATAGCTCACTCGACGACGTGACGCCCCTCCTGACGGGCGCTGCACGAGGCCCGGAACGCGCAGTGCGTGCAGTGCTGCCCGGCAGTCGGGGTGAACCGCTCGTCCAGGACCTTGCCGGCGGCGGTGGCGAGCAGATCGCCGACCCACTCCCCCTCCAGCGGCTCCTGGGCCTGCACCTTGGGCAGGGTCTCGCCGCCGTCGCGTTTGGCTGCTCCCTGCCGGAGGTGGACGAGTTCGGCGCCGCCAGGCTCGGGACGCACGCCGTCGAAGACCTCGTCGACGGCGCCCTCGCGGACGGCCAGCTGGTAGACGGCCAGCTGCGGGTGACGCTCCACTTCCTTGGAACCGGGCGCCTGCTTGCCGGTCTTGAAGTCGACCACGTAGGCGCGGCCGTCGCCGTCGGTCTCGACCCGGTCCATCTGGCCGCGGATGCGCACCCGGTAGTCGCCCGCTTCGAGGGTGACGTCGAAGTCGTGCTCGCTGGCCACCGGGGTGCGCCAGGTGCGGTTCATGACGTGCCACTGAAGGAACCGTTCGAGCGCCACGCGCGCGTTGTCCTTCTCCTGGGCCGACTTCCACGGCGCGTCGAAGGCCAGCGCGTTCCACACGGAGTCGAGGCGTTCCATGAGGACCCCGAGGTCGGCCGGGGTGCGCCCGGAGGCGACCTCGTCGGCCAGGACGTGCACGACGTTGCCGAAGCCCTGGGCGGTCGTGGCGGGTGCGTCGGCCTTCACCTCGCGGCCCAGGAACCATTGCAGGGCGCAGGTGTTGGCGAGCTGGTCGAGGGCGCTTCCGGAGAGCACGACCGGCTGGTCGCGGTCGCGCAGCGGCACCTTGGACTCGGTGGGCTCGAACATGCCCCACCAGCGGTAGGGGTGCGCGGACGGCACCAGGGGGCGGCCGTCCTCGTCGGCGAGGGCGGCGAGGCGTGCCAGGCGACGGGCGGCGGCCTCCCGGAGGGCGTCGGAGACGCGCGGGTCGACCGTGGTGGCCCGGAGTTCGGCGACGAGCGCGGCTACGGACAGCGGGCGGCGGGGGCGTCCGGTGACGTCCTTGGGTTCGACACCCAGTTCGGTCAGGAAGCGGGAGGGCTGGTCGCCGTCGTCCGCGGGGGCCTTGACCGCGGTGACGACGAGACGCTCGCTCGCGCGCGTGGCGGCCACGTAGAACAGGCGGCGCTCCTCGGCGAGCAGCGCGCCTGGGGTGAGGGGTTCGGCGAGTCCGTCGCGGCCGATGCGGTCGGCCTCCAGGAGTGAGCCGCGCCGGCGCAGGTCCGGCCACAGGCCCTCCTGGACCCCTGCCACGACCACGAGGCGCCACTGGAGGCCCTTGGAGCGGTGCGCGGTCATCAGGCGGACGGCGTCGGGGCGTACGGTGCGCCGGGCGAGGGTGTCGGCGGCGATGTCCTCGGCGTCGATCTCCTCAAGGAAGTTCAGGGTGCCCCGGCCGCCGGTGCGTTCCTCGGCGCGGGCCGCGGTGGCGAACAGGGCGCAGACGGCGTCCAGATCGCGGTCCGCGTTGCGCCCGGCGGCGCCGCCCCGGCGGGCGGCCCGCTCCAGTCGAGTGGGCCAGGGGGTGCCCTCCCAGAGGTCCCACAGCGCCTCCTCGGCCGTGCCGCCGCCGGCCAGGCGCTCGCGGGCCCTGCGCAGCAGGGCGCCCAGACGCTGGGCCCCGCGCGCGTACGCCGGGTCGTGCACGGCCAGCCGCTCCGGCTCGGCGAGTGCCTGTGCGAGCAGCACGTCGGAGGGCGGCGGCAGCGGGTTGCCGGCGGCCCGTTCCTCGTCGCGCAGGGCGCGGCCGAGGCGGCGCAGGTCGGCCGCGTCCATGCTCGCGAGGGGTGAGGTCAGGAGAGTGAGGGCGGTCTCGGTACCGAGCCAGGAGGCGGTCGGCTCCGCCTCTGGGGCATCGTCGGCCGCCGTGTTCCTGTCGGCAGTCCCGGCCGCCTCCGCCAGGGCCACCGCCCGCAACGCCGTCAGCAGCGGCGCCACCGCCGGCTCGTGGCGCAGCGGCACGTCGTCACCGTCGCCGTCGACGGGGACTCCCGCCGCCGTGAGGGCACGGCGGACCATGGGGATGGTGCGGGAGCCGGCGCGCACCAGGACGGCCATGTCCCGCCACGGGACGCCCTCCTCCAGATGGGCCCGGCGGAGGATGTCGGCGATGTTGTCCAGCTCCGTCCCGGACGTCGGGTACGTGTACGCCTCGACGCGGCCCCCGTCCCGTACGGGAGCGAGTTCGCGGTGGGCGCGCACCTTCTCGGCGGGCAGCCGGGTCAGCGGCATGCGCTGGGTGAGCAGCCGAGTGGCGGCCAGCAGACCGGCGCCGGAGCGGCGGGACGTGCGCAGCACGGTGACGGGGGCCGGGCGGCCGTCCGCGCGGGGGAAGGCGTGCGGGAAGTCCAGGATGCCGTTCACGTCGGCGCCGCGGAACGCATAGATCGACTGGTCGGGATCGCCGAAGGCCACGAGCGTGCGGCCACCGCCGGCAAGGGCGTCCAGCAGTCGTACCTGAGCGGGATCCGTGTCCTGGTACTCGTCGACGTAGACGGCGTCGTACCGGGCGGCGAGCCACGCCGCGACCTCGGGGCGGCGGGCGAGGAGGACCGCGCGGTGGACGAGTTCCGCGTAGTCGATCACGCCGTGGAGGTCGAGCACGTCGAGGTACTCGGCGAGGAAGGCGGCCGCGGCGCGCCAGTCGGGCCGTCCCGTGCGGCGGGCGAAGGCGTCCAGGGCGTCGGGGCCGAGGCCCAGTTCACGGCTGCGGGCGAGGACCGCGCGGACCTCGTCGGCGAAACCACGGGTGGTCAGGCAGGCGCGCAGCTCGTCGGGCCAGCGCACGTGTGCGAGTCCGAGCCGTTCCAGATCCAGCTGGCCCGCGAGCAGCTCGCGCACCGACACGTCCTGCTCGGGGCCGGACAGCAGCCGCAGCGGCTCCACGAACAGGGCGCTGTCCTGGTGGGCGCGGACCAGGGCGTAGCAGAACGAGTGGAAGGTGGTCGCCTGGGGAGCGCGGGCGGCCCCGGCCCGCCGGGCCATGCGGTCGCGCAGCTCGACCGCCGCCCGGCGGCTGAAGGTGAGGACCAGGACGCGCTCGGGGTCCCCGCCCCGGGCCACTCTCTCGGCCACGGACTCGACGAGGGTGGTGGTCTTGCCGGTGCCCGGACCTGCGAGGACGAGGAGCGGACCCGCCGTGTGGTCAACCACGGAGCGCTGCGAGGCGTCCAGATGAGGGGGGTCCATGCGGGCAGGAGGGGTACGTACCAGTCGGTAAGCGCCACGGTTCCCCCGGCGCACCCGGGGGTGCGACAGGCCGCTGGTGGAGGAAGAGGAGCTCACGTGGTTCGCCGGTTCTGGTGGAAGTGCTGGTTGGCGGGCCACCGCGCGTGGCGGGCGGTGACCGCGGGGTGACGGGGGCACGCGCAGCCGACGCAACGCCGACGAGTGAGGCGGAAGCAGGGCTTCCCCTTCTTCCCACCGGCCACTCACGGCACTCGTGCCCCTCCACTCACGAACGTACGTCATGCCGTCGGTGTGCCCCGATTCCCCCGTACGGATCACGGGTCACACAGGAGGCCGTCCGATGGCGGAAGCTGTCAGGTGTGACCCTCCGCGCGATCACCGCCGTCCCACCGCGCCCGTCTCATGTCGATGCGCGGCAGGTGGCCCTCGGCGGCGCGGCTCGCCTCCTTCAAGGGCGTGCCCTCCGCCCGGTAGTGTCCGAGCGCCCGTTGCTCGTGCCCCGGCAGCAGGACGCCGTCCGCGCGGACGACCCGCCACCACGGGGCGGCTCCCCCGTAGAGCGCCATCACCCGGCCGACCTGCCGCGGACCACCCTGCTCCAGCCATTCGGCGACGTCCCCGTAGGTCATGACGCGACCCGGCGGGATCAGTTCGGCGACGTCGAGGACCCGCTCGGCGTACTCGGGCAGCGCATGCGCGGGCTCGTCCTCGTACCGGCCCCCCTCAGGGCTGTGCTCACTCATCCGCCCCATCCTGCCCCACCCCACCGACAACGGGCCGGGCGTGCTCCGGAGCGTTCTGCTCGCCCGGCGGGGGCGCGTCGGGCAGACTGTCCGCCCCCGCATGTGCACCCTGATTGCCCCGTGTGCCGGTGCGGCATGCCACCATCGTGCGGGCGGTGACCGGTGATACGAGACCAAGAAGAGACGATGAAGCAGCAGGGTGCGCACCCCGAGGACACGGAAGGCACCTCTGACGCTTCGTCGCGCCCGGGCACGCGGGACGACGGCCCGAAGGGGGCCACGAAGAAGAACCGCGCGGCCGCCGAGGAGCCCGACTTCGCACACATCGACGAGGTGGAGGGCGACGAACCGCTGCTCCCCGCGCGCGTACACCGCCCTTCCGACTTGATGCGCCTGCTGGTGGGCGTGCTCGCCGTCGCGATCCTGATCGGGATCGCCGCGTTCGCGCACGGCACCACCTCGGGCCTCGAACAGGACATCAACAAGGGCACCGGTCAGGCGCCCGACCTGCTCATCAAGATCGCGGGGCTGGCCTCCAGCATCGCGATCCTGCTGGTGCCGGTCGCCTTCGCCATCGAGCGGCTGATCAAACGGGACGGACTGCGCATCGCCGACGGTGTGCTCGCGGCGGTCCTCGCGCATGGTGTGACCCTCGCCACGGACCTGTGGGTCGCCCGGGCCGCCCCCGACTCGATCCAGGAGGCGCTCACCCAGCCCTCTCCCGGTGACATCCACGCACTGACCGATCCCGTGCACGGCTATCTGGCCCCGGTCATCGCCTACATGACGGCCGTCGGCATGTCGCGCAGACCGCGATGGCGCGCGGTGCTGTGGGTCGTCCTGCTCCTCGACGCCTTCTCGATGCTCGTCACCGGGTACACGACCCCGTTCTCGATCATCCTGACCGTGCTGATCGGCTGGACCGTGGCCTACGGCACGCTGTACGCGGTCGGCTCGCCGAACGTCCGGCCCACCGGGCAGACGCTGATGGCCGGCCTGCGGACCGTCGGCTTCCGCCCGGTCAGCGCCTCCCGCGAGGACACCTCGGACAACCCGGACACCGGGGACCGAGGCCGGCGCTACTTCGTCACGCTGGAGGACGGCCCGCCCCTGGACGTGACGGTGGTCGACCGGGAGCAGCAGGCACAGGGCTTCTTCTACCGCGCCTGGCGCAACCTCACCCTGCGCGGTTTCGCCACCCGCAGCAGCCTCCAGTCGCTGCGGCAGGCCCTGGAGCAGGAGGCCCTGCTGGCGTACGCGGCGATCGCGGCCGGCGCCAACGCGCCCAAGCTGATCGCCACCTCCGAGCTCGGCCCCGACGCGGTGATGCTCGTCTACGAGCACAGCGGTGGGCGCACCCTCGACTCGCTGTCGGACGAGGAGATCACCGACGACCTGCTGCGCGACACCTGGCACCAGGTGAAGGCCCTTCAGTCGCGGCGCATCGCGCATCGCAGGCTGGTGGGAGACGCGATTCTGGTGGATCGTTCCGGCACGGTGATCCTCACCGACCTGCGCGTCGGCGAGATCGCGGCCGGTGACCTGCTGCTGCGCATGGACACCTCCCAGCTGCTGGTGACGCTCGGCCTCCGGGTGGGCGCCGAACGGGCGGTCGCCTCGGCGGTGGGCGTCCTCGGCCCGGACGCGGTGGCGGACTGCCTGCCGATGCTCCAGCCCATCGCCCTCAGCCGCTCCACGCGCGCGACGCTGCGCAGACTGGCCCGGGAGCGGGCACAGCGTGAGCGCGACGCGGTCCTGGAGGCGTCCCGGCAGGCCAAGCAGGCCCGTATGGAGGGGGATACGGACTCCGCGCCCGTCCTGGAGAAGCCCGACAAGAAGGCCGTACGGGCGGAGCAGCGGGCCGAGAAGCGGGCGATCGACGAGGCTGTGGAAGAGGCACGCGAGGAGGATCTGCTCACGCAGATCCGGCACGCGGTACTGCGGATCAGGCCACAGGCACCCGTCGAGCCGGCCCGGCTGGAGCGGGTGCGGCCACGCACGCTGATCAGTTTCATGGCCGGCGCGATCGGCGCGTACTTCCTGCTGACGCAGCTCACGCACATCGAGTTCGGGCCGCTCATCGCGAACGCCGAGTGGGGCTGGGTCGCCGCGGCCGTGCTGTTCTCGATGTGCAGCTACGTGGCGGCGGCGATGGCGTTGCTGGGATTCGTGCCCGAGAGGGTGCCGTTCGTGCGCACCGTGGCGGCGCAGGTCGCCGGATCGTTCGTGAAGATCGTCGCCCCGGCGGCGGTGGGCGGAGTCGCCCTGAACACGCGCTTCCTCCAGCGCGCGGGCGTGCGGCCGGGGCTCGCGGTGGCGAGTGTCGGCGCGTCGCAGCTGTTCGGGCTCGGCTGCCACATCCTGATGCTGCTGTCCTTCGGCTATCTGACCGGAACCGAGAAGACGCCGTCGCTCTCGCCGTCCCGCACGGTCATCGCGGGTCTGCTGACGGTCGCGGTGCTCGTGCTCGTGGTGACGTCGGTGCCGTTCCTGCGCAAGTTCGTGTCCACGCGCGTGCGGTCCCTGTTCGCAGGCGTCGTGCCGCGCATGCTGGACGTGCTTCAGCGGCCGCAGAAGCTGGTCACCGGCATCGGCGGCATGCTGCTGCTGACCGCCTGTTTCGTGATGTGCCTGGACGCCTCGATCCGCGCGTTCGGCGACGAGTCCACGTCGATCAGCCTCGCCAGCGTCGCCGTCGTCTTCCTGGCGGGCAACGCCCTGGGATCGGCGGCGCCGACTCCGGGCGGTGTGGGCGCGGTCGAGGCGACCCTGACGGTCGGTCTGATCGCCGTCGGGCTCCCGAAGGAGGTCGCGGCACCGGCGGTCCTGCTGTTCCGTCTGCTGACGCTGTGGCTGCCCGTGCTGCCGGGCTGGCTGGCGTTCAACCACCTCACGCGCAAGCAGGCCCTCTGACCCGACCGGGCCCGAAGCGGACCGGTCAGCCCCTGCGGCGGGCCCTGCGGCCTCACCGGACCCGCTCGCCCCTCTTACCTCGTACGGCACGCGTCCCGCGCGCCCCGTCCGGTACCGCCGCAGGATGGAACCATGCCGTCCCTCCTCCGGCCGCGGGCCGCCGTCCTGACCGTCTCCGCCCTGCTGCTGTCCACCGTGCTGGCGGGCTGCGGCGACGACGCCCAGGGCGAGGACGTGGCGCGGCAGGAACTGACCTGGAAGGCCTGCCCGGCCCCGGACGAGGCCCAGGGCGGAGGCGCCCCGCCCTCTCCCCTGCCGGACGACGGCGAGTGGCAGTGCGCCACGATGAAGGCGCCGCTCGACTGGGGCGACCCGGAGGGCGACACGATCGGCCTCGAACTGATCCGGGTCAGGACCACCGGCGCCGCGAACGAGCGCATCGGCTCGCTCATCTTCAACTTCGGCGGCCCCGGCGGCTCGGGCGTCACCTCGCTGCCTGCCTTCGCGGAAGGCTACGCAACCTTGCGCACCCGCTACGACCTGGTCAGCTTCGACCCCCGCGGGGTCGGCCGCAGCGACCCCGTGATCTGCGAGAACGACCAGCAGCTCGACGCGTACTTCCAGCAGGACGGCACCCCCGACGACGCCGCCGAACGCACCCGGCTCCTGGAGAGCACCACGCAGTTCAACGACGCGTGTGAGGAGAACTCGGAGAAGATCCTGCCGCACGTGCGCACCACCGACGCGGCCCGCGACCTGGATCTGATGCGACAAGTCCTGGGCGACGACAAGCTGCACTACTTCGGCATCTCCTACGGCACCGAACTGGGTGGCGTCTACGCCCACCTGTTCCCCCAGCGGGTCGGCCGCGCCGTGTTCGACGCCGTCGTCGACCCCACGCTGAACCCGGAACAGGGGTCGCTGGGGCAGGCCAAGGGGTTCCAGCTCGCACTCGACAACTTCGCCGAGGACTGCGTGTCGAAGACCGAGGAGTGCCCGATCGGCGACAGCGCTCAGGACGTGAAGGACCGCATCGCCGGACTGCTGGACGACCTCGACCGCAAGCCGATCGAGGGCATCTTCCCGCGCCAGCTGACCCAGACCGCTGCGACCAGCGGCATCCTGCAGGCCCTGTACTCGAAGGACCTCTGGGAGTTCCTCACCGACGGCCTGGAGGAGGCCTACGACGGCAACGGCAGCACCCTGATGCTGCTCTCCGACTCGATGAACGGACGCAGCGAGAACGGCGAGTACGACAACTCGACCGCCGCCTTCACCGCCATCAGCTGCGCCGACGCCAAACCTCGCTACGACGCCGCCTACGTCGAGCGGCGGCTGCCGGAGTTCCGGGCCGCCTCACCTCTGTTCGGCGACTCCCTGGCCTGGGGCATGATCGGCTGCACCGACTGGGCCGTGGCGGGCGCCGCCGACCACCCGGACGTGAGCGCTCCGGGCGCGGCGCCCATTCTGGTCGTCGGCAACACGGGTGACCCGGCGACGCCGTACGAGGGCGCCCGGGCGATGGTGAACGCGCTGGGCAAGGGCGTCGGGGTGGAGCTGACCTACCGGGGTCAGGGGCACGGCGCGTACGACAGCAAGAACAAGTGCGTGCAGGGCGCGGTGAACGGCTATCTGCTGGACGGGAAGGTGCCACCGGCGGGAACCGTTTGCACCTGACACTCCAGCGAGCCGAATACTCGCAGGTCAGAGAGTTATCCACAGGCTGAAACGGCCGACGCGGGGATCTGCCTACCATGGCCTGACCGCCATCCGCGGCACAGAGCGGACGGCCTGCGAGGGGGGATGGGCAATGACGCGCTTCGTTCGATGGACGGCACTGGCGGCCTCCTCGGCCCTGCTGGCCGCCGGCTGCGGCGCCGGTTCGTCCGACGACGACAGGAGTGGGCTCTCCTGGGGCCGTTGCAAGGCCACCGCCGAAGGCCCCGCACCGAGCAGCGACTGGCAGTGCGCGACGCTGAAGGTGCCGCTGGACTGGTCCGAGCCGGACGGCGAGACGATCGGCTTGGGGCTGATCCGCGCCAAGGCTCGCGGTGGCGACCGTGTCGGGTCGCTGCTGTTCAACTTCGGTGGCCCGGGCGCCTCGGGGGTGTCCATGATGCCGTCGTACGCCCCGACCGTCTCCTCGCTCCGCGAGCGCTACGACCTGGTGAGCTGGGACCCGCGTGGTGTGGGCGCCAGCGAGGGCGTGCGGTGCCGGGGTGACAAGGAGATCCAGGCGGCCGAGTCGGTCGACGTCTCCCCCGACACCCCGGCCGAGGAGAAGGCGTACTTCGAGGACGCCGCCGACTTCGGCCAGGGCTGCCGGAAGGAGGCCGGGAAGCTGATGGCGCACGTCTCGACCGCCGACTCGGCCCGCGACATGGACCGCATCCGGGAAGTCCTCGGCGACTCCAGGCTGAACTACTTCGGCATCTCCTACGGCACCGAACTGGGCGGCACCTACGCCCATCTCTTCCCGAAGAAGGTGGGCCGCATGACGCTGGACGCGGTGGTCGACCCGGGCGCCGACACCGTGGGCCACGCGGAGAACCAGGCCAGGGGCTTCCAGCGCGCACTGAACGGCTACCTCACGTCCACGGGCCAGGACCCAGAGGAGGGCACGCGCAAGATCGCGGACCTCCTGCGGCGGATCGACGCCCGGCCCCTGGCGGCGGGTACGCCCGGGCGGAAGCTGACTCAGACCCTCGCGGTCACGGGCATCATCCTTCCGCTGTACAGCAAGGACAGCTGGCCGACGCTGACCAGCGCCCTCGACGCGGCCGAGCGGGGCGACGGCTCGGAGCTGCTGGCCCTCGCCGACCGCTACAACGAACGTGATCCGTCCGGGCGCTACGGCACGACGACCCACGCCCAACGGGTCATATCGTGCCTGGACGACCGGCAGCGGCCGACGATGGCCGAGACGAAGCGGCTGCTGCCCCGGTTCGAGAAGATCTCCCCGGTCTTCGGGACGTTCCTCGGCTGGGACACGGCCGGCTGGTGCCACGACTGGCCGGTGCCAGGGCAGCACGACACCCCGGAAGTGAGCGCCCCCGGTGCGGCACCGGTCCTGGTGGTCGGCAACACCGGCGACCCGGCCACCCCGTACGAGGGCGCGCGGCGGATGGCCGACGAACTGGGCAAGGGCGTCGGAGTGATGCTCACCTGGCGGGGCGAGGGGCATGGCGCCTACGGCAGTGGCAGCGACTGTGTCGACTCCACGGTGAACGCGTACCTGGTGGACGGAGCGGTGCCGAAGGACGGCAAGGTCTGCTCATGACGACGGCGGGGGCTCCACGCACCCGTGGCGCGTGGAGCCCCCGCCGCTCGGAGAGGGAGGACCGGTGCGGCTCAGTACACCGGCTTGGACGGCTCGATCTGGTTGACCCAGCCGATCACGCCGCCGCCGACGTGCACCGCGTCCGAGAAGCCCGCGGACTTGAGGACCGCGAGGACTTCCGCACTGCGGACACCCGTCTTGCAATGCAGGACGATCTTCTTGTCCTGCGGGAGGCTCTCCAGGGCGGTGCCCATGAGGAACTCGTTCTTCGGGATGAGCCGGGCGCCCGGGATGGCGACGATCTCGTACTCGTTCGGCTCGCGGACATCGATGATGTCGATGCTCTCGCCGTCGTCGATCCACTCCTTGAGCTGCTTGGGAGTGATCGTGGAGTCGGCGGCCGCCGCCTGGGCCTCCTCGGAGACGACGCCGCAGAAGGCCTCGTAGTCGATGAGCTCGGTGACGGTCGGGTTCTCGCCGCAGACCGCGCAGTTCGGGTCCTTGCGGACCTTGACCTGGCGGTACTGCATCTCCAGGGCGTCGTAGATCATCAGTCGGCCGACCAGCGGGTCGCCGATGCCGGCGAGGAGCTTGATGGCCTCGTTGACCTGGATGGAGCCGATGGACGCGCACAGCACGCCCAGGACGCCGCCCTCGGCGCAGGAGGGGACCATGCCGGGGGGCGGGGGCTCCGGGTACAGGCAGCGGTAGCAGGGGCCGTGCTCGGACCAGAAGACGGACGCCTGCCCGTCGAAGCGGTAGATCGAGCCCCAGACGTACGGCTTGTTCAGCAGCACGCAGGCGTCGTTGACCAGGTAGCGGGTCGCGAAGTTGTCCGTGCCGTCGACGATCAGGTCGTACTGGCTGAAGATCTCCATCACGTTGTCGGCCTCGAGCCGCTCCTCGTGAAGGATCACGTTCACGTACGGGTTGATGCCCTTGACGCTGTCTCGCGCGGACTCGGCCTTGGGGCGGCCGATGTCGGCCTGGCTGTGGATGATCTGGCGCTGCAGGTTCGACTCGTCGACCTCGTCGAACTCCACGATGCCGAGGGTGCCGACGCCCGCGGCGGCCAGGTACATCAGCGCCGGCGAGCCCAGGCCGCCGGCGCCCACACACAGCACCTTGGCGTTCTTCAGCCGCTTCTGCCCGTCCATCCCGACGTCGGGGATGATCAGGTGGCGGGAGTACCTGCGGACCTCGTCTACGGTGAGCTCGGAAGCCGGCTCGACCAGGGGTGGCAGCGACACGGGGACTCCGTTGGTCGGTCAATCACTACGGTTGTTCTCCCCGTAACAGTGCCATGCCCTTTTTCATTCCGAGACACCTGTTCCGACACGCGAGACGAATTCGTCCCAGTAGCCGGGCATGGCCTCCCAGGGGTCGGCATCCCCGCCGCCGTCTGTGTGGTCCGTGATCCAGACCGTCGCGGCGCCCTGCCGGCGGGCGATGCACAGCGCCTCGGTCAGATGGGGGCGGGGCACGCCGTGGACGAAGTGGCAGAAGCGCTCGGGCGAATGGTCGGCGGTCCACTCGGCCACCTGCGACCAGCGGTAGTCGCTCCAGGGTCCGGAGAAGGTGACCAGCTGGTCGGCGAGCTCGACGTAGCCGGGGTGCGGGTGGATGCCGTGACCGAGGACGATGTGGGCAGCGTCACGGATCACGCGGAGCGTGGCGACGGTGCGGCGGACCTCGGGCAGTCCGGCGTGGTCCGCCGGGCAGCGCTCCAGGAGGAAGCCGTCGACCTGGTACCAGTCGACGAACCGGTGGGCGTCCGAGATCAGCTCGCCGAAGTTGCGGGTGCCGTACCGGGTGTCGAGGTGGCCGAGGACGCGGATGCCCGCGTTGCGCAGTCGGCCCGCCGCCTCCAGGCAGTGCGGGTCGGGGCGGGCACCGGGGCCGTCGGACACGTTGAGGACCACCCAGTGCAGCGGCGTGCCGGGGCGGGTCAGCTCACCCCACTCGGTGGGGGCGAGGAGGGGGTGCGCGAACCCCGGGACGCCGACGCCGGGGCGGAGTTCCGTGCCCGAGGTGTGGCGCCGGGACCTGGTCAGATGCGGCATGCCGCCTCCATCCAGATGTCGGCGAGGGACTCCTCCAGGCCGATCCGGGGCCGCCATCCGAGCCGGTCGCGAGCGGTGCGGACATCGGCCTGCTGCCAGCTGCCGCAGCCGTCGGGGTACGGGTACGTGACCGGGGGCGCGTGGTCCGGGTCGGGGCGGGGGTGGCCGATGGCCGAACGCAGAGCGCCCGGCGGACCGTCGAGTTCGTGGAGGGCGCCGCCGTATCCGGCGACCCGGGCGAGGACCGCGGCGGCGTCGCGCAGGCGCACCGCGCGGCCGGAGCCGATGTTGATGACGCCCTGCGCGGCGGAGAGCGAGGCGGCGTGGACGGCACGGGCCACATCGCGGACATCGACGAAGTCGCGCTGCGCGCCGAGGCCGCCGAGTTTCAGCTCGCCGTCGCCCGACTGCATGGCGCGGCGCATGGCCTCGGCGAGACGGCCCAGCGGGGAACCGGCGGGGGTGCCGGGTCCGGCCGGTGAGAAGACACGCAGGACGACGGCGTCCAGACCGGAGCCGAGGACCAGCTCGGTTGCGGCGAGTTTGCTGACCCCGTACGGACCGCCGGGCCGGGGCACGGCGTCCTCGGCGGTGGAGGAGCCGGGCTGGCTCGGTCCGTACTCAGCGCTGCAACCGATCTGTACCAGTCGGGCGCCGCAGCCGCTGCGGCGCAGGGCCTCGCAGACGGTGGCCACGGCGACGGTGTTGTGGCGGGTGAGTTCGCGGGCCCCGCCGCGGGTGGCGCCGGCACAGTTGACGACGACACCGGGGTGGACCGCGTCGAGGAAGCGGGTGAGGGCGCCGGGACTGCCGGAGGCGAGGTCGAAGCGGACGTCGGCGTCGTCACCGCGGCCGAGGGCGGTGAGTTGCACGGCCGGGTCGGCGAGCAGACGGTCGGCGACGAAGCGTCCGATGTAGCCGTTGGCTCCGATCAGCAGGACTCTCATCGCGCGGCTCCCCATGTCGCCGGGGCTCCTGGGTGGGTGATCATGCGGTTTCTCCTCGGGGCGGAAAAGAAGGGAGCGGAAAGGAAGGGACGGGGCGGGTACCGCCGGCGGCGGCGGAGCCGGAGTCCGGGGCGGTCACGGCGCGGGCTCCGGCGGTGCGTGGGCCGAGGCCCGGGTCAGCTTGCGGGTCGCGTGGACCAAGAGGGTCAGCGCCGCCGCTCCGCAGGCGAGCACGGGGACGCTCCCGGTGCCCCAGGTGGTGACGAAGGTTTCGACGGGGGTGGCGACGAAGCCGAGACCGGGGAGGCGGGAGGCGAAGACCGTGGCGAGTGCGGCCCCCTCGACCGTGGCCGCCGCGGTGAGGACGACGGCTGGGGCGTAGGTGAAGCCGTGCGTGGTGAGGAGGCGGGCCAGGAACAGGAGGGAGCCCAGGGCCAGGGCCTGCGCGAGGGCCGCGGACTCGTCGAGGACTGCCGCGCAGAGGGCGAGCAGGGCCGCCAGGGCGCCCAGGAACAGGGCGAACGTGCCGAGCAGGAGGGGGCGTACGGCGGCGGCGAAGTCCTCCAGGCCGCGGCTGGCCCCGAGTCGGCGACGGGTACGCACGGTGAAGAGGTGCGCGGTCCAGGCGGCGGGCGCGCAGGCCAGGGCGAGGGCCAGGACCGGGGCGGCGGTGACGGGCCAGGGGCCGGCGGCCGTGCCGGTGGGGAGGGCGTCGGGGCCTCCGGCGAGGGCGCTGTCGAGCAGGCCGTTACCCAGGAGGGAGTAGGCGACGAGCCACACGGTCCAGGGGGCGGTCCTGCCGGAGGCCGCGCCGGGCCGTGGTCCGGGCCGGTCGGTATCGGTCCTGCTGAGGGGGCCTCGGCGCAGGGCCGCGCGGAGTGCCAGGGCCACGGCGAGGGCGCCGGCTGCGGCGACGAGCAGGCGCGACCGCCCATGGGTGAGATGCGCGGCGGTCACGGCGGCGGCGCACAGCGCACCGGGCAGCAGCGTCAGAAGGGCCCAGCCGGCGCGCACCCGGGGCGTGGCGGGTGGGGCGGGCAGGGGGATGTCCCCGTCACGGGAGACGCGCGCGTACATCTCCTCGGCGAGGGAGAAGACGTCCCGGTGGCGGAAGCGGGCGGCGGTCCGGTCGGTGATGCCGTGCGCCTCCAGTCCCGCGGCGATCTCGAGGGGGTCCACCGCGCGCTCGCAGAGTTCCCGGTGACGGTGCATCAGCGCCTTCACCGGGTCGGCAGCGCCCCGACGCGGGGCGGACGCCTTGCGGCCCGCGGCCGACTCCCCCGTTCCGGCCACCTTGGGGCCGGCGGCCGGCTTCCAGCTGTCCGGCACCGTTCGATCGGCGGCCGGCTGCCGGCTTCCGGGCACCTTGGGGTCGGCGGCCGGCTCACCCGTCCCGGGCACGTCGGGGCCGGCGGACGGCTCACCCGTTCCGGGCACGTCGGGGCCGGCGGACGGCTTCCCAGTCCCGGGCACGTTGGGGCCGGACGGCTTCCGGCTGTCCGGCACGGTGCGATCGGCGGCCGGCTGCCGGCTTCCGGGCACCTTGGGGTCGGCGGCCGGCTCACCCGTTCCGGGCACCTTGGGGTCGGCGGCCGGCTCACCCGTTCCGGGCACCTTGGGGTCGGCGGCCGGCTCACGGGCTGTCGGGGCCGTGACGGCCGAGTCCGTCGTGGCCGGGTCCGTGATCGTCGTGGCCGGTTCCTTCTCCGGGCGGAGATCCCGTGCCCCGGGGCCGGCCGGAGTTCCCGGACGGTTCAGTTCGCCCAAGTCGCTCATCGGGCGCCCTCCGGGGCGGGGAGCGGAGTAGTCGCGCGCACGGGCCTGCTCGCAACCCAGCCGGGGCCGCTGCGGGCGGCGAGGTCGGGCGATGCGGCGGTCCAGCGGACGGGTACGTGGGCTTCGGCGGGCACCGCGAACGGCAGCGGCTCTCCCGCTCCGTCGAGGAGGTCCCGGCGGACGGGCGCGCGGGAGACGATCTCCAGGTAAATGCTGTGAAACGCCTCGATGTTCTGCTCGACCGTGAACAGTTCGAGGGCCCGGGCACGAGCTGCGGCTCCCAGGCGCGCACGCCGTTCGGGGTCGCGCAGCAGCGCCACGCACGCCTCGGCGAGCGCCCGCGGATTGCGCGGCGGTACGACGAGGCCCGTGCCTCCGACGACCTCCACGACCGCTCCGACGTCCGTCGACACCGTCGCGCGACCGCAGAGCATGGCCTCCACGAGGCCGACGGGGAAACCCTCGACGACACTGGAGAGGACGGTCACGGCGCCCGAGGCGTAGGCATCGGCGGCGGCCGGGAGTTCGGGGCCGCCGGTCTCCTCGAAGGACACCGGGTTGTCTCCGGCGGCGTGCGGGCCCTCGGCCTCGTCGGGGAAGAGCTGGGCGGCCAGCGTCCTGCAGTGGCCCAGGTAGGCCGCGCCCTCGGGGCCGGCGGGTCCGCCGACGATGCGCAGACGCGTCCCGGGCGACTGCTTGCGGACCTCCGCGAAGGCGTGCAGCAGCGAGACCAGATCCTTGGCGGGCTCGACGCGTCCGACCCAGACGAGCGTGTCGGGGTCCGCGCAGTCCGGGGACTCACCCACCTCGGCGAAGGGACGGGCGTTCATGCCGGGGTAGACCGTGCGGAGCTTCTCGCGATCGGCACCGCAGCGCTCCTGCCAGCGGCGGGCGTGGGCGTTGCCGGCGGTGACGACCTCGGCCTGCCTGTAGGCCTCTGCCGCGAGTCGGCCCTGGAAGGCCGCCAGCAGGGACCGTACGGCGGGCGGGGCGTCCGGGGCGGTGAGGTAATGCGTGCGCAGACGCACGCCGTACTCGGTCACCATCAGGGGCACGCCGGTGAAGTGCCGGGCCAGCAGGCCGGGCAGGGCGGCCGTGCCGCCCGACGCGGCGTGGCAGAGGTCGACCGCACCGAGCCCGTCGTCCTCGTACCAGTCGAGGGAGAGGGGGCGCAGGGCGCGCTCCAGATGTGCGGCGACGGTGAGCAGATCGGGTACGCGCGCCTCACGCGCCGAGCGATGGGCGCCGGGCGCGCGACAGGCGCGCTCCACGGCGCGTACGGCAGCCTCCGACCGGAGGGTTCCCGTCAGTCCGCCCTCCTCGCGGGCGAGTTCGGCTAGCCCGTACAGAGCGTTGGCGAAACGGTCCGCCTCCGAGGTCGGAGAACCTCCGGAGGCACCGGAGGCACCGGAGGCACTGGAGGCACTTCCCAAGATCTCTCCGGCAGCGCCGGAAGCGCCTCCCGACGAAGCCCCTGGCGCTCCGCACAGCACGGCGGCCAGTTCCCCGAAGCACTCGGCGAACCGCCGGCGTGCGCGGCGCCCGAGCGCCACCTCCTCGTCCTCGGCCATCCAGAGCGGTGCGGTGCGCACCCTGCGGACGTTCCGTGGCAGCGGGATCCAGCCCTCGTCCTCCTGGTGCTGGCTGCGGCTGAGCGCGTAGACGTCGAACTCGTGCTGGGCGAGTCCGCGCACCAGCCGGTCGCACCAGAGCCTGGCGTCACCGCTCACATACGGATAGCCAGCTTCCGTAAGCAGTCCGATGCGCACGAGTGCACCCCCGATCTCCCGTATGGGGAGCCGCCGTTGCCCGGCGGCTCGCAGCGGGACGAACGTATGCGGACAAGGCGGTGGTGCGCATCGGACTGCTTACGGAAGCTGGCTATCCGTATGTGAGCGGTGACGCCAGGC
>NZ_JBEZWN010000057.1:0-49293 GCF_040637495.1 Streptomyces sp. NPDC029044
GCGCCGAACTCCGCGCCGTGCCCCACGTAGAACTGCGCCGCGTACCCGTCGGCGAACTCCGGCAGCACCTCGGTCAGCTCCGGGTGGATCGTCGCACAGTGGTAGCACTCCATGAAGTTCTCGACGATGAGCTTCCAGTTCGCCCGGACGTCGTAGACGATCCGTCTGCCGAGGTCGAGATTCTCGATGCCGTAGTGCTCGATCGACTCCGTGTCGCCGAGACGCGCGACCACGTCCTGCACGACCTCGTCGAAGGGGGGCGGGTTCTCGGCCAGGCACACCCACACGTAACCGAGCCATTCGCGCGTCGCCACGGTTGCCAGGCCGTACTCGGTGCGGCTCACATCGGGCATCTTGGTGAGGTTGGGCGCCGCGACGAGTTTGCCCGTCAGGTCGTACGTCCAGGCGTGGTACGGGCATTGGAAGGCGCGCTTGACCTCGCCGCTCTCCGCCGTGCAGAGCTTGGCGCCGCGGTGCCGGCAGACGTTGAAGAAGGCACGTACGGACTGGTCGCGCGCACGGGTGACGAGGACGCTCTCGCGGCCGACCTGCACGGTCCGGAACGACCCGGGGCCGGCGAGGTCGGCGGAGCGCACGGCGCAGAACCACATCGCCTCGAAGATGTGTTCCTGCTCCTGGGCGAAGAACCCGGGATCCGTGTAGGCGGAGCCGGGCAGGGTGGCGATGAGGCTTTCCGGCAGGCCGGTCGAGGTCACAGTGCACTCCTCGGGGAAACGTCGTGGATCGGGCACGCATGCGCCGGGACGAGCTGCACCGGACGTCGTCGGATCAAGGAGCAACGCCCTTCTCAGGGCGTGGTGGCCGCGAGCTGCTTGCGCCAGCGCATGAACAGCCGGGGCTGGTTCATCCCGAGAACGGCGACCGGATGCCCGGCACGGCGGTAGACGGCCAGGACGTTACGGTCGTCCGCGGCGCCTTCCTCGATGGTGACGCTGTCGGCTCGGGACGCGTTGCCGGCGAACTGGATCTTCACGCCGTACTGGTCGGACCAGAAGTACGGCGGCCTCGGTACGCCCGGTTCGGACTCGCCCCAGGAGAGCAGGGCGGCCACGGCCGCGTCGGGGCGTTCCCGGGCGCCGGTCCAGTGCTCGACACGGCGGTGGATGCCCGCGCGCGGGTCGTACCAGGAGGCGCAATCGCCGACCGCGACCACCCCTGCGAGGCTGGTACGGCCGTCCGCGCCGCACTTGACACCGTCGTCGAGTTCGACACCGGAGCCTGTCAGCCAGTCGACGCAGGGGCGGGCTCCGACACCCACGACGACGATGTCGGCGGGGATGCTGCGGCCGTCCTCCATGAGGACGGCGTCGACGCGGGTCTCACCGCTCAGCCCCTTGACGCCCACCCCGCACAACAGGCGCACCCCGTGGTCGGCGTGGAGGGCGGAGACGATGCCTCCCATGGTCGCGCCGAGCGGCCCGGCCAGGGGGGTGGTCGCGGCCTCGACGATGGTCACGTCGAGGCCGAGGGCGCGGGCGGTGGAGGCGACCTCGGCGCCGATGAAGCCGCCGCCGATCACGACCAGGCGCCCGCCCCGGGCCAGTTCGTCCCGCAGGGCGCGGGCGTCGTCGAGGGTGCGCAGGGTGTGCACACCGGCCAGGCCGTCCATGCCGGGCAGGGTGCGGGCGGAAGCGCCGGTGGCGATGACGATGCCGTCGGCTCGAACCGCCCGGCCGTCGGTGAGCCGCACGGCGCGGGGTGTGGTGTCGAGTCCGGCGGCGCGGGTGCCGAGCAGCCACTCCGCTTGCAGGTCCTCGTCGTCCGGCTCCAGCGCGAGATCGGCTTCGCCGATGCCGCCGGCCAGGAACTCCTTGGACAGGGGCGGCCTGTCGTACGGACGGTGGAGCTCGTCGCCTATGACGACCAGCCGTCCGTCGTACCCCTGCTTTCGCAAGGAGCGCGCCGCTGACAGACCGGCCAGCGACGCGCCCACCACGGCGACCGTCCTCACGCGACGCCCCCGGCGAGCCGGGCGGCGATGCAGGGAGGCAGGTTCGGGGCTGCCGTGGACAGCCGGACGTAGATCATGCCGTCCTCGACGAAGACCTCGTGCGTGCGCACCGGGAGCTTGGCCGGCGGGGCGTCGACGGCTCCGGTCTTGAGGTTGAACTTCGAGGCGTGCAGCGGGCATTCGACCTCGCCGCCCTCCAGCCAGCCGTCGGCGAGCGAGGCGTCCTGGTGGGTGCAAGTGTCGTCGATGGCGAAGAGTTCGCCGTCGTCGGTGTGGAACACCGAGACCGGCGGGTCGATGTCGAGCCTGTGGGCCTCGCCTCGGGGCAGATCCACGAGACGGCACGCGGGAATCATCATGACACCTCGGTGCGTATAGCGAAACGGATTGCGGTGAACGCAACGCCAGTTTGGGGTCGCCCACAAACCCTTGTCAAGGAGTTCACGGGTCGCTCGCGGTCCCGATTTTTCGTTGCGTTATGCGAAACGCCCTGCGCCATAGGAAACGCAGGTCAGAGCCGGGCCCCTCTCAGAACCGGGGCGCCGGCGAGTTCTCGAGGCCCCAGCGGGCGGCCACGCGCACCGCGTCGGCCGTCGAGGCGACGTCGTGGACGCGGACGCACCAGGCACCCTGCGCGGCGGCCAGGACCGACACCGCGGAGGTGGCGGCGTCGCGCAGGTGCGCCGGACGGGGCCGGCCCGTCTCCGGGTCCCTCAGCAGGTGGCCCAGAAACGCCTTGCGTGCCGCGCCCACCAGAACCGGCCGGCCGAGTGCGGCGGCGACCTCCCGGAGCCGGCCGAGGAGTTGCCAGTTGTGCTCGGCGTGCTTGGCGAAGCCCAGCCCCGGATCGACGATGAGACAGTCCGGCGGGATTCCGGCGCCCACGGCCGCCTCGACCCTCGTCCGCAACTCGTCGAGCACGTCGGTGACGACGTCGTCGTAGACGGCGTGCGCCTGCATGCCGACGGAATGGCCGCGCCAGTGCATCACCACATAGGGCGTTCCGGCCCGCGCCATCAGCGGCAGCATCGCCGGGTCGGCGAGTCCGCCGGAGACGTCGTTGACCAGAGCGGCGCCGGCCTCGACGGCGCGGGCGGCGACCTCGGCCCGCATGGTGTCGACACTGACCGTCGCGCCCGCGGCGGTGAGCGTGCGGACGACCGGCAGGACGCGCCGCAGCTCCTCCTCGACCGGCGGGCGCGTGGCGCCGGGGCGGGTCGACTCGCCGCCCACGTCCAGGATGTCCGCGCCCTCTTCGAGCAGTGCGAGTCCGTGCGCGACCGCCCGGTCCGGATCGAACCACCGCCCGCCGTCGGAGAACGAGTCGGGCGTGACGTTCACGATGCCCATCACGAGGGTCCGGTCCGGACGGGGAAGACCTCGCGGGGCAAGGGCGGGAGCGGCCCGGTCGGCCCGGGCGGCGGTGCTCATGCGGCGCGGGGCGGGACGAGGGGACGCACGGGAGTCGTCATGGGCCTGGCCACCTCGTTGCATATGGAGGAACGACGTGCGGTGTGGGCAACGAGTGTGGGGACGCCGCGCGGCACTGTCAAGGCACGGAGAGCCGGGCTCGCGGAGCGCGACGGTGCCCGGATGCATCCGGGCACGGACGGCCGGGGTGGGTCGTGTCCCTGGGTCCCGCGAGGAACACGGAGGACCGAGGGAGTTCGGCCACCCCGGCCGGCAGAGCGGTGCTCGTGTCACCAGCCGCGGGCGGCCCACTCCTCCAGGTGCGGGGCTTCCGCCCCGATGGTGGTCGTGTCGCCGTGCCCGGTGTGCACGACCGTCTCGCCGGGGAGCGTCAGCAGGCGGTCGCCGATCGAGCTGATGATCGTCCCGAAGTCGCTGTAGGAGCGCCCGGTCGCGCCGGGCCCTCCCGCGAACAGCGTGTCGCCGCTGAACAGTGCCCCGAGGTCGGGGGCGTACAGGCACACGGCCCCGGGTGCGTGCCCCGGCGTGTGGAGGACGCGCAGCCCGATGCCCGCGACGACGAGTTCGTCGCCGTCGGCGAGGGGGCCGTCGGGGCGCCGGTTCGGGTGCACCGTCTTCCACAGCACCTGGTCGTCGGGGTGCAGCAGGACGCGCGCGCCGGTGGCGAGGGCGACGTCCGGGGCGGCGCGCACGTGGTCGTCGTGGGCGTGGGTGCACACGACGGCCGACAGGCGGCGGTCACCGACGGCCTCCAGGACGGCGTCGGAGTCGTGCGCCGCGTCGATGACGACCACTTCGTCGTCGTCACCGATGATCCAGACGTTGTTGTCGACGTCCCAGGTTCCGCCGTCGAGACTGAACGTCCCGCTGGTGACGAGGTGTTCGATGCGGGGTGCGCCGGCCATCACAGCACCACCACGGAGCGCAGCACGTCGCCGCCGTGCATCTTCTCGAAGGCCTCCTCCACGTCACCGAGGCCGATGGTCTCGGTGACGAACGCGTCGAGGTCGAACCGGCCGCCCAGGTACAGGTCGATGAGGGCCGGGAAGTCGCGCGAGGGAAGGCAGTCGCCGTACCAGCTGGACTTCAGCGAGCCGCCGCGGCCGAAGACGTCGAGCAGGGGCAGTTCCAGCTTCATCTCCGGGGTGGGCACGCCGACCAGCACGACCGTGCCGGCCAGGTCCCGGGCGTAGAAGGCCTGCCGGTACGTCTCCGGGCGGCCGACGGCCTCGACGACGACGTCCGCGCCGAAGCCGCCGGTGAGTTCGCGCACCGCCTCCACCACGTCGCCCTCGGTGCCGTCGACGGTGTGGGTGGCACCCATGGTCAGGGCGCGGTCCAGCTTGCGCCGGTCGATGTCGACGGCGATGACCTTGGACGCGCCGGCGAGCCGGGCGCCCGCGACGGCGGCCATGCCGACACCACCGCAGCCGATGACGGCGACGGAGTCTCCGCGCCCGACGGCGCCGGTGTTGACGGCGGCGCCGAAGCCCGCCATGACACCGCATCCGAGCAGCCCGGCCGCGGCCGCCGGGGCCGCCGGGTCCACCTTGGTGCACTGCCCGGCGGCGACCAGGGTCTTCTCCGCGAACGCACCGATGCCGAGGGCGGGCGAGAGCGGGGTGCCGTCGAGCAGCGTCATCGGCTGCGTCGCGTTGTGGGTGGCGAAGCAGTACCAGGGCTTGCCCTTGCTGCACGCCCGGCACTGACCGCACACGGCACGCCAGTTGAGGATGACGAAGTCCCCGGGCTCGACGCCGGTGACCCCCTCCCCCACCGCCTCCACGCGACCGGCCGCCTCATGTCCCAGCAGGAAGGGGAACTCGTCGTTGATCCCGCCCTCGCGGTAGTGGAGGTCGGTGTGGCAGACGCCGCACGCCTCGACCTTGACCAGCGCCTCGCCCGGACCGGGATCGGGGACGACGATCGTCTCGACGGAAACCGGGGCGCCCTTCTTCCGGGCGACGACGGCACGTACCTCGTGAGCCATGAGCTGCTCCTCAGACGGGAAAGTCGCGCGGATGCGCCGTTCGGTGAGTTGCCTCATCAGATACACGCACCGCTATACGCAACTGAGCATCGGGGAGGAGGACACCGGGGGTCAAGGGGTCGACCGGGACCGGACCTACTCGGCGGATGCTCAGCTCGCCGGCTGCGAGTCCGCCAGGGCCTCGGCCGGCACCTCACCGGGGCCTTGCTTCCGCTCCGGTCCCGGGTCCGGCTCCGGCTCCGGCTCCGGCTCCCCCATGCCCCGGTCGCCGGCGTCGCGCTCGGCGTCGGGAGCCGGCTCGGGCATGCCCGTCGGCTCGGCGCGCAGCGCCTTCACCAGTGAGGCACACAGGCCGATCATCACGAAGAGGAACGGGAACGCGGCGATGATGGCCACCTGTTTGACCGCTTCGAGCCCGCCCGCCATCAGCAGCACGGCCGCGACCAGACCGGTCAGCGCGCCCCAGAGGATCACGACGGGGCGTGTGGGGCTCGTGCTGCCACGACAGGACAGCATGCCCAGCACGACGGAGGCGGCGTCGGCGCCGCTGACGAAGAACAGGCCCACGAGCACGATGACCAGGACCGAGGTGACGGAGAACCAGGGAAGGTGCTCCAGGGTGGCGAACAGGCCTGCCTCCTCGCCCTGGGCGACGGCCGATGCCAGATCGGCGCCGTGCATCTGCTGGTTCAGGGCGGTGCCGCCGAGGATCGCGAACCACACGACGCTCACCAGACTCGGCGCGACGATCACTCCGACGATGAACTCCCGGATGGTCCGGCCGCGGGAGATCCGCGCGATGAACGTCCCGACGAACGGCGTCCAGGAGATCCACCACGCCCAGTAGAAGATCGTCCATCCGGAGAGCCACTCACCGCCGCCGAAGGCCCCCGTGGTGAAGCTCATCTTCGGCAGCGAGGCCAGATAGCCGCCCAGTGCCTCGGTCTGGCTCTCCAGGATGAACACGGTGGGGCCGACGACGAAGACGAACAGCAGCAGCACCGCGGCGAGGATCATGTTGCCGTTGCTCAGCCACTGGATGCCTCGGTGCACGCCGGACAGGGCGGAGATCACGAACAGGACGGTGAGGACCGCGATGATCGACACGGCCAGCGCGGTGGAGCCGGGAACGCCCCACAGTTCCTTCAGACCCCTGGTGATCTGGAGGGCGCCGAGCCCCAGGGAGACGGCGGAACCGAAGAGGGTGGCGAAGATCGCCAGGATGTCGATGGACTTGCCCAGCGGGCCGTCCACCAGATCACCGAGCAGCGGGCGGAAGGCGGAGCTGATCAGGCTGTTGCCGCTCTTGCGGAACCCGAAGTAGGCGAGGGCGAGGCCTGCGACGGCGTACATGGCCCAGGGGTGGATCGCCCAGTGGAAGTACGAGTACTCCAGGGCCAGCCGGGCCGCGTCCGCGCTGCCCGCCTCCGCGGAGCCCGGCGGCGGGCTGGACATATGCATGATCGGTTCACTCGCCCCGTAGAACATCAGGCCGATGCCCATGCCGGCGCTGAACATCATGGCGACCCACGAGGCGGTGCTGAACTCCGGACGTTCGGCGTCCTTGCCGAGCCGTATCGAGCCGAACCGGCTGCACGCGAGGACCACCGCCAGCAGCACGAACCCGGAGCTGGTCAGGACGAAGAGCCAGCCGAAGCTGTCGATGATCCGGTTCAGCGTCGACTCGGCGACGGCGGCGAGACGGCCGGTGAAGAACACCCCCCAGGCCACGAAGAGGGCGGCCAGTGTGACGGATACGTAGAGGACGGCCGGATCCACCCGTGCGAGAGCCGATGTCGATTTCTTCGTCGTCGCTGTACTCATCCGGAGCCTTCCGACAGGGGACGGGGATGGCGAGACTGCGTCTGCATCCCTGCGCGGATTCGCACACAGCGGTGCACAAGACGCAACTGAGCGCTCGATGTGCAACACAGTTCCTGCCGGGCCCCGGTGCGTCAACCCCCCGTACACGGACCCTGAACGGCGGCACGGCCGACGGCGCGAAGCGGGAACCGCGCCTTCTCGATGGCGACCTGACCGCCGCTCCCGCTGTGCGTGAGGAGGAATCGCGGTGAGGGCTGAGGAGGAGGGCGAGACGCTGGCCCTCGTGGTCCGACTGGCGGCGACGTGTCTGGGAGGCACGGGAGCGCTGGTCCATCGGCACGACCGAGCCGCCGGACGGCTGCGTCTGGTGGCGGCCACCGGGCTTTCCACGGAGAGCGAGCGCGAGTGGGCCGACCTGCCCGACGAGAGGGACGGGGCGCCCGCGCGGGCCTTGGAGCGCGGTCGCCTCGTCTGCGTTGCCGGGGACGGTCCGGGCGTCGGTAGCGCGGCGATGCCGCTCCCCGGCCCCGACGGGCCGATCGGCGTGCTGACCGTGCTCACGGCAGAGCCGGGTGAGCCGGACGAGGTGCAGCGGTCCCTGCTGGGGGTGTTGGCCGGGTGGGCCGGCGCGCGCTTGGGCGGCGGACCCGGCTCATCCACCCTCTCCGCGCCGCCGACCGGGGCGGAACGGTCCGCGCAGATGGGCGAGTTGACCACTGCCCTGGCCGAGGCCGTCACCTCCCGCGACGTGGTGGAGGCCGTCGCCGAGTACGTCCTGCCGCCTTTCGGGGCCGACGGACTGGTGTTCCAGATCCTCGAAGGCGGCCGCCTGAACGTCGTCGGCGCCTCCGGGTATGCGCAGGATTTCCTCAGCCTGCTCGACGGGATACCGCTCGCCGCGCACGCCCCCGTCCGCGATGTACTGCGCACCCGCACCCCCCGCTTCATCGAGGCGAAGGCGGAGATCTTCCGGCGCTACCCCACGTGGACGGTCTGCCGCCCGGTGTCGGCCTCGCGCGCGCTGAGGAAGTCGAGGATCTCGGCCCGACCGCGGAAGACCCGGCCGTGCGCCTCGAACTCGGCGTCGTCCGCGAACGCTCCGATTCCCGCGGTGGCCCGGCCGCTGTCGATGTCGCGGTGGTAGCCGACGAGCAGGGCCCGGCAGCGGCTCACGGCATCGCCACGATCTACCGGATTCGTCATGCAGCTCTCCTCCTTCTCCAACCTGGACCGGAGTTCGGTCCCGTCGGTCAGTGGGTTGTCGGGGTGGGGCCTGCTTCGTAGCCGAGGAAGCCACGTGACTGGGTGCTCTCGGGCCATTCGGCGCAGATGGCGCCGGTGAGTTGGGTCCGGAGGCAGCGGGGCGGGCTGCACGGGCAGGTGCGGCGGGTGTCGGGCGTGCCGGTGCGCACCTTGGTGGGCCAGTCGGGGTCGACGAAGAGGGGACGGGCGAGGGCCACCGCGGCGGCCTGACGCGATTCCAGGACCTTGACCGCTTCGCGGGGATCGCCGAGGCCACCGTTGGCCACGACCGGGATGTCGACCACGCGTTGCAGTGCCGCCGTGTCGTCGAGCGCGCAGCCCGGCCTGTCGTACATCCCGAGGTTGGCGGGCAGGCGCATGGTCTCGAACGTGGCCGGGATCGCGAAGAGGAAATCCGCGCCCTCGGCCTGGAGCAGCGGGGCCAGACGTGCGGCGTCGTCGAGGGTCCAGCCGTCCTCCACGCGCTCGTCGCTCATCAGGTGCACCCCGACGACGAAGTCCGGTCCGGTGTTCGCGATGACACGGCGTACGACTTCGAGCGCGAAGCGTGTACGGCCGGCGAAGTCGCCGCCCCAGGCGTCGGTGCGCTGGTTCATGATCGGGGACAGGAACTCGGAGATCAGGAAGCCCTGAGCGGCGTGCACGTCGACCCCGTCGAACCCGGCACGCTCGCACAGTTGCGCCGCGCGCACGAACTCCTCGATGGCCTCCTCGATCTCCTGCGCCGACATCTCCTGCGGAGTGACGACCCTGCCCGGAGTCAGCTCGAAAGGCACTGCGGAAGGCGCGAGCCGGGGGCGGCTCTCGTACTCGTCCCAGGGGCCGGCGTAGCGGCCGGCATGCACGATCTGGACGATCGCCAGGGAGTCGTGCCGGTGGATCTCGGCGGCCAGGCGGCGCAGGCCGGGAAGCTTGTCCTCGTCGCTCACCAGAGTCTGCAACGGCATCTGCCGGCCCGCGACGCTGATCGAGAAGTTCTCCGTGATCACGACGCCGGTGCCGCCCTGCGCACGGCGGCCGTAGTGCTCGATCTCCTTCTGGGTCACCGTGCCGTCGGGGTTGGCGTACCCGACGGACATGGGTGCCTGGAAGATCCGGTTGGGGGCGGTCCGCCCGCCCAGCCGCAGCGGCGTGAACAACGGCGCGAAGTCCGGGGCGACGGCGGTGTCAGTAGTGCTCGTGGTGGAGGTCAATCCGTGCTCCAAGGTCTCAGGCCGCGTGCCGGTCCGGCAGCTCGGCGTCCCGGCGACGGGGACGTCACCAGATCCGAGGCATAGAGTGCATACAGTTTAACCAGGAGTCAACAGGATTGACTCAAAGATGACGTGTCAATATGCACGCCACACCTGCTCTCTGGTCGCAATGTGCATGCACTTTGGCCGCCCATCGACGTCCGGCGCGACGCGATCGGTCGCAGGTTTGAGGGACGTGGTCTCCACACCCGGCGGCACCTCCACGCCCGCACGGCCGCCGCAGCCGGGCGTTTCGATCCGGAACAGGGTTCGAGTTCTGCGGTAATTGACTGCAAAAATCGGGTATTGACCGGTCATTTCGGCGGGACTACATTTCCGGCCATGGCAGTTCCGGCGTACCTGCGAATCCGCAACGAATTCGAGCAGCGGATCCGCTCCGGCGTTCTTCCTCCCGGCAGTCGGCTTCCCACCGAGGCCGAGCTCCAGAAGCTGTATTCGATCGGCCGCGCAACCGCGCAGCGCGTGCTGACCGAGCTGGCGCAGGCGGGGTTGGTGGAGCGTCACCGACGGCGGGGCACCTTCGTCACCGAAGGGGCGCGGCAGGAAAACCTGCTGCGCTTCGTCAACACATCTTTGCCGGGGCCGAAAATCCCCGGACGGCATGCCGTGGAATCCGCGGCAGTGGTCCAGGCCCGCGACGCCGGTCTGGAGATGCCGGGCGTGGCCGACGACACGCCGGTGCATCAACTGCGGCGGCTGAAGTTCGACGTCGACGACAACGTGATCGCCGTCGAGCTGTCCGTCATCCCGTTCGCATTGGCACCCCGACTGCAAGAGGAGGAAGATCTCGGCCACTTCACGACCCACGACTACTTCGCCCGCATCGGCGTTCAAGCGGTCAAATCCCGTATCTACATCGACCCGATGGCGCTCGACGCCGTGACCGCGGCGCAGCTGCGCGTGCCCGAGGGCCAGGCAGTGATCCGTCTGCGCCGGCTGACCTGGCTGGCCGACGGCAGGCTCGCCGAGGCGCGCTGGGACATCACCCGCCCCGACCTCGTCGAGTTCTTCCTGGAGCAGACGATCGCGCCCGCAACGGGCGCCTAGTTCCGTCGGCGCCCTGGTTTCACGGGGCCCTCCCCCAACTCCACCGACACGCCTGGATTCTCCCGGCGTGGTTTCACAGCAGGACTCCCCCCCCCCTGTCGCCCTGGCGACCTTTCGCGCGCCGAAACGGCCGTCGGAATCCCCTGTTTTCTCGTCCCCCATTTCCATCAACCGCTCCTGCGTAATCGCCTTGAAAGGTCCACGAGATGACGCAAACTGCGAGCAGCAGACCCGTCGCCGACGGCTCTATGAAACGACTGTTCCGGGTGCTCAGCGCCATCGAGCGAGCGGGAAACAAACTCCCCCATCCGTTCTGGCTGTTCTGGATCCTCGCGGGCGTCCTCGCCGTGACGAGTGCGGTACTCGCCGCGGCCCACGTGTCGGTCACGTTGCCTTCGACGGGCGATGCCGTCGCGGTGAAGAACCTGCTCTCCACCGCCGGGGCCAAGTTCGCGGCGGAGTCCGCCCTGGACAACTTCGCCGGGTTCCCGCCGCTGGCGGTTCTCGTGATGGTGCTGCTCGGCGTCAGTGTCACGGAAAGGAGCGGCCTTCTCACCGCCCTGCTGCGCGTCACGATCGGCCGCCTGCCCACCCGCTGGCTGACCTTCTCCATCGCCTTGAGCGCCATGACCGCGCACGTCATGAGCGACTCGGCGTACATCGTGATGATCCCGCTGGGCGCACTGGCCTATCGGAGCGCGGGACGCAGCCCTCTGCTGGGCCTGATGGTCGCGTACGCCTCGACGGCGATCGGATTCAACGCGAGTCCGCTCGTGACACCGTCCGACGCCATCCGTTCCTCGCTGGCGACCGCGGCCGCGCACACCGTCGACCCCCACTACGTCATCACGCCGGTCGCCACCTACTTCTTCACCGCGGCGTCATCGGTGTTCCTGGCCGCCGTCATCGCCCTCACCGTCGACCTGTTCCTGGCGAAGCGGCCGGAGTTCATGCCGAATCCCGACGACGAGGCGGCCGCCGACAAGGTCTTCAACGCAGGGCACGCGGAGACCGGCGGGCACGCCGGCGCCCCGTACGCGCTCACACTGACCGCCGTCGAGAAGCGGGCCATGAAGGTGACCGCCGCCGTGCTCGTGGCCTACGTCCTGGGCGTGGCCGCGCTCCTGTGGCCGGGTTCCCCGTTCCGCGGCGAGGGCGGCAGCATCGTCCAGTCCGTGGTCGTCGCGAACATCGCCGTGTTCATCGCGCTGCTGTTCGCGCTCCTGGGGATCGTGTACGGCAGGCAGGTGGGCACGGTCCCGACCCTGTCGTCCGTCCCGGCCGTCATGGCCGAGGGGATCCGCTCCATCGCCCCCGTGATCGTTCTCTTCTTCGCGGTCTCGCAGTTCCTCGCCTACTTCACATGGACCGGCATCGGCTCCGCGATCACCGTCGAGGGTGCCGAGTTCCTCAAGTCGCTGGACGCACCCCACCTCGTCCTCCTGCTGGTGGTCGTCGTGGCGATCAGCGGCCTCAACATCATCATCAGCAGCGGCTCGGCCATGTGGTCCATCCTCGCGCCGGTGATCATCCCTCTGGCGATGTACATCGGGCTCGCCCCTCAGGCCGCGATGGTCGCCTTCGCGATCGGCGACTCGGTGACCAACCCGACCCCGATGAACGCCTGGTTCGTCCTGGCCCTGGGATTCGTCCAGCAGTTCCGCAAGGGTGCCGGCATCGGCACCGTGCTGTCCTTCACGGTCCCCATCGGATTCACCGTCCTCATCTCGTGGTCGGCCTTCTTCGCCCTCTGGTACACGCTCGGAATCCCCCTCGGACCAGGCGTTCCCATCAGATGAGCCCAGGTCTCGGCGCCGCCGGGACCCCTTCTTCAGAATCACAACGGAAAGAGAGATTTCCTCCCATGGGAAGCATTGCCATCATCGGCGCGGGAAACGTCGGTCAGGCCATCGCCGGCCACATGTCGCTCCAGGGCCACGACGTACGGCTCTTCGACAGGTGGGGCCACGATCTCGAACCGATCAAGGCCAATGACGGCGGCATCGACCTGGTCGGCGAGGTGGAGGGCCACGGCAAGCCTTCCGTGCTCACCACCGAACTGAAGGAAGCCGTCGACGGAGCGCAGGTCGTCGTCGTCGCGGTGCCGGCCTTCGCACACGCCTTTGTCGCGAAGGAACTCGCGGCCGTGCTGGAACCCTCCCAACTCGTCCTGATCCAGCCCGGGGTGCTGGGCAGCGGCGTGGAACTCGCCCGCATGTTCGCGCTCGCCGGCCGCAAGCGCTGCCTCATCGCGGAGACACCGACCAGCCTCTACACCTGCCGCCTGCGCGAGCCCGCCCACGTCTACATCGGGGCGATCAAGAACTCCGTCCCGCTGGCCGCCGTGCCCAGCACGGACACCCCCGAGGCCCTGGCGATCCTGCGGACCTATTTCGGTGAGCGGTACGTGTCGGGCGGGGACGCGCTGGCCGTCGGGCTGTTCAACTGCAACCCCATCTACCATGTGCCGCCGGCCGTGCTGAACTTCAAGACGGTCGAGGACTCCGACCGCCGTCCGCAGCACACCCTCGTGACGCCCCGCATCGCCGAGGTCATCGACGCACTCGATCGTGAGCGCCTCGGCCTGGCGCACGCGCTCGGAGTAGAGGCGACCAGCTTCTGGGACTTCCTCACCAGCGCCTACGGCGTCAGCGAAGGCACCTTCGTCGAACGGATCGTGCAGGGCTACGGCCGGCAGGCCTTCCCGGAACCGGACTCGGTCAACCACCGCTACTTCACCGAGGACATCCCGTTCGGACTGGTCGTCTGGAGTTCACTGGCCGCCCAGATCGGCCTCTCCATGCCCTTGACCGACTCGTTCATCACTCTGGGCAACACCTTGTGCGGACGGGACTTCGTCGCCGAGGGCAGGACCGCGGAGTCCCTGGGACTGCTCGGCTCCCACGTCGGCTCGATCCGGGCGGCCTTCATCGACGGTGCGGTGTGCTGACGGGCTGAACGGTGACCGCCCGGCGGTCCTGGCGTCCGGCTTCTTCAGCCACCGGACGCCGGGACCGCCTCGGTGTACAGCCAGCCTCACAGCCACGCAGGAAGCGTCGGCACGGCTGCGCCACCGGGGGCGTGCAAGGGGCCCGGTACGGGACGCCCGGTCGCGTAGGCGGCCAGGCTCGGGAGGTCACCGGTCACCACGACCGTGTCCGCACCGCCGGGCACGCCCAGGAGCCAGGTGCGACTACCGTCCTCGGCGCGCAGTTCGACGGGCGGGAAGTCCGTGCGAGCCCGGAAGCCGGCCGCCACATCGTCCACCAGCGCCGCGCACACCTCGCGCGGCACGTCGGTGAAACCGCAGCCGGTGTCCAGGTCGACGGCGTGCACCCACACCTCTCGCACCCGCATCCAGGGCACCTCCCGGACCGGCACCGTGCGCCCCCTGGCGGTCCGGACGGTGGTCTCCCAGCACGCGTCGGGCAACGCCGTCAGTTCCCCCGCGAGACGCGCGTCGGCCTCCAGCAGGTCCGCGCGCAGCTCGCCGGCCGGGCGGCCGGCCCCGGCGTCGATCTCTCGCGCGCGCTGGCCGGTACTCGTGTACATGGGGGTCTCGACGCCCGTGCGGGCCCAGGCCAGCAGATTCAGCAGCGCGTCGGCGTTGCGGGCCAGGTGGGCGACGACGTGTGCCCGGCCCCAGCCCGGCAGGTGCGAGGGTTCGCCGAGGGCCGGGTCGGTCACAGCGTGCACTTCGGCCTCGAAGGCGGCCGTGCCCTTGGCGACCCACTCCAGCATCGCGGCCGGCCGGCCACTCATCGCAGCTCCCTGCGGCAGGTGTTGCGGCACTCGCCGATCCCCTCGATGCGGGTGACGAGGAGCGAACCGTCCCGCAGGTAGCGGGCCGGCGTGCGGGCATGCCCGACACCGCCCGGGGTTCCCGTCGCGATCACGTCGCCGGGAACGAGGGTGAGGATCTCGGACACGTATGCGACGAGCGCGGCCGGGTCGAAGACGAGGTCGGCCGTGTCGGCCTTCTGGACCGTGTCGCCGTCCACCTCGCAGGTCAGGTTCAGGCCCTGGGCGGCCACCGCGGGGTCGTCGACGGTGACCAGCCACGGCCCGACGGGCGTCGTGGCCTCGAAGGTCTTGCCCTGGTGCCACTGGGGCGTGCGGAACTGCCAGTCCCGGGCACTGACGTCGTTGAGCACCGTGTACCCGGCGATCGCGGCGCGGGCCTGCTCCGGGTTCGCGTGCCGGACCTCGGTCCCGATGACGACGGCGAGTTCGGCCTCCCAGTCCATCTGCGTGGACGAGGCGGGCAGGACCACGTCGTCGTACGCGCCGACCAGCGCCCGTGCGTACTTCGAGAACAGCGTGGGGTGCGGGGGGAGCTCGCGGCCCATCTCCATGATGTGGTTGCGGTAGTTGAGGCCGACGCAGACGACCTTCTCCGGCGACACGACGACGGGGGCGTAGTCGAGGGCGCCTTCGTACCGGTCGCCGTCGGCGTTCGCGGCGCGTTCGGACCAGTCGGGGTGGCGCAGGAAGTCGGCCAGGTCGCTCGCGCCCAGGTCCACCGCCGTGTCGGCGTCGACGCGGACGGCGCGGGTGGTGCCGTCGATCCGTATGGTTGCCAGCTTCACTTCTGTTCTCCTCTTGAGGTGCGGGCGAGGCCCAGGGCCTCGTAGACGGGCTCGTCACTGAAACGGAACAGATCCACCTGGCTGCGCGCGGTCAGTACGACCTCGCACCAGGAGGGGACGACGAACAGGTCGCCCTTGGTGATGTCGAAGACGTCGTCGCCGACGTGGGCGGTCGCCGCACCGTCGAAGACCTGCCAGACCGCCGAGCCGACCGAGCGCACCGGCGTGGTCGTCGTCCCGGCCCGCAGCCGGCGCATCTCGGTGCGGATCGTGACCAGGGCGTCCTTGCCGGTGGTGGGGTTGGAGAAGCGGACTCCGGCGTGACCCGGCTCCAGCACTCCGTCGGCGCCCTCGGACTCCAGCTCCAGCTGTGCGGTGAGTGCGGCGTCGGTGTGCTCCCAGCGGTAGGCGGCCAGCGGGGAGTTGGGCTGGTCGGGCCGGCTGATCGGACGCAGTCCCGGGTGGGCCCACAGCCGCTCAGCGCGTGAACGCCGGGGCGTGGCCCGGGTGGACGGCTCGTCCGGGCCGAACTCGAAGAAGCCGGCGTCGAGCTGGGCGACGAGTGGGATGTCGAGACCGTCGATCCAGGTCATCGGCTCGTCGGTGACGTTCTGGTGCTCGTGGAAGGCCCAGCTCGGCGTCAGCAGCAGATCGCCGCGCCGCATCGCCACCGCGTCCCCGTCGACGTTCGTCCACACGCCCTCGCCGTCCAGGACGAACCGGAAGGCTCCCTGACTGTGCCGGTGCGAGGGGGCGACCTCGCGCGGGCCGAGGTACTGGACCGCGGTCCAGAGGGTGGGGGTGGCGTACGGCAGCCCGGGCAGTCCCGGGTTGGACAGCGCCATCGCGCGGCGCTCACCACCCCGCCCGACCGGTACCAGCCGGCCGGAGCGCTCCGCGATCGGCAGCAGCCGCTCCCACCGCCACAGATGCGGAACAGCGGCCGGCTGCGGTGTCATCGGCATGAGGCCGTCCAGCTGCGTCCACAGGGGAATCAGGCCCGCATCCTCGAAGTCTGCATACAGATCGTCGAGCTGTTTCCGCTCGATCAGGTCGTCGGCTGTATCGGTCACGGCAACCTCCAGGGCACGCTCGGAGCAGCCCGATCAAAGTGTGTACAGTTTGCCTGTCACTGGCCGACCTTACGTCGCTGTTTCTCTGAGTGGAATCCGGTGCGGATAGAATTCTTCTATGCAGAACTCTGAGCCTTCATATCCCGTGAGTGCGGCCGGCAACGCCTTGCGGGTCGTGCGGCTGCTGCATGAGCACGACGAGCTGCGCGTGATCGAGGTCGCCGCCCGGCTCGGCGTCGCACGGTCGACGGCGCACCGGGTCCTGGCGATGCTCGTGTTCGAGGGGTTCGCTGAGCAGGACCGCCACAAGGTCTACCGGCCGGGACCCGCCCTGCGGGCGATCCGAGGCAGTCAGGCCCCCCCCTCCCCCCGACCTGATCACCCTCGCCCGCCCACACCTTCAGCGCCTTGCGGACACCGTCCGCGAGACCACCCACCTGACGGTGCTGGAGGGCAACGCCACCCGCTTTCTGGACGGAGTGGAAGGACCGCAGGCGCTGCGCGTGAGCCACCGCACGGGCGCGCTCCTGCCCGCCCATGTGACCTCGGGCGGCAAGGCGTTGCTCGCCGAGCTGCCGCCGGAGCGGCTCCGGGCGCTCTACCCGAACGGACTGCCCGGCGGAGGATCCAGGGCACCGGAGGACGTCGAGCGTCTGGCGGCCGAGCTGACGACGATCCGCCGCACCGGCTGGGCCCTCAACCTCCAGGAGAGCGAGCGGGGCGTGAACGCGGTCGGCGCGTGCGTCCGCGATCGCACGGGGACGGCCGTGGCCGCCGTCGCCGTGGCGGCACCGTCCGCCCGCTGCCCGAAGGGCCGGCTGAACCGGCTGGCCTCACCGCTGCTGCTGGTGGCGCGGGACATCGGCCAGGAACTGTGACCGTCGCAGAGCTGCGAGGCGGGGGCGTCATGACAACGGCGTAGCCACCACCTGCGGTGCCCCGGCCGGCCGCTCAGGGTCCGGCGGCGTGTCCGACGTCCGCCGCGGGGTGTCAGTGCCGGCCGTTGCCCGCGATGGCCAGGGCGGTGCGGGTGGCGGCGGGTTCGTGTTCGGGTGCGATGTCCGCCAGCACGCTCAGAGCGGTGCGCGCCAGATGACGGGCGACCACACGTGCGGCTTCGGTCGGGTCGCTGCTCCGCAGCGCGTCGAGGAGTGCCTCGTGCTCCGCATACGCCTTGTTCCACGAGGCGGGCGCGCCCAGCTGGGCCAGGCGGATGTAGCGCTCGCTGTGTTCGCCGAGGGAGGCGATCATGCGCTGCAGGTGGGGCCCGACCGCCTGGGTGGCGATGCTGTGGAACTCGTGGTGCGCCGCATGCCACTCGTCCGGCTGGTCGTCGACCACCAGGCCGCGCATCCGCTTCAGCGCGTCGCTCATGCGCTCGACGTCCTCGGCCGTGAACGACTTGGCCGTCATGCTCACGGCGAGCGTTTCGAGCATGATGCGGGCCCCGTAGACGGCGTCCAGGTCCTCGGGGTCCACCGCCCGCACCCGCGCTCGCTGGTCGGGCCGGGCGTCGATGAGTCCCTCTTCCTGGAGCAGCCGGAACGCCTCGCGCATCGGCGTGCGACTGACACCCAGCTTCCGGGCCATCTCGGCCTGGAGCAGTACCGACCCCGGGGGCAGTTCGCCGTTGAGGATCATGGTGCGCAGTCGTCCGTGGACGTCGAGGGCCAGGCGGCGTCCGCCCGCGGCGGCCACGGGGCCGTCGTCCGGGGGCACGGCCGCGGCCTGAACCTCGGTGTCGTCGCCGGCCGGTCGCTGTTCCTGGCGGGACTCGCTTCTGCTCCTGCTCACGCCGGGAGTCTACCCAGGTGTATGCAGCCGATGCAGAGACCCCCCGCAACTCCACGGCCAGGGCGGTGGCGCCTGTCCCTGGGCCGCTTCAGAAGGGGGGTGACTGTATCCACCTGCCGGAGGCGGTGAGGCTGTGGCTGCACCTTGGTCCCGGTTGCTCATCGCTCGAGAACGAGGGCGAGGCCTTGTCCCACGCCGATGCACCGGGTCGCCACGCCGA
The DNA here is from genome assembly GCF_040637495.1 of Streptomyces sp. NPDC029044. Classification (NCBI taxonomy): domain Bacteria; kingdom Bacillati; phylum Actinomycetota; class Actinomycetes; order Kitasatosporales; family Streptomycetaceae; genus Streptomyces; species Streptomyces sp. NPDC029044. The sequence continues at coordinate 18,457 of NZ_JBEZWN010000057.1, forward strand.
CGCCCGAGCCCGCGGCCGCGAGCTGGTGGGCGACGGCACCGGCCAGCCGCGCGCCCGAAGCGCCCAGGGGGTGGCCGATCGCGATGGCACCGCCGCGCGGATTGAGGATCGCGGGATCGAACGCGGGCCACTCGGCGACGCAGCCCAGCACTTGCGCGGCGAACGCCTCGTTCAGTTCGAGGACGTCGAGGCCGGCGAAGGAGCGGCCCGCCTTGGCCAGGGCACGGTTGACCGCTTCGACCGGCCCGAGACCGAAGTACCGGGGGTCGGTGGCGGTCACGGCGGAGGCGCTGACCCGCGCCAGGGGTTCACGGCCGGTAGCCCTGAGCCCCTCCTCGTCCGCGAGCAGGAGGGCGGCGGCACCGTCGTTGAGGGGCGAGGCGTTGCCCGCGGTGACCGTGCCCCCCGCGGAGCGGAAGGACGGCCTGAGCCTCGCCATCGCCTCCAGGGACGCGCTCTCCCGTACGCACTCGTCGCGGGTGAGCGGCACCGGATCGCCCTTGCGCTGCGGAACCGGCACCGGCACGACCTCGACGTCGTACAAACCGTCCTTCCAGGCCGTGGTGGCCTTCTCGTGGCTGGCGAGCGCGAAGGCGTCCTGCTCCTCGCGGCCGATGCCGTGCTTGTCCGCGATCAGTTCGGCGCTCTCGCCGAGCGGGATGCTCCACCGGTCCGGCATCGCGGGGTTGACCATGCGCCAGCCGAGCGTGGTCGAGTACAGCTCGGTGTGCCCGGCCGGGAAGGGGCGGTCGGCCTTGGGCAGCACGTAGGGCGCCCTGGTCATCGACTCGACACCGCCCGCCACGGCCACGGACGCGTCACCGAGCGCGATGGCCCGTGTGGCCTGGACGACGGCCTCCAGCCCTGAGGCGCACAGCCGGTTGACGGTGACACCGGGCACCGTCACCGGCAGACCGGCCAGCAGTGCCGCCATGCGCGCGACGTTCCGGTTCTCCTCGCCGGCCCCGTTGGCGTTGCCGAGGAAGACATCGTCGACCCGCGCCGGGTCGAGGCCGGGAGAGCGGTCGAGCAGGGACCGTACGACGTGGGCGGCCAGGTCGTCGGGGCGTACGGGCGCCAGACCACCGCCGTATCTGCCGACCGGCGTACGCACCGCGTCGACGACATAGACATCACGCCGGCTCACCGGTCGGCCCCCTCGGCGGCGCGGACCTTCGGTTCGGTGTGTTCCCGCACCTCGTCCGCGGTGACGCCGGGGGCGGTCTCGACCAGGACGAGGCCGTCCTCCGTCACGTCCAGGACGCCGAGGTCGGTGATGATCCGGTGCACGCAGCGCCTGCCGGTCAGCGGCAGGGAGCAGTTCTCCACGATCTTGGGACTGCCGTCCTTGGCGGTGTGGGTCATCACGACGACGACCGTGCGGGCCCCGTGGACCAGGTCCATGGCACCGCCGATGCCGGTGACCAGCCGGCCCGGTACCGCCCAGTTCGCCAGGTCGCCCGCGGCGGAGACCTGCATGGCTCCGAGTACGGCGACGTCGATGTGCCCGCCCCGGATCATGCCGAACGACAGGGCGGAGTCGAAGAACGAGGCTCCGGACAGGACCGTCACGGTCTCCTTGCCGGCGTTGATGAGGTCCGGGTCGACCTCGTCCTCGGTGGGATAGGGGCCGGTGCCGAGAATGCCGTTCTCGGATTCCAGGGTCACCTCGACACCGGCGGGCAGGTGGTTGGGGATCAGGGTCGGCAGGCCGATGCCCAGGTTCACGTACTGGCCGTTCCGCAGCTCGCGCGCGGCCCGGGCGGCCATCTCCGTACGGCTCCACGCCATCAGTGCCCCACCGCCCGCTGTCCGCCGGGCACGGAGACCGTGCGCTGTTCGATCATCTTGTCCGCGGCCTCCCGCGGCGTGAGGGCGATGATCCGCTGGACGAAGATCCCCGGCAGATGCACCGCGTCGGGGTCGATCTCCCCGGGTTCGACCAGTTCCTCCACCTCGGCGATCGTGACCCGTCCCGCCATGGCCGCGACGGGGTTGAAGTTCCGCGAGGACTTGCCGAAGACGAGGTTGCCGTGCCGGTCGCCCCTGGCCGCGCGGACGAGCGCGAAGTCGGTGCGGATGGAGCGCTCCAGCACGTACTCGGTGCCGTCGAACTCCCGCACCTCTTTGCGGGGTGAGGCCAGGGCGATACCGCCCTGGCCGTCGTACCGCCACGGCAGTCCGCCCTCGGCGACCTGGGTGCCGACGCCGGCCGGCGTGTAGAAGGCGGGGATGCCGCAGCCGCCGGAGCGCAGCCGCTCGGCGAGCGTGCCCTGGGGGATCAGCTCGACTTCCAGTTCCCCGGCCAGGTACTGACGGGCGAACTCCTTGTTGGCGCCGATGTACGAACCGGTCACCCGGGCTATCCGCCCCGCGGCGAGCAGCACGGCGAGGCCCGCGTCCATGGCACCGCAGTTGTTCGACACGATGCTCAGGCCCGAGGACCCGAGCTCGTGGAGCGCCTTGATCAGCACGTTGGGCACGCCGCTCAGGCCGAACCCGCCGACGGCGATCGACGCGCCGTCGCGGATGTCGGCCACGGCCTCGGCGGCCGAGGCAACCACCTTGTCCATGTCAGTCCTGCTTCATGGTCGGCTGCTGCGCGCCTTCCCGGCCGGGGCCGATCAGGGACGTGAGCGGGCAGGTGGGCTGCCAGTCGGGCGTGTAGCGGCGGCGCAGGTCGGCCACCGCCTCCATGCCGCGCAGGGTCACCTCGGGTGCGGTCGAGAGGCCGGCGGGGCCGAGGAGACCGGGGACCGCGGCCCGGGCGGCCGCCTCGGGCAGACCGTGCCGGAGCAACGCCGCCTCGATGCCCGGTGCGCCGGCGGCCAGCAGTTCCTCGGTGCTCCTGCGGCAGACCTCGACGTAGGCGCGGGTCTGCCAGGCGGTCGCCGTCTCCCTCGGGGTGACCAACACATTGGTGATGAGGTCGGGTGCGACCTGAAGGTGGCCGCCCACGCGCGGGAACCCCTTCTCGGTGGCCAGGACGTCGAACGGCGGGTGGAGCGTGGTACCGTCCACGGCCTCCGTCGGCAGGGCCTGGAACCTTTGCAACGTGCCCCCGACAGGAACGAGTTGCTCGTCCCTCACCGGCAGGCCGGCGACGTCGTCGAGTACGGCGCGCAGCACGAACGCGAAGGCGCTCTGTGCGTTGTCGACGGCCCAGCGGTCCGTCGGCAGCGGCGCTCCGGGACGCCGGTGCACGGCCAGTTCCCCCATGCCCTCGGCCCGGACGACCACCGGATCCCGCTTCAGGATCCCGCGCAGCAGGTGGTCGGGGGAGGTGTGCATGAGGTCGAATTCGCCGTCGTTCCAGCCGGCCATCTGCTGGTCGGAGGACACGACCTGCACGTACTTCACCTCCAGCCCGGCCTGCTGGAAGTACCCGGAGTCGAGGGCGTGGTAGTACGGCACGCCGCCGGCGCCGGGGAAGACGCCCACGGTCAGCTGTCGGGTGGGCTCGCCGGGCGGGCGAAGCTCGCTCAGCCCGGTGGGCATGCTCCGTTGCATGGGATGAACAGTTCCTTCGAGTCGGAGGGCAGGGGAAGGCAGGCCGTCGGCCCAGGTCGTTCCGGCGGTCACACGGGGACGACGGTCAGGCGGGCTTGGCTTCCTGGTTGGTGATGAAGTCGGCCGGCGGCTCTCCGGGGCCCCAGACGGCGGGCGGGCAGTCCCAGTCGTTCGGCTGCCAGTTCTCGGTGATGCAGTCCATGTCGCCGGAGTACTCGATCCAGCTGCCCCACGGGTCCTGGATGTAGTGGAAGAGGTTCGAGCCGAGGGTGTGGCGGCCCAGGCCCCAGCCCTTCCGGTAGCCCACCTCGGCCATGTTCCGCGCGCCCCGGGCGATCTCGTCGATGTCGGACACCATCCAGCTGGAGTGGTGCAGGCCGGGGTGCGTTCCCGGGACGAAGCCGAAGACGTGGTGGTCGCCGGGGCCCGAGTTCAGGAACACGGGCCCGCCGTTGATGATGCGGTCCGACAGGCGCAGGCCGAGGGTGCGGATGTAGAACGCCTCGGATTCGGCGACGTCGGAGCTGAAGATCAGCATGTGGCCGAGACGCTGCGGGCGGGTCTCCTCGGTGGCTGTCAGCCAGCGGGCCTGGTCGATGCGGCGGATCCGGTCGCCCACGTTGGCGTCCTGCGCGTCCGTGGTGCCGTACTCGCGCCCGGGGGCGATCGCCTCGTCACGGAGGTTGACCAGGTTTCCCTCGTGGTCGCGGAACCACAGCCCGCCGGGCACCTCCTTCGGCGCGTCCAGCAGCTTCAGGCCCAGGCCCTCCAAGTGGCGCTGCCACTCGGGCAGCGAGTCCGGGTCGACCGCGAACGCCACGTGGTGGAACCGCTTGACCGGCCCCTCCATCAGCACCGTCTGGTCCTGCTCACGGCCGTCGCAGCGGATCACCACCGCGTTGCCGCGCTCCGCCGCCTCCAGTCCGAACGCGCTGTAGAAGCTCGCGCCCGTGTCGAGCGACGGCACCTGGAGTCCGTAGTGCAGGAGACCTTTGACACGCAACATGTGCACTCCTCATGGTTCCGGTGAATCCGCGTCCCGCACGGGCACCGAGGCAAGTGTGTACACCTATGAGGCCTGGCGTCCAGATGTCCAGGGGAACCTTTTACGTTGCGAGATGTGGGGTCATGCACACCAGATCCTGCGCGTCTGATCAACATGACCCCGCAGAGGAGGCATCCCGGGGAACGATCACCACGGGTTCCGAAGCCGCTCTTCCTCTCTCAATGTGTATGCACTATGGTTCTGCTGCTTCAGAGAGCCGTATGCCGGAGGAAACATGACACCGTCTGATTGGTCGCTGGTGCAGTACCGGGTCGATGACTCGGAGAAGGTCGCCGTCGGTGCGTACACCGACGGGGTAGTGGTCGAGGGGCCACCCGGAACCGAGGGCCTCACGCTCATGGAGGTGCTGGGCCGTTGGGAGGCACTGGCGCCGCTGTTCCGTGACTGGACGCCGAAGGCCTCCGACACCGTCGCGGGCGCCCGGCTCGCACCGCCGCTGACGTATCCCAGCAAGGTGATCTGCGCGGGCGCCAACTACTGGGACCACATCGCCGAGATGGGCTGCGAACGCCCCGAAGAGCTGGGCGATCCCTACTTCTTCCTCAAACCGCCGACGACGACCGTGACGGGACCGGGAGACCCGGTGCCCCTGCCCTCCTACAACGGCGCGCGCGTCGACTGGGAGGCCGAACTGGCCGTCGTCATCGGCCGGGGCGGCCGCAACCTCACGGCCGAGCAGGCCATGGACCACGTGGCCGGCTACATGGCGGCGAACGACGTCTCGGCCCGGGACCGGACCAAGCTGGCCAAGCCGGTCGCCGAGCCGTTCACGTTCGACTGGGTCGGCCACAAGGGACAGGACGGATTCTGCCCGCTGGGCCCTGGTCTCGTGCCCGCCTGGCAGATCGCCGACCCGCAGAACCTGAGGATCCAGCTCAGCATCAACGGCGTGCTCAAGCAGGACTCCTCCACCGCGCAGATGATGGTGAAGATCCCCGAGGTGATCGCGGCCGCCAGCCGCATCGCCCGGCTCGAACCCGGAGACGTCATCCTCACCGGCACACCGGCCGGCTGCGGCGTGCCGCGCGGGGAGTTCCTGTCGGCCGGGGATGACATCGTCATCGAGATCGAGCGGATCGGCCGCCTGGAGAACACGGTGGTGAGGTCATGACGGATGCGTCGGCCGTTTCCCAACTCGGCTGGTCGGAAGCGCTGCCGGTCCCCGCGAGCATGCGGGCCGTGCTGTTCCGCCGGTTCGGACCGCCCGACGTGCTGGAGCCGGCCACGGTCGGCACACCGAACCCCGGCCCCGGAGAGGTCCTGGTCCAGGTCGCCGCCGTCGGTATCGGCCGGCTGCTCGACCTCACGGCACGCGCGGGCAACCACCCCTACGCCACCATCGAGCCGCCCCACATCCTGGGCGCGGACCACGCCGGCACGATCGCCGCGCTGGGCGAAGGCGTGGACTCCGTGCGGGTCGGCGACCGCGTGGCCGTCCTGCCCGGCGTCGCCTGCGGCACCTGTGTCTACTGCGCCGACGGCCGCCAGGAGGTCTGCGACGCGCTGACCGTGATAGGCACCCACCACCCCGGCGCCTACGCGCAGTACTGCGTGGTGCCGGCACGCAACGTCCACCGGGTCCCGGACGGCATCACGGCCGCGATGGCCGCCTCGCTCGCCCTCCTCGGACCGGTGGCCGCCAACCAGATGACCCAGGCAGGGCTCCGTCCCGGACACTGGGTGCTCGTCCAGGGCGCCTCCTCGGCGCTCGGCTCCACCACGGCCGCCTACGCCCGGCACCTGGGTGCGAAGATCATCGCCACCTCCCGCTCGGCGGACAAGCGCGCGACCATGGCGGCGGGAGCGGACCTCGTACTCGACACCAACGCACCGGACTTCGTGAAGCGAGTGCACGAGGCGACCGGCGGTCGCGGTGTCGACATCGCCGTCGACAACCTCGGCGACCCGGCCGTCTGGGACGCCACCGTCGACTCCCTGGCCCGCGGCGGCACGGTGGTCACCTCGGGCGCCTTCCTCGGCGGAAAGGTGGGCATCGACCTGCGGCGCGTGTACTCCGACTGCCACCGCATCATCGGGGTGCGCACGGGCAACCCGGCCGCGGTGGCGGAACTGTGGAGGCAGGTCGAGAACGGCTTCCGGGCCGTGGTCGACCGCACGTTCCCCATCGCCCGCGCGGCCGACGCCCACCGCTACATGGAGGACGACCACAGTCTCGGGCGCGTGGCCCTCACCGTACGGCCCGAGGACTGGGACGCCTGACGGCCGACGGCTCCGCTTCTCGCAGCCACACGACGCAGGGCGCCTGAACCGGACTCACGCCCGGCAGGCGCCCTACGGCACATCAGGGACAGTCATCAAGCGGGCCTGTCAGTGAGGATCGCCCGGAGTGCTCGAAGAGCCGTCCAGCCATTGCGCGCCCTCGTCGTAGAGGCGCCGTACCACCTCACCCGTCAGGCCCGGCAGCCCGGTCTTCACCGTGAAGCCGGCCTTGGTCTGGAGGTAGCCGAGATGGCGGTAGCCGACGGGAAACCGGCCCAGCAACCGCGGGTCCAGGCTCAGCGTCGCGGCCGGGTCCACCACGTCGAGGCGGTCCTTCTCGTAGATCGGCTGCCGTCGCACGATCTTCCACGCTCCTTCGTGGCGGGCGCAGAAGTCGTAGAAGCGCCCGGTGCAGACGACGTCGACGTCGACACCGTCGACCTCGGCCCGCTGACTGATGGTCATCTTGGTCTGCGCGATGGCGCGGTCGCCGACGACGTCGGCGGTGTGCCCACCGAGGAAGTGGAGGATGCTGACGCCGTTGTCGAAACCCTCCCTGCTGATCGCGATGAAGTCCCGGGCCGGGCCCTGGAACCACGTCGCCGTCATCCAGCCGTCCTCGGGATGCCAGACGGTGGCGAACCGGTCCCAGTCCCCGGCATCGCGCCACAGTGCCCAGTTTTCGACGAGCTGACGCAGCTCACCCTTGTCCGATTCGATCGACGACATTGAATACCTCCGCAGGGTGCCGTGAAAACTGAAGGAAGCACGGAGCCGACCGGCCGGGCCGGGGAGGGCGAGGTGGGGGCTGCGTGAGCTCAGCCCGCCGTCAGAGCCTCCCGGACCGACGACTGGGCGTCGTGCCCGTAGATCCATCCGCTCTGGTCGAAGGGATCCGCGTCGGCGAAGGAGGCGTCCCTGGCCTGCTGAGCGGGTCCGTCGGGCAGATGGTTGCTCTGTGCCCTGCCCCGGCTCATCTGCTGCACCTTGGTGGCGCGCGGGCGGCGGATGGCCTCGTAGCGGGCCAGCGCGGCGGAGGGGTCCTCCGGCCGGTCGGCGAGGCAGCCCCCCAGGACGGCGGCGTCCTCCATCGCCTGTGCCGCTCCCTGGGCGAAGAAGGGGAACATCGGGTGGGCCGCGTCGCCGAGCAGGGCGACGGGGCCGTTCGTCCAGCGGGGCAACGGGTCACGGTCGAGCAGCGCCCACCGCCCGGTGCTATCCGCGGCGGCGAGGAGCGACCTCAGGTCGTCGGACCACCCGGCGAACTCGGCGCGCAGGTCCTCGATCCGCCCCTGCGCCGACCACGACTCCGTCGTCCAGTCGTGGGCCGGGCCGAACGCGACGATGTTGATCTGCGCGCCCCCGGAGATCGGGTAGTGGACCAGGTGGCGGTCGGGGCCGAGCCACAGCGTCTGTACCGGATGCCGTGCGAACTCCGGGGCGCTGTGGGCCGGTACGAGGGAGCGCCAGGCGCACATGCCCGAGAAGCGGGGTGAGCCGGTCTCGGTCACGTACTGCCCCACGGTGGTGTGGACGCCGTCGGCGCCGACGACCACGTCGGCGACCTCGCGCGTCCCGTCGGTGAACGTCAGCTCGATGCCCGTGTCCACCCGGTGCAGGCCGGCGAGGCGGGTCCCGAGCCGCAGCGCCCCTTCGGGCACCGCCGCCCGCACCGCGGCGAGGAGGTCGGCGCGGTGCGCGACGTAGCTCTGCTCCCCGAAGCGCTGTTCGCACTCCTCGCCGAGGTTCTGGGAGAAGAGCACGCGCCCGTCCTCCCAACGGCGGAACTCCCACCCGACCTCCAGCGGCACCGCGCGGTCGCGGAAGCGGTCGAGCTGGCCGAGGCCGCGCAGCAGCCGCACGGCGTTCGGGGAGACGACGAGGCCCGCTCCGACCTCGGTGAGGGCGGACGCCTGCTCGTACACGGTCGCCTCGATCCCGGCCCGGTGCAGGAAGGCGGCGGTGGCGAGACCGCCGATGCCACCGCCGACCACGGCCACGCGCAGGCGGGGCGCTCGTCTCTGGTCCTGGCTGGTCATGCACCGTTCCTTTCGTACGCGGCCATGCCCGGCCCCGCCGTGTCCGCGGGGGCGAGGACGATGTCGAAGCGGACACTCGACCAGGACCCGCCCGCGAGATCGCGGCCGTCGGGTGCGGGTGTGCCCGCCGGGTGTTCCACGAAGTCGTGGATGAGCGAGTCCTTGACTCCGAACACGGCGTCTCGCTCCAGGAGTTCGTCGCCGCGGACGAAAATGTGGGTGATCAGCGTCCGCTTGCCCTCGGCACGGACGTCGAAGTGCAGGTGCGAGGCGCGCATGGGGGAACGGCCCACGGCGGCGAGCAGCGCGCCGACCGGACCGTCGTGCGGAATCGGGTACGGGGTCGGGGTGATCGCCCAGAACCGGTAGGCGCCCGAGTCGTCGCTGAAGAGGTGGCCGCGGGCCGCCGTGCGGTCGTCGTCGTACTGCACGTCGTAGAAGCCGTCCTCGTCGGCTTCCCACACCTCCATGCGGGCCCCCGGCACCGGTTTCCCGTCCGTGTCGGTGACCGTGCCCTCGACCCAGCAGGGCTGCCCGGCGGCGCCGAAGGAGATGTCCCCGCCCAGCGGTACCTCGGGTGAGCCCTCGACGAAGAAGGGGCCGAGCACCGTCGCCTCGGTGGCGTTGGCGTACGCCTCGTTGTTGATCGCGATCGTCTGCATGGACGCCCCGAGCACGTCCGACAGCAGGATGAACTCCTGCCGTTTGTCGTCGGTGATGTGCCCGGCCGCGGTGAGGAACTCGATCGCGGACCCCCACTCCGCCTCGGTCAGGCGCACCTCGCGCAGGAACGCGTGCAAGTGCCGCGTCAGGGCCTGTGTCAGCTGCTTCAGCCGTGGGTCCCGCGCGGTCTCGAAGGAGGCCACGACCTTGTCCACCAGGGCCTGCTCGCGTGCCCGCTGCTCGGCGGCCGTGTCGTTGTGCTCTTTCACCGTCGGCTCTCCTCTTGGTTGCTCGTCAGCCGCGGGTCCGCACCCCGCCACGCGGCGCGCAGCAGGTGCCGGACGTCCTCGGCCGTCACCGGCCGCGGATTGCCGTCCGGCACCGCGTCCAGGACCGTCTGCACGGCGTCGTCGATCTCGGTCTCCCGCACCCCGTAGTCACGCAGCGCCGTGGGCGCGTCGACGGCGCGCCGGAGCCGCAGCAGCCCCTCGATCGCCGACTCCGCGCCGAACGCGGCGGCGATCCGTTGTTCGGCCTCCGGGGCGGCGGGGGCGTTGAAGGCCAGCACATGAGGCAGCACCACCGCGTGGGTCTGGGCATGCGGCAGGTCGTACATGCCGCCCAGGACATGGCAGATCTTGTGATGCAGCCCCGAACCGGCCGACGAGAACGCCACCGCGGACAGGTACGTCCCGTACAGCGCCCGCTCCCGGCCCGCGAGGCCGGCCGGGTCGGCGGCCACCGCGGGCAGGCCCGCGGCCAGCGCCCGGATCCCCTCCCCCGCCAGCGCCCGGTCGATCGGGTCCACGCGGGGCCCCCACATGGCGTCGACGCAGTGGGCCAGCGCGTTCAGCCCCGACGCGACACTCATCGGCACCGGCAGCGACACCGTCAGCGTCGCGTCGTACACGACGGAGCGCGGCAGCACGCGCGGGTCGACAGCCGTGGTCTTGCGCGCCCGCTCGGTCAGACCCCACACGCTCGTGGCCTCCGAGCCCGCGTAGGTGGTGGGAACGGCGAGGATCGGCAGCCCGCTGGTCCGTGCGATCGCCTTCGCCAAGCCGGTGGTGGAGCCACCCCCGACGCTGAGCAGCAGGTCCGCCCCGTGTGCGGCCGCCGCGGCGCGCGCCCGCTCGGCCACCTCGACGGGGACGTGCATCACCACCTCGTCCCACCGCAGTACGACCGGCAGGTCGGCGGTGACCGCCTTCGCGAGTTCGGCCTCGGCGGCCGCCGCGATCACCATCACCCGTGAGGCGCCGAGCCGCTCCACCTCCGCCCGTACGCGCGCCGCCGCCTCACCGGAGGCGAAGACGACCCGCTGGGTCAGATTCTCGTGCTCGAAACGCAGCAACGACCCGTCGAGCGACTCGGTGCCATGGCCGCCGTCGGCTCGCGACGTCCCGGTCATGCGCATGCCGGACTCCTTTCGGCTGTAGGACTGGAGAGAGCGTCGGGTGCGGGACCGCCACGGGTCACTAAGATGTCCGTTGAACGGACATGTTCCTGTCCGACGACTTTCCGCCGGCCGGAGAATGACGGCGGCGGAAGGCCCGCCACCTCGGCGGAAGGACCCGAAACGGCCAACAGCGGCGACCCCGGTCGCACCGTCACCTCAAGGGCCCTGGCGATCCTGGGCGCGTTCACCCTGGAGCGCCGGGAACTGACCCTCGCCCAGATCTGCCGCCTCACCGGCCTGCGGCACGCCACCGCCCACCGGCTGGCGGGCGAGCTGACGGCCTGGGGCGCGCTGGAGCGCCTGCCCGGCGGCGCCTATGTCATCGGGCTCCGCCTGTGGGAGCTCGGCGCGCTCAACCCGCGCGGGCTGCCCCTGCGGGTCCTGGCCATGCCCGTCATGGAGGACCTGCACGCCGCCACCCGCCAGCACGTGCAACTGGCCGTCCTGGACGGCACCGACGCCCTCGTCGTCGAACGGATCTCCTCGGCGGGAGCGGTTCCCGTGGTGTCCCAGGTCGGAGGCCGGCTGCCGCTGCACGCGTCCGCCGCCGGCCAGATCCTGCTGGCCCACGCGGGCGAAGAGCTGTTCGCCGAGGCGCTGCGGAACGGCCTGGCCCGGATCACGCCCAGGACCATCACCGACCCGGCCACGCTGCGTCTGACGCTGGCGGAGTGCCGCCGGACCGGTGTCGCGGTCGTCCACGAGGAGATGAGCCCGGACGCCCATTCGGTGGCGGCGCCGGTCACCGACGCCAAGGGCCGTGTGGTCGCCGCCCTGTCCGTGGTGAGCGTGGACGCCCGAACTCATCTGCTGGTGCCCGCCGTTGTGCTGGCCGGCCGTGGCATATCCCGAGGGCTGGGTTCCGGCCCCACAGCATGACCACATCCCAGGATGTGCATACACGCTGAAGCGCAGGTCACCTCCTCGCCCCCCGCAGGTCAAGTTCGCGTTTTCTGCACATCCACCCTTTACAGCCCCGTAATAGTGTGCACACTTAGCGGTGCGAGACGAGCCGCAGGCGATGCAGTCGGGCTCGTCCGACATCACCCGTCGATCCAGGCGGCACGCGCCTCCAGCCTGCGCGTGCACGCCCTGGCATGACGCCGGTCGGTCTGCCACTGCCACCGACGAACGTACGCACCCCGCGCCCGAGGGCGAGAGAAACCCACAGCCACACGTCATGGGAGAGGAATCGTCATGCTCGAAGACAGTCGCGGAGGTAGTCGCGGCGCCGCCACCTGGCCTCCGGTGACCTTGCTGGTCCTCGCGATCTGCGGGATCGCCATCGTCGCCGACGGCTACGACGTCGTCATCTACGGGGCCGTCATCCCGTCCCTGCTCCACGAACACGGCTGGGGCCTGACTCCCGCCGGCGCCGGGCTGATCGGTTCGTTCGCGCTGATCGGCATGCTGATCGGAGCCACGACCGTCGGCACGCTCACCGACACGCTGGGCCGGCGCAAGATGCTGATCGGCTGCCTGGCCTGGTTCTCGGTGATGACGGGCCTGTGCGCGACCGCGACCTCCCCCGAGATGTTCGGGCTCTTCCGGTTCCTCGCCGGCCTGGGCCTCGGCGGCGTACTGCCGACCGCCAGCGCCCTGAGCGGTGAATACTCGCACCCCAAAGCACGCAACCTGGTGTTCGCGATCATCTTCAGCGGGTTTCCCGTGGGCGGCATCATCGCGGCCCTGACAGGCATGTCCGTCATTCCCCGGTTCGGCTGGCAGGGGATGTTCCTGCTCGGCCTCCTCCCGCTCGCCGTCGTCGTGCCCGTGGCCCTGAAGTACCTGCCCGAGTCGATCGCCTTCCTCCAGGCGAAGGGCCGGCACGCCGAGGCGGAGAAGACGGCTCGCCGCTGGAACGTCACCCTGGACGACAGGCCCAAGGAGGACCCGGCACCGACCGCGACCGGCCCGAGCGGCGCGTCGCCCGTGAAAGCCCTGTTCTCGCGCAGCTACGTCGTGGCGACTCTGTGCTTCCTGGCCATGTCGTGCCTGTGCCTGTTCATGATCTACGGGTACAACACCTGGCTCCCGGAGATCATGGGCCGGGCCGGCTACTCCGCCGGTTCCGCGCTCGGCTTCCTGCTGATGTTCAACTTCGGTGCCGTCGTCGGCCAGCTCCTGCTCTCCCTGGTCGCCGACCGGCTCGGCTCGAAGCCGATCATCGTCACGACGTGCCTCCTGGCCGGCGCGGCCGTGGTCCTCCTCAGCCTGCGGCTGCCGACGGCGGTGCTGTACGCGGCCGTCGCGCTGGGGGGCGTCGGAGCGATGGGGACGCAGACGTTCGTCCTCGCCTATGTCTCCAAGTACTACCCGGTACGGATGGGCGCCACGGCGATGGGCTGGGCGCTGGGCTTCGGCCGCATCGGTTCGATGCTCGCCCCTCCGCTGCTCGGACTCATCATCGGCGCGGGACTGGCGTACCAGTGGAACTTCTACGCCCTCGCCGTACCCGGTCTCATCGGCGCCGCGCTGATCGGACTGGTCCCGCGCGCTCCCGGTGAGGCGGCACCGGTGGAACACGCGACCGCGGACGGGCCGGCACGCTCCCTGCCGGAGCCGACCTGATCCGTGCGGAGGGTCATCCTCGATCCGGACGGGGCCCCCAGCCGGGGTGCCCCGTCCGGGCGTGTACGACGTCCGCCTCCGCCCCCAGAGGCCGGCGCCTACAGCGGAAAGACCGCGTTCCAGTCAGGCCGGGCCGGAGGCTCGGCCGCGGTCGGGACCGCAGGCGCAGGTGTGGCGGATCGGGGCGGCGAGGGGCGAAGGCCGAACAGTGAAGCCGCGGCCTCCGACATCTCCGCGGCACATCGCACCGACGACTCCTCGGGGACACCCATCCGCCGCAGCGCCCCGGCGAACGCGTCCTCCACCAGATGCAGGTGTCTGGAGAACTCGGCGGGCCGGCCCAGGCGTCCGGGTTCCGCGAGGTCGGTGAGCAGCTCCCGTGCCTTGTGCTGCACGGCGGCCAGAGCCTCCCACCCGCGTGGCTGACGTCCTCGACAGGGACTGTCCGCCCCGGGAACGTGCAGTCCGAGAGCCTCGCGGATCCGGTAGCCGATGCCTGCGTGCCACTGCGTCAACTCACCGGGAGTGTCGGCCTGGAGACCGGAGAGGATGACGAGCAGGGCCGATGCGCCCATCGGCCAGTCGTCGAATCCCACCGCCGCCCCTCCCTCGCCCGGCCGGCCGGGATGCAGGAAGGCACGCAGCAAGTCGACGCTCTCCGCGGCCCGTTCAGCCGCGTGCTGGCACGCATAGTCGGTGGGCATGGGTTCTTCACCGCTCCGTCAGGGTTGTCGGCCTACCTCACCAGAAGCATACGGTAGAAGTGTATGCACCTAGGGTGTGCATCCGGGTGCCGTCCATCACTAGGGGCTACACCTCCACGTCGCGGCAATGTGCATGCACTGCATGCGCGCACTCCTGTCGCCTTCGCGGTGAACGTACGGCCGACCGTGGCATAGACCTTTTCGTGATCAACGGCTAGGCTCTGCCGCGCGCACCACGAGAGCGCTCTCAAGCTCTGCTGTTCCACCCCCACTCTGCTGGAACAACGAAGGGGCATCCCTTGAGACGCACCACAGTTCTGCGTGCCACTCTGTCCGCGCTCCTCCTGCTCGGCACCTGGACCGCCGCGGGCGCCCTGCCCGCTTCCGCGGCGGACACTCCCGCACGCTCCACCGAAGCACCCGCCTCCCCCGCCCTCCTGACCGCGATGCAGCGCGACTTGGGACTCACCCGGGACGAGGCCGAAGCACGCCTGGCCGCGGAGAAGAGCGCGGCAGTAGTCGAACGCGAGGCGCGCGGCGCCGCCGGTTCCTCCTACGGCGGCTCGTGGTTCGACGCCGATCGCGGCCGACTCACCGTCGCCGTCACACGCGCCGCGCGGGCCGACGCCGTACGCGCGACCGGAGCGACCGTACGCCTCGTGCGGTACGACGCGCGGCAGCTCGACGCGGCGAAGAAGCGCATCGACGCGCTGTCCGCGCCTGCCGGGGTGGGCAGTTGGCACGTGGATCCGAAGGCCAACAAGGTCGTCGTGAACGTCGTCTCCGGGCACCGGGCCGACAACGATGTCCGGGCCTTCCTGGCCCGAGCCCGCGAGGCCGGTCCCGTGGCGGTGCGTCAGACTCCCGCCGCACCGCGCACCTTCGCCGCCGGCACCGTGGGCGGCGACCCCTACTACACCGGCAACGTCCGCTGCTCCATAGGCTTCTCCGTGCACGGCGGCTTCGTCACCGCCGGGCACTGCGGCTCGCCGAGCGCGGCCGTGTACGGCTGGGACCGGTCCTACATCGGCAACTTCCAGGGGTCGTCCTTCCCGGGCAACGACTACGCCTGGGTGAACGTGGGCAGCGGCTGGTGGACCGTACCGGTGGTGCTCGGCTGGGGCACCGTTCCCGACCGGCTCGTCCGCGGCTCCGCCGAGGCCCCGACAGGAGCCTCCGTCTGCCGTTCGGGCTCCACCACCCACTGGCACTGCGGCACCGTCCTGGCGAAGAACGAGACGGTGAACTACAGCCAGGGTGCCGTCCACCAGATGACCAAGACCAGCGTCTGCGCCCAACCCGGTGACTCCGGCGGCTCCTTCATCAGCGGCGACCAGGCCCAGGGCGTCACCTCCGGCGGCTGGGGCAATTGCAGCAGCGGCGGCGAGACCTGGCACCAGCCCGTCAATGAGATCCTCAACCGGTACGGGCTCAGGCTGCACACCGCCTGACCACTGAACGGCACCGCGTGAGGGGGACGTGCTGTCCGCCGGACAGCACGTCCCCCTCATCATCGGCCTTCGCCGTCGTAGGCGACGAACCCGTGCCTCCCCGACGCCACGGCGTAGGTGGCACGGTCGCCCCGGATGCCCTGGAACACCGCGCCGTCACCGCTCACTTGGGCCCTGCGTCCGCCGGTGGGTACCCGGACCTGTGCCGTGGTGTTGGGCGGGAGCTCGACGTCGAGCCGGAACCGGCCCTTCTCGCGAACCCACCGGGCGGACACCACGCCGTACGGGGTGTGGTAGCCGCCCTCGGCGCGGGTGAGCCCGCCGACCGGACGGGGGTCGATCACCAGCTCGCGGTAACCGGTCTTGCCCGGTGCCTGGCGGATGCCGACCAGGCCGCTGTGGAACCACTCATCAATCTGAAGCAGGATCATGTGGTTCTTGGAGTTGCCCATGTCCCACTGCTCGGGGACGGTCGTCAAGCCGTGGGGATTGGCCGTCGTGGGGGCCATGAAGTAGCCGTAGCCGGGGCGGGTGTCCTCCTGGAGGACGTCCCAGAGGACGTCGTCGCGGCCGCCCGCGTGCAGGGCCCGGACGATGGGGGCCAGGCCGATGGTGCCGCCGCTGAGGTGGGGGCCGCCCCCGAACGGATGGTGGGCGTGGACGAGTT
Organism: Streptomyces sp. NPDC029044; assembly: GCF_040637495.1. Classification (NCBI taxonomy): domain Bacteria; kingdom Bacillati; phylum Actinomycetota; class Actinomycetes; order Kitasatosporales; family Streptomycetaceae; genus Streptomyces; species Streptomyces sp. NPDC029044. The sequence goes on from NZ_JBEZWN010000057.1 coordinate 34,807, forward strand.
CGACCAGCGCGTCCAGGACCCTCTCGCGTTCCCCCTCGGGTACCAGGCCCTCGTCCAGCGCGAGCGCCTGGGCGGCCTGCGTCGCCCCGGAACCGCCTTGGCTGCCGTCGGCGGTGTACCGGCCGAGCGCCTGGTTGTAGAAGGCGTCGTTGAAGGCGTCCTTGATGGTGATCGCGAGGTTGCGGTACTCGGACGCGTCGGCGTCGCGCCCGAGCAGGGCTGCCATCCGGGCCATCCGGTCGGCGATCTGGTGGTATCCCCAGGTTCCGGTGATGCGGCCGGAGGTGTTCTCGCTCGCGATCCAGTCGGCGAGGGCCGCGTCGACGATGCAGGCGTCCGCTCCCGTACCGGCCTTCCTCGTTCTGATGTAGTGCAGGAACGCCTGCATCTGCGCGTAGTAGCGGCTCATCGTCCCGGTGTCGCCGTACGTCTCGTACAGCAGCCAGGGCACCAGGACGATGCCGTTGCCCCAGTTGATCTCGTCGCCGAACCGGCCGGTGTACCCCCAGTCGTACACCGGTGCCTTGAGCGCCACGTTGCCGATGTCGTCCCCGGCCCGGGACTGGCCCTCGGCGAGGTGCCGCTGCATGGTGCGCAGGTAGGCCGGGTAGCGGAAGGTGCGGTGCAGGGAGCCGAAGGGCTGTACGTAGTCGGCGGGGTAGGCCAGCTTTTCGCGGCCGGGGCAGTCGGTGAACGTGGACAGAGTGTTGCTCATGATCGAGTAACGGGCCATGCGGTGAACGCGGTTGACCCGGTCGTCCGAGGTGCACACGGAGCCGGCCGTCGGCACGTCCGCGTGGATCTGCAGTCCGGTGACGGTCTCCCGCGTCGGGACGTATCCCTCGGGCAGGCCCGTCACCTGGAGCCACTGCATGCCGAAGTAGTGGAACTGCGGGTGCCAGCTCTCGCCTCGCTTGTCGCCGTACGTGGTGTAGGCGGCAAAGACGTCGGTGCCGCGGGCGGCTCCCCCGCCCATGATCGACGCCTGGTTCACGGTGCCGTCGGCGTTCAGCGACTCGGCGGGGCGCATCGTGACCGTGGTGCCGGCCGGGACCGGGCCGTCGAGCTTCAGCAGCGGCCAGCCGGCGAAGTTCTGCCCGAAGTCGAAGACCCACACGCCCGGTTGCGGCCGGGTGATGCTCACCGGGCGGAGCCTGTCGACGACCTGGAGCGGTTCGGCGACGCGCCAGACCAGTTCGGTGGTCAGGTTGGGCGGCGGGGCGATCCCGGCGGCGGTCCAGCCCACGGGGGTTCCGTCGCGGCGCCTGGCCGACGCGCCGAGGTCCGCGCCGGGGGCGGTCCAGGCGGGTTGTTCACGGCGGGCGTCGTAGTCGGAGCCGGAGTACCAGTTGGCGGTGGTGGTCGGGCCGAGCGCCGTCCTCCACGAGCGGTCGCTGACGACGGCCTCGACCGTGCCGTCGGTGTGGCTGAGTTCCAGGCGGGCGATCAGCCGGGGTGTGACGGCGGCTCCCGCGCTGGGGTCGGTGCTCGCCAGGGAGTTGCCGGAGCCGGTGACCGCCGCGCCGCTGTCGTGGTCGGAGGTGAGGGCGGGTTCGAAGGTGATGCCCGTGCCGTCGGCGCCTGCGGTGCCGAGCGCGGTGATGGTGCGCGACTCCAGGCGATCGCCTCCGTCGCCCGTGTCGATGTTGACCGTGCCACCGACGTGGTACGCCGCCACACTGCTCACCTTGACGGTGGTGGCGCCCCGGGCGGCGGGTGCGGCGAGGCTGCCGCTGCCCTTGGACTGGCTCTGCCACCAGCTGTACGGGGCGGCGCGGCCGGTGGAGGGGTTCTTCACGGACCGGGTCATCAGCGCCGTGCCGTGGCCCAGTTCGACGCCCAGCGTGTTGGCACCGGGGCGGACGAGGCGGGTGACGTCGTACACCCGGTATTCGGTGGAGAGCTGGTAGTTGGAGTTACCCGGGGCGAGGACCTCGTCGGTCACCGGCCTGCCGTTGAGGCGGGCCACGTGCAGCCCGACGCCGGAGAGGTACAGCCGGGCCCGGACGACCTTGCCCCGGCGCGCCGCCACCCGGAAGGCGCGGGCGAACACGGGCAGCGGCTGGTCGACGGCACGCCCCGGGTACTCGATCCACCGCGCCCCGCCCCAGTCGGACCGCTTCAGAAGTCCTGTCTCCCACACGGAGGGCGTGCTCCAGGGTGTGCCCTCACCGCCGGTGCTCCACGCCCGCACGCGCCAGACGACCCGGTCGCGCGAGGCGGGCGCGGGGCCACTCCACGCGACGTCGGTCTGGGCTGCGGAGCGGACCTTGCCGCTGTCCCACAGCAGTCGGCCCCGGGCCAGGTCCTCCTCGGTGCGTGCGGCCTGTACGCGGTAGGCGGACTGGGTCCATCCGGCGCCCGCTCCCGTCACCCGCCAGCTCAGCCGCGGGGCGGAGTCGTCGACACCGAGGAGGGTGCCCTCACGGCCGTCGACGGCGAGACCGGTGACCCTGGCGCCGTTTCCGTCGCCCTCCTCATGGGCGTGAGCCGTCTCGGCGGGGAGCCCTGCCACGGCCAGCCCGGCCATGGTGCCGACCACCTGCCTGCGGTTCAACGCTCCATTCGGGACATCGGGCATGCCGAACCTCCGCTTCTCCAGTGGGATTCACACGTTTCGGTCATACGGAAAGGGCGCGCCGCCGGCGCAGCCGACGGCGCGGCGGTCAGCTGCCGGCCCGGTAGTCGGCGTCCATCTCCTTGAGGACCTTGCCGGGGGTGGCCTGGTCGCTGAAGATCTCCTGGAGGCCGCTGAGCATGGTCTGCTGGACCTTGGCGTTGGGCCACAGCTGGTCCATGAACGGCACCGTGCGATTGGCCTTGACGAAACGTGGAGAGTTCGGTGAGCGACGGGTCGACCGCGTAGCCGGTGTCCGGCAGGGCCGGGAGGCTGCCCTGCTTCTTCGCGAACAGGTTCATGCCCTCGGGCGACATCACGAAGTTCACGAACTTCAGTGCCAGGGCCTCGTTCTTCGTCTTGGCGTTGATGCCGTAGCCCGCGCCCGCTGCGGCCGGGATGAGGGTCGCGGAGGGGGCGTCGGTGGCCGGCAGTGCCTTGAAGGTGAAGGTGCCCTTCGGGTTCTTCCCCTTGAGCAGGGCGATCACCCAGTTGCCCTGGACGATGCCGAGAGTCTTGCCGGAAGCGGCGAGCTGCTGGCTGGCCTCGTAGTTGGTGCCCAGGGGGTTGTCCTGGAAGCAGCCGCTCTTCTCCATCGTCAGGTACTTGTCCAGGGCGGTCGTCCACGGCGACTTCGCGAAGGTGGCCTGACCGGCCTGCATCTTCTTGTCGAAGTCGCGGTCGGGGCCGTAGACGGTCGTGGCGACCAGCGCGTACTGGACGAGCTGGGTCACCCAGTTGTCCTGGTTGCCGAGGGCGAAGGCGGGAGTCCCCTTGGCCTTCGCGGCCTTGCAGAAGTCCAGGAGCTTGCTCCAGGTGTCGGGCGGGGTGAGACCGGCCTTGTCCATGGCCTGCTGGTTGTAGACGGCGCCGATGCCGTTCTGCCCGAAGATCGCGGTGTAGGTCTTGCCCTCGTACTGGGCGACGGTCTTGATCGCCGGGGGCATCTTGGCGGCCCAGGGCTGGTCGGAGAGGTCCCGCAGGTAGCCGGGCTTGGCCAGGACGTGAGTGGCGGCGGGGTTGCCGTTGCCCGGCCAGACCGACATCACGTCGGGCGCGGTGCCCGACGCGAGCTGGGTGCGGATCTGCTGCTGGTACTGGTCGGCGCCGCTGGTGGTGTAGCGGACCTTGACGCCCGGGTTGGCCTTCTCGAAGGCCTTGACGACGTCCTCGACGGAGCCCTGGTCGACCGAGGCCAGGGTCAGCGTCTTCGATCCGCCGCCGGAGTCTACGGCCTTGGTGCCGCCGCCGCAAGCGGCCAGAAAGGCCGTCGCCGTCACACCGGCCAGAAGGGCCGTCGGTATGCGTGTCTTCATGGTGTCTCCCTGGGGTGGACGGCCGTGGCCGGTGCTTGAGGGACGGAAGGTGCGTGGGTCAGCCCCGCAGTCCGCCCGCGAAGCCGTTGATGATGCTGCGCTGAAGCAGGAAGTAGACGATCAGGACGGGCAGGACGCTGATCACGAGAGCGGCGAAGATGAGGTTCCAGTCGGTGACGTACTGGCCGACGAACCCGGCGATCGCGACCGGCAGGGTCTGCTGGCTGCTGCCGCTCAGGTACAGCAGCGGGGTGAAGAAGTCGTTCCACACGGCAACGGCGTTGAGCACCAGCGCCGTCACGGTGATCGGCTTGAGCATCGGCAGCACCACGTACCGGAAGCCCTGGAGCGGTGTGCAGCCGTCGATCAGGGCGGCGTCCTCGAAGTCACGGGGCAGGGCACGCAGGAAGCCGGTGTAGAGGAAGACGGTGAACGGCACCTGGAGACCGGAGTAGAAGAGGATGAGTCCCCAGGGGGTGCCGAGCAGGCCCATGTCGCGCATGGTCTGGTAGAGCGGCAGCGAGGCGAGCTGGAAGGGCAGCACCAGACCGAGGAGGACCAGCAGGTACGCGCCGCGGGACCAGCGGGCTGTGACGCGGGCCAGCGGATACGCGGCGAGGGCGGAGACGGCCAGCACGACGGCGACGCTGCCGGCCGTCACCAGCACGCTGTTGGCGAGCGCCCCGCCGAGCGCGCCCTGCTGCCAGGCCTGCGAGAAGTTGTCGAGGGTCGGCGAGGCCGTCGGCACGATGGGTGACGACGTGTCGGAAGTCGGCCGCACGGCCAGGTTGACCAGGACGTACACCGGGAAGCCGACGAAGAGCGCGGCGGCGATCATCGCCAGTTCGAGGGCGAGGGTGCGGGGGCGGTAACGGTTCATGACGCGGCCCTCTCGTTGCGGAACAGCGCGAGGTACTGCCCGGTGGAGACGACCGCGACGATGATCGTCAGCACCACGGCGAGCGCGATGCTGTAGCCGAACTCGCCCAGAGTGAAGGCGTCTTTGTAGATCAGCGTCGAGATGGTCTCGGTGGCGTGTCCCGGTCCGCCTCCGGTCAGCGCGTACACCTGGTCGAAGAGCTTGATCCCGCCGATGATCGACAGCATCAGGTTGATGGTGAACGCCGGGGCCAGCAGCGGACGGGTCACCGACCAGAAGCGCCGTACGGGGCCCGCGCCGTCGATCGCCGCGGCTTCATGGATCTCCTTGGGCACCGACTGGAGTCCGGCCAGGAAGATGACCATGGAGTAGCCCGCGTACTGCCACACGATGACGGCGACCAGGGCCCACAGCGCGAGGTCCGGGCTGCCCAGCCAGTCCTGCCGCCAGCCGTCCAGCCCCACGGCGGCCAGGAGGGTGTTGACGGCGCCCTGCGGGCCGAGCAGGTTGCGCCACAGGTACGCGGTGACGATCGGGGTGATCACGGCCGGCGCGAACAGGAACACCCTCAGCAGGTTGCGGGACTTGATGGCCGTGTTGACCCCGAGGGCCAGCACCAGGCCCAGCGCGTTCTGGAAGACCGTGATCGACACGGCGATCAGCAGGGTGTGCCAGACGGCCTGCACGGCGTCGGCGTCGCCGGCCATGGCCGTGAAGTTGTTCAGGCCGACGAACGAGAAGTCGGGGTCGAGGCCGTCCCAGTCGGTGAAGGCGTAGTACACACCGCGGGCGCTCGGTACCAGCACGACGAAGGCGAAGAGCAGCAGGGCTGGGGCGGCGAACCACCAGGGAGGCCTGGCGCGAGGGTGGCGCGGCACCGTGACCGGCGGCACCGTGCGGGGCGTGCGGTCGTGGTCCGGCGGGTGCTCGTGCGGGGCGAGGGTCACAGGCGGACCTCTTCCTTGAAACGTTTCAAGCTCTGGCGCGATCGAATGGGGTCGGCTCGGCGCCGTACGGCCGCCGGGCGGGTTCCGCGTCTGGGGGATGTGGTCGGGCACCGAGGTCGGACGCCCCGGACCCACTGAATGGGTAACGTTTCCCAAAGGGTGTTGCCAGACCCTAGAGAGCGCCCCGCATGACGTCAAGATGCCGCGCACGCTGCACTGCTGTGACGAACGATCAGAGTGCGATCCACGAGGCCGGCTCGGGACGATCACGCCGCCGCCTTACTGTGCGGGGGTTGGATCCGTACACTCACCGGCAACGTTCCCCACGCTGGAGGGCACAGGTATGGAACCGTCGGCACCGTCCCGCCGCGTCACGATCGTCGACGTGGCGCGGCACGCCCAGGTGTCCACGACGGCGGTCTCCAAGGTGCTGCGCAACGCCTACGGCGCCAGCCCCGAGATGCGCGCGAAGGTGCGCCGGGCGATCGACGAACTGGGCTACCGGCCGCTCGCGGCCGCCCGGGGCCTGCGCGGCCAGACGTACACGATCGGCGTGATGCTGCCCGACATCCGCAACCCGTTCTTCCCCGAGATCCTCGACGGGATCACCGGTCGGCTCGCGGACACCGACTACCAGGTCTTCCTTGGCCCCGGCGGGTGCAACGACGAGAAGGCGGAGGCACGTGTCACCGAGGCCATGATCGACCGCGGGATGGACGGCATCATCCTGATCGCCCCCGTCTCCTCGCGCGCCCGTCTTGAGCACATCGCCGGCGCCGTGCCGACCGTCGTCGTGGGCCGCCACGGACACTCCGCGGTCTACGACACCGTCACGGACGACGACGTGGCGGGCGCGGCCATGCTCGTGGGTCACCTCACGGGCCTCGGACACCGCCGGATCGCCCATATCGAGCACCACGAAACCGACCCGACCCGCATCGAGGAGATGCCCAACGCCCAGCGCGCCGACGGCTATCGGCGCGCCATGCGGGCCCACGGTCTCGCGGAGGAGATCGACGTCGTCTCCACCAGCTACACCCAGCAGGGCGGCTACGAGGGCGCCAGACAGCTGCTCGCGCGGCCACACCGGCCGACGGCCGTCTTCGCCGGTGCGGACATCGTTGCCATGGGGGTGCTGGAGGCCTTCGCCGAGGCCGGGGTGTCGGTGCCGGGTGACATCTCGGTGGCCGGCTACGACAACACGACGTTCGCCTCCTTCGGGCCGATCTCCCTCACGAGCGTCGACCAGGCGGGCCACGAGATCGGCGGCAACGCCGCGCGCCTCCTCGTGGAGCGGATCGCCGACCGCCGCAAGCCGCCGGTGCAGATCAAGCTCTCACCCACCCTGGTGCCGCGGCGGACCACCGCTCCGCCTCCGGCGTGAGAGGGCGCGCCCGGGCAGGCCTCAGCCGGCCTGGGCCGTCTCCCCCGCCTCCCCCGCCTCCCCGGTCTCCCCCAGAAGCCGGCGCAGCCAGCGCAATTTGGCGGCGCGGGCGTCCACGGAGAGGGCCGCTTCGGGCACCAGGCTGTCGAACCCGTGGAAGCCGCCCGGCCACACGTGCAGCTCGGCGGTGCCGCCCGCCTGCCAGATGCGGCTCGCGTAGGTGACGTCCTCGTCGCGGAAGGTCTCCGCCGAGCCCACGTCGATGAACGCCGGGGGAAGACCGGACAGATCGTCGGCGCGAGCCGGCGAAGCCTAGGGCGAGACGTCCGCCGTGCCACGCGCCGCAACGAGCAGCGCGCCCCAGCCGGTCTCGTTGGACGTCCGGTCGAACACGCCCAGGCCCGCCATCTGGTGGGCGGACGGGGTGTCGTTGCGGTCGTCGAGCATCGGGCACATCAGCATCTGGCCGATCGCGCGCGGGCCGCCCCGGTCGCGGGCGAGCACCGCCACCGCCGCGGCGAGCCCGCCGCCCGCGCTGCCGCCCACGAGGATGATGCGGTCCGGGTCGCCGCCGATCTCCTTGGCGTGCTCGGCCGTCCACAGCAGGCCCGCGTAGCAGTCCTCCACCGGAGCCGGGTGCGGGTGCTCGGGAGCGAGCCGGTAGTCGACGGACACCACGACCAGGCCCAGTTCTCCGGCCCAGTCGAGAGGCATCCCCAGCCGGTGGGTGCCGGTCACCATGCCGCCGCCGTGGATGTTGTAGACGACGGGGCGTGGCTCGGTCGCGGCCATGGGCCGGCAGATCAGCAGCGCGACGTCCGGCGCGCCCGGCGGCCCCGGGACCGCCCGCTCCTCGACCTCGAAGAGGCCGTCGCCGGCCAGTTCCTCGTTCGTCGGAAGCGGTGGCATGCCGGCGGGCAGTTCCCGCCCGGCCGGGATCATGTCCGGGGTGATCGTCGCCGGCAGCCACGCGTGGATCGCGTCGAGATGCGCGGCGATCTCCGGGTCGAACGGCGGCGGAGTCAGAGCCATCGGGTTCTCCTGATGGTTGAGGGGTGGAGGCGGCGTTCGACGGGAGCCGCAGCCGTCCGGCGCGCCGGTGGTCACACGGCTGCCGCGAGGGGTCGTCCGGTGGTCGCAGGGCCGCCGTGCGCGGTCCGGCGGTCACACGGCCGCCGTGCGGGGTGCGCATGCCGCGGTCGTCCCGGGTGCCTCCGGCTCGGGCCGGGGAGTCGTCGGCAGGCGCGGGACCCAGATCAGGCCGATGACCGCCGCGGCCAGCGCCAGGCCGAACAGGACGGCGAACATCAGGCGGGTGTGCCCCAGGGCGAAGGCAGGCGTGCCCAGGGCGGCCAGTCCGGCGACGGCCCGGGTGAAGGCCATCGTGACGCCCTGGGCGGTGGCCCGCAGCAGGGTCGGAAACAGCTCCTGCGACCAGACCTTGTAGACGGCCTCGCCGGCGAAGGAGTTGCCGAGCCCGGAGAGGAGCATGACGGCGACCAGGGTGAACTTGCCCGGCCCCAGCAACGCGGGCAGCGCCCAGGCCAGGACGATCAGACCGGAGCCGACGGCGAACCAGGTATGCCGGGACGGTTTGTCGACCACGCGCATGAACAGCAGTCCGGCGGCGAAGCCGACCGGCAGTCCGACCAGGGTCAGCTGAGAGAACTGCGCCACCTCGCCCCTGGCCAGAGCGGTCCACAGGAAGGTGCCGAACTGGCCGAGGGTGTTCGCGCCGAGGTTCCAGGTGGCGTAGTAGAGGCCTGTCGCAAGCAGGGCGTAGGAGGCCGGTGCCCGGAAGAGGTCCCGGACGCGGCCGAACTCGATGTTCTCGGAGCGGGCCGTCGTGCGGGCGGCCGTCCACTCGGCCGATTCGCTGAGGCCGAGCCGAAGCAGCAGGACGACGACCGCCACGACGAGGAGGTGGGCGAACAGGATCCGGCCGCCCGGCATGCCCTGGACTCCCATGAAGGAGCTCAGCACCAGCACGGCCACGATCCCGGCGAGCCAGAGCATGCCGGAGAACACCACCATGGTGCCCTTCTTGCCAGCGGGTGCCTCCTCGTTGACGAGGGCGAGCGAGACGGGGAGGTCCGCGCCGATGGCCAGGCCGGTGGCGACCACACCGGCGTAGAGCAGAGCGGGGTCCATCGCCACCAGGAGCAGCAGGACCCCGGCCGCGTAGAGGACGAGGGAGAGGGTGAAGACCTTCCGGCGGCCGAACCGGTCGCCCAGCCGGCCGCCGAACAGCGCGCCGACCGCGAACGCCAGCGTCTGGAGGCCCAGCAGCGAGCCGATGGCGCCGGCGCCGAGCTGGAGCGGTTCCGCGTAGTAGCCGCCGATGGCGATACCGGACGTGACCAGGGCCGCGGCGTCCAGGTAGGAGGCCATACCCGCGAGGGTCGCGGTCCTCCACGGGCTTCTCGCGGCGTTCTCGGTGCCGGACACGGCTGCTCCTCGACAGGACGACGAGTACAAGGAAGGGGGTGGGACGACTGGTGGCCCAGGGGGGTGAGTCGTCCCGGCAGGGTGCGCGGGGAATGCTCCGGGCGGGCGCTGCCTACTCGTTTCACTTACGCGTGCCAGTTGAGCGATCTGGCCGGTAAGCTAACCGCGGCCGTGGGCTTTGACAAGAGGTGCGACCGAGGCGAGGGGGCTGACCGGGGTGTCCGAGGGCAGACGGGTGACCAGCGCGGATGTGGCACGCGAGGCCGGAGTCTCCCGCGCGACGGTGAGCTACGTGCTCAACGGCGTGCCCCACCAGAAGATCCCCGAGACCACCCGGCAGCGGGTGTGGGACGCGGCCTCCCGGCTGGGTTACGCACCCTCGGCCGCGGCGCGTGCCCTGCGCACGGGACGTTCGGAGATCGTGCTCGGCCTCTTGCCCGACTGGCCGATCGAGCATGTCCTCGGACGGCTCATCCAGCAGCTGACCAACGCCTTCGCCGAGAACGGCCTGACGTTCGTGGTGCACTCGTCGGCGCATCCCGCGCGCCCCCTGCGGGACATCTGGAAGGCCATGACCCCGGCGGCCGTGCTGGCCCTCCAGGCGTTCGACGCCGGGGAGGCCGAGGCGATGCGGACGGCGGGCATCGAGGTCGTGATGGCGATGCACGGCTCGACGCGAGGTGAGCCGCGGCCGCCGCTGGTCCCCGAGCAGCCGATCGGCGCACTCCAGGCACGGCACCTCGCCGCACCGCACCGCCGGCTCGGCTACGCCTACCCCGACCTGCCGGGACTCGACGTCCTGGCCCGGCCGCGGCTGGACGGCGTCCGCAAGGTCTGTGCCGACCTGGGCATGCCGGAGCCGGACGTCCGGACGGTGCCCCTCGACGCGGCCGGGGCCGCCGAAGCGGTGAAGGGGTGGCTGGCTGCCGACCCGCCCGTGACGGGCATCTGCGCGTTCAACGACAACATTGCCCTCGCCGTGCTCGCGGGCCTCGGTCACCTCGGGCTGCGCGCCCCGGACGACCTCGCCGTGATCGGCGTCGACGACATCCCGGGGGCGTCGCTGGTCCAGCCGCCGCTGACGACGGTGGTCCGTGACACCGACACCATCGCGCGAGGGCTGGCCCGCCGCGTGGTCGACGCCCTGAGCGGCAAGGAGACCCCCGCCGAACCCCTCCGGGACGACCTGCTGCTCCGCTTCCGGGAATCCGCCTGACCGGCGCCCGCCACAACGGGTCTTCCCCGAGCCGGTCGCGGAGGCGGCAGGCAGGAGAACAGATCGCGCACACCGTCGTCGGAGCGCTCACCGGCTCCGGCCCGTGCTCACGCCCGGCGTGGAGGCATGGTCCGGCCCGGTGTCGAGGCGCCATCCGTCCCCCTCACCCGGCGGCCGCCTGCACCTCCGCCCACCACTGACGGCGCATGCGCTGCAGCACCGGATCCGGGACGGGCGCGGCCGCCACCAGACGCCGGGTGTACTCGTGCCGGGGGCGGTCGCACACGTCGGCACTGGGGCCCTCCTCGACGATGCGCCCCTGCTCCAACACCAGCGTGCGCGCCGCGAACTCCTTGACGACAGCGAGGTCGTGGGTGATGAACAGGTACGCGCAGCCGAAGGTGTTCTGGAGCTCGGCGAGGAGGTCCAGGGCCGCGGCCTGGGTGGTGACGTCGAGGGCACTGGTCGGCTCGTCGCAGATGATGATCCTGGGCTGCCGGGCCACCGCCCGGGCGATGGCGATGCGCTGGCGCTGGCCCCCGCTGAACTGGGCCGGGTACCGCGCGGCCGCGTCCTCCGGCAGGCCGACCCGGCGGAGCAGGTCGGCGATGCGCTCGTGGACCTCTGTGCGGGACAGGGCGGAGCCGGTGGTGAGAAGGGGCTCGGCCAGGGTGCGACCCACGGGCAGCGCCGGGTTCAGTGACCCGTAGGGGTTCTGGAAGATGGCCTGGATGTCGGAGGACAGCAGCCGGCGGGCCCGGCCCGCAAGACCGGTGATGTCCCGCCCGGCGAGCAGCACGCGTCCGGCGCTGACCGGGGTCAGCCCCAGTACCGCCTTGCCGATGGTGGTCTTCCCCGAGCCGGACTCGCCCACGAGGGCGACCGTCTCGGCTTCACCGACCTCGAACGACACGTCCTCGATAACGGTGGCCGGGGGCTTGCGGAAGCCGCGGGAGGGATAGCGGACCGCGAGGCCGTCGAGTCGGAGTACGGGTGTTCCGGTCACGCGATCCTGCCCTCGATAGGAGCGATGCTGGGGGTGCTGGCGATGAGTTGCCTCGTGTACGGGTGCTCGGGCCGGTAGAAGATGTCGTCGACCGAGCCTTCCTCGACGATCCGGCCCCGCTCCATCACGATCGCGCGGTCGCACGTGTCGGCGACGACCCCGAGGTCGTGCGTGATCAGGATGATCGCCATCCCCCGCTCGTCGCGCAGCGTGCGGAGCAGATCGAGGATGCCTGCCTGCACCGTGACGTCCAGTGCCGTGGTGGGTTCGTCGGCGATCAGCACCTTCGGTGAGCCGGCCAGGGCCATGGCGATGGCGATCCGCTGGAGCATGCCGCCGGACAGTTCGTGCGGGTATCTGCGCGCGACGTCGTCCGGATCGCGTAGGTGGACGCTGGTCAGCAGTTCCCGGATCCGCTGCCGTACGGCGTCCTTGCCGCCCGGCACGTCATCGGTGCGCCGGACGACCTCGGCCAGCTGGGAGCCGATGGTGAAGTACGGGTCGAGCGCCACCATGGGTTCCTGCGACACCAGGGCGATCTCGCTGCCGCGGATGCCCTGCAACTCCCGTTCCGGCAGGCCGCTGATCCGGGTGCCGGCCAGCCAGGCCGCGCCGCCCGTCACGGTCCCGTTGGGCGGAAGCAGGCCGAGCAGGGACAGGCCGGTCACCGTCTTTCCGCTGCCGGACTCCCCGACGAGACCGAAGATCTCACCGGGGCGCACCGTGAAACCGACGGAGTCGACGACGGTCCGTGGCCCTTGCGCGGTGGCGAAGGCAATCGAGTAGTCGCGCACCGCGAGCACCGCCCCCTCCGGCGGTCCGTCCGGTGACGTCGCGGCGTCCTCGGTGTCCGCTGCGGGTGCCGGCCGGCGCAGCCGGCCACCCGTGGACTGCTGCCGGTCCTGTTCGAGGTCCCGCAGCCCGTCGCCGACCAGCCCGAAGGACAGGGACATGAGGCCGATCACGCCGCCGGAGACGAACAGCAGGTAGGGGTCCTGCTGCATGATCTGCGCGGCATCTCCGACCATGCCGCCCCAGCTCGGGGCGGGCGCCGGGGTGGCCAGACCGAGGAAGCCGAGGCCGGTCTGGATGGCGAGCGCGTTGCCCGAGAAGAGGAAGACCGGGACCAGCACCTGCCCGGTCAGCCGGGGGAGGATGTGCCGCGCCATGATCCGGGCCGGGCCGAGCCCGGACACCCTGGCGGCGTCCACGAACAGTTCCTCGCGCAGCGCGATGCACGAGCTGCGGATGATCCGGGCGAGGCCCGCGGACGCGAAGAAGCCGATCGTGAGCATGGCGGCGACGTTGCTCTGGTAGAAGATCGCGAGGACGGCGAGCGTGATGATGACGGCGGGCACCGAGAGCATGACGTCCAGCGCGGCGACGATGACCCGGTCGGTCCAGCCCCGCAGGTAGCCGGCGAGCATGCCCAGTGACATGCCGACAAAGGCGTAGACGAGTACGGCGACGCCCACCCCGATCAGGGTCGGCCGGCCGCCGTACAGCAGTCGGCTCAGCACGTCGCGGCCGAGGGCGTCGGTGCCCAGTGGATGGTCCGCCGACGGACCGGACAGTGCGTGGAGCAGGTCCTGCGCCAGCGGCGGGTGCGGCGCCAGGACCGGGGCGAGGACCACGGCGGCGGTGATCCCGACGACCACGACGAGCGCGGTGGCGGCGACGGGACGGCGCCGGATCCCGGCGAAGGGGTTGGTCCTCGGCCGCGATCGCGCCTTCGGGGGCGCCTCGACAGTGGTCATTCCGTACGCACCTTGGGGTTGAGGAAGCTGTAGAGGATGTCGACGAGGAGGTTCACCACGATCACCATGACCGTGAACGTGATGGTGAGACCTTGGACGACCGGCAGATCGTGCTGGTTGGTCGCGTCCACGACCGTGGTGCCGAGGCCGGGCAGGGTGAAGACGTTCTCGATGAGGATCGTGCCGGGGATGAACGTGATCATCATGAGGCCGATCGTGGTCACCACCGGCAGTCCGCAGCCCCGCAACGCGTGTTTCCAGATGATCGACGCGGGCCGGATACCGGAGGCGCGCAGCGTTCTGATGTGGTCGAGGCCGAGGGTGGACAGCATCGCGTCGCGAGTGACCTTGGAGATGAAGGCGACTCCGCCGATCGCGAGGGAGATGACGGGCAGGACGAGGCCGGCTGCCCACTGCGCCGGTGACTGGGAGAAGGGCGTGTACCCGGTGGCCGGGAAGACGGCGAACTTGACGGCGAACACGGCGACCAGGAGCAGCGCGATCCAGAAGTTGGGCACCGCGCTGCCCAGCAGGGACACGATGTCGAACGCCCGGCGGCTGAACCGGCCGCGCGTCGCGCTGTACACGCCGAGCACGACGCCGACGAAGCTCGCGAGCACGGTTCCCCCGGTCACCAACGCCAGGGTGACGGGCAGGCGTTGCCCGATCAGCCCCAGCACGGATTCGCCGCTGAACAACGAGCTGCCGAGGTCACCCTGAAGGAGGTCGCGGAGGTAGAGCCAGTACTGCACGGCGACCGGCTGGTCGAGATGCATGGCGGCTCTCAGCGCGTCGTACTGTTCCTGCGTCGCGTTGATGCCGAGCAGCGTTGGGGGCGGGTGTGCCGGGCCCAAAGACGGCAGGGCGTAGGTGAGAGGCGCGCAGGAGCCGAGCCGCGGGGCGGGCAGCGCCCGCC